>NZ_JAIZVX010000135.1 GCF_021768455.1 Aquabacterium sp. | reverse complement strand
GTGTCGGTCGGGGGGGCGATCGGGGGGCACGGGTCAACCCGACGCCAGAGCGTGGCCCCGTGCAGGGGAGCCAAGCCTAACACCGAAGGCCGTGCCCCCTTCACGCCTGGACGGCCCGAAAAGCACTTCGACACAAGCCTGCCACACGGCGCTACACATCTATGATCTGCGGATGATCATTGCCCTCATCGCCCATGACCGCAAGAAGGACGACATCGTCCAGCTTGGCAAAGAATTCCAGGCCTTCCTGCAAGGCTGCACCCTGATGGCCACCGGCACCACCGGCGGGCGCCTGCAGGCCGAAGCCGGTCTGAACGTGGAACGCCTGCTCAGTGGTCCGCTGGGTGGCGACCTGCAGATCGGCGCACGACTGGCCGTGGGCGAGGTCGACGCCGTGGTCTTCCTGCGCGACCCGATGACACCGCAGCCGCACGAGCCCGACATCAACGCCCTGGTGCGCGCCTGCGACGTGCACAACGTGGCCTGCGCCACCAATGTGGCCAGCGCCCGCCTGCTGCTCAAGCAGCTCAGCCTGCAGGCCTGACCAAGACCTCGGCGAGAGGTTCAGCGACAGGTTCAGCGCAAGAGCGCCTGGATGTCGTCCTTCAGGCCTTCGGGCTTGCTGACGGGGGCATAGCGGGCCACGACCTTGCCCTGGCTGTCGACCAGGAACTTGGTGAAGTTCCACTTGATGCCCTCGCTGCCCAGGATGCCCGGTGCAGCGGCCTTGAGCGCCTGGTACAGCGGGTGGGCGTTGGCGCCATTGACCTCGACCTTGGCGAACATCGGGAAGCTGACGTCGTAGTTCAGGCTGCAGAAGTGCTTGATCTCGGCCTCGTCGCCCGGCTCCTGGTGGCCGAACTGGTCGCAAGGGAAGCCCAGCACGTTCAGGCCCTGGTCCTTCAGCTCGCGGTAGAGCTTTTCCAGGCCCGCGTACTGCGGGGTGAAACCGCACTGGCTGGCCACGTTGACCACGAGCGTGGCCTTGCCCAGGAAGTCCCGCAGGGGGCGGGCTTCGCCGTCGATGGTGGTCACGGTGATGTCGGGCAACGGGCTCATGGGACTCCTTGGGGATGACGCGGCGGACGGACGATCGGCCCGCGCGCTGATTCTAGGCCGATGCCCGTACTTGCCGTCAGATGCCGGCGGATGCCCCTGGCGGCGGCGGCACTTCAGCGCGGACGCGCGAAGCCGGCTTCGGCCCAGTCGCCGGCGCTGGCCTGGCTCAGCTTGAAATCCGGCCGCACACGCACCTGGGCCAGGCGCTCGCCCACCTCGTCCCAGGCGGCCAGCAGGGCGTGGGGCTCGTCTTCGTCGGGCACGATGTTCAGCGTCACGCGCAGGCGGCCTTGCTCGCCCGCATCGACCACCACCTCCTTGTGCAGGCGCGCATGCAGCTGTTGCTCATGGCGGCGCACCACCTCGGAGGCGGTCTTCACCAGGGTGTTGAACGCACCCACGTCCAGCGGCTTGGGGTTCTTCTTGTCGCGGCCCATGGTCCAGGGCCCGACCAGGGCGGGCTCGGCCTCGCCGGCCATCAGCATCTCCACGGCCCAGCCATCGTCGTCTTCGTTCTTGATGACGCGGGCCGTCCAGCCTCGGTCGACCCACAGGCGGGGCTCGTGGATGACCTCGGGGGCCTCGTCGTGGGGGGCGTCTGGGGTGGTATCGGACATAGGGGCGGCATCTTACTTCTAGGGATGGCGCCCTCCCTGCAGGCCGCCCACCATGCGCCCAGATCAAAGCCGAGGGAGACACGATGGCCGACACCGCATTCGAGCGCGTCCATGCCTGGTTTGTGCAAGCGGTCGAACGCGCCGTCCAGGACGTGGCGGACGTGGCCCTGCGCGACGCCTTGCGCAAGGCGCTGTGGGCCCTGGCCGACCCGGTCGACCGGCAAGTGGCGCCGCCCCCCGCCGATCCGTCGGCGTTCAACCAACCCAACCTCTCGGGTCAGTCCCTCTCGATCGCGGCCCTGGTGGTGGGCAAGGCGGCCACCTTGGTCGGCCCGCTGCAGGCCCTGCTGGGCGCCCTCGGCGGGCAGGACCTGGCCGCGGCCAAGGCCGCCGTGTCGACGCTGATCGCGCTGATCCGCGAAGCGATGGGTGGGCTGCGCTTCTCGCCCAGCGCCTTTGGCCTGGGGCAGCTGCTGCTGAGCCTGTCGCGCGATCTGGAGACCGCACCGAGTGGCGACGGCACAGCCCCCCAGGCCCGCAAGCTGGCCGAGCTGGTGGGCAGCGACACCGCGTCGCTGCGGCGCACCTCGTCCACCCTGGGGGTGCAGACCCTGGTGCTGGGCGCCGTGCTGGACAAGGCCTTCTCCAGCGACCCGACCGCGCAGATCACCGACTTTGCCAACTTCGCCATCCCCAGCATTGCCGGGGCCATCCCGCTGCCCACTGCGCTGGTGCTGCCCTTGAACGCGACCGGCGACATCCCCGGCGCATCGGGTGGGCTGACGCTGACCGAGTTCGACATCAGCCGGGGCATTCGCTTTGCCCTGAACCTGCTGCTGGACCGCACGCACGACACCGGCGACGGCCAGCTGACCCTGAGGCTGCAGGCCGGTGGCGGCGTACAGCTGCGCTGGGACGGCCCGGCCGCCGGCGTCAGCCAGGACCCTGCCCAGCCCTTTGGCGCCTCGCTGGCCGTGGGGCTGAAAGGCCGCGACGAGGCCACACCGGCGCTCAGCCTGCCGCCGGCCAGCTCGCCGTCTGCGGTGCGGCTGGAGATCGGTGAACTCTCGGCCGGCCTCTCGCTGAACCGGCCCGGTGGCGTCAGCGGGCAGCTGGCGCCCTCGGTCACGCTGGCACTCAAGCAGGGCAAGCTGGTGCTCGACGTCACCCGCATCGACCCGGCCCTGCTGGCCAAGGTGTTGGGCGACCGGGTGGAAGTGGCCTTCGACATCGAGGCCCTGGCCGATGGCGCGGGCGGCCTGCGCCTGAAAGACGGCAGTGGCGTGCAGGTCAACCTGCCGATCAAGGCGCTGCCCACTGGCCCCTTCAAGCTGCAGCTCATCACCTTCGGCATCCGGCCCAACGAAGACTTTTCGGTGCTGACCACCGAGCTGTCGGTGTCCTGCGGCCTGGACCTGGGGCCCTTCAAGACCTCGGTCGAGCGCCTTGGCGCCACCGTCGCGGTCCGCCTGAGCGATGGCGAGACCACACTGGACGTGAAGCCCCCCAATGGCCTGGCCATGATGCTGGACGCCGGGGCCATCCAGGGCGGCGGCTACCTCTCGCTGGACGACGAGGCGGGCGAGTACAAGGGCTACTTCGAACTCAGGATTGCGCAGATCGGGGTCAAGGCCCTGGGCCTGCTGCACACCAAACGGCCAGGCGGCAACTGGTCGCTGCTCTTGCTCATCTTCGGCAACTTCCCGCCCATCCAGCTGTCCTGGGGCTTTGTCCTCACCGGTGTCGGCGGCCTGATCGGCGTGCAGCACACGGCCGACACCAGCGCCATGTCGCGCCAGCTGGGCGAAGGCAGCCTGGACGCCATCCTCTTCCCGCAAGACGTGGCCAGCAACGCGCCGCAGATCTTCCAGACGCTCTCCACCCTCTTCCCCTTCAAACCGGGCGGCTTCGTGATCGGGCCCATGCTGGAGGTGGGCTGGGGCACGCCCACACTGGTCTCGCTGCGCATGGGCGTGCTGATCGAGTCCAGCCAGATCGCCATCCTGGGCCAGCTGGTCATCCAGATCCCGCCCCTGGTCGACAAGCAATTGGCCATCATCCTGCTGCAGCTGGACTTCGTCGGCGTCATCGTCTTCGACCCGTTCAAGATCGCCTTCGACGGCAAGCTGCGCGACTCGCGTGTGGCCCTGATCACGCTCACCGGGCAGTTCGCCTTCCGCGCCGCCTTTGGCGACAAGCCCACCTTCCTGATCTCGGCCGGTGGCTTCCACCCGCGCTTTGCCGACATCCCGCCCGATGTGCCCATGCCCTTCGACCGCATCGGCGCGGGCTTCTCCATCGGCATCGTCGGCATGAGCGTGAAGGGCTACTTCGCGGTCACGGCCGCCACGGTGCAAGGGGGCTTCGAGATCAAGGCCTGGGGCGACGTGGGCGTGGCCTCTTTCGACGCCGGCCTGGGCTTCGACGCCATCTGCTACCTGCAGCCCAAGTTCTGCTTCGAGGTCGACTTCCGGGCCTGGGCGCACGCCGAGGTCTTCGGCATCGGCCTGGGTGTGAGCCTGGCGGGGCTGCTCAAGGGCCCGGGGCGCTGGCGCATCCGCGGCGAGGCCTCGGTCGACCTGGGCTTCTTCGGCAGCGTCGACGTCGATTTCGACGAATCCTGGGGCGAGGACACCGACACGCCGCTGGTCACGGAAAGCGCCTTTGCCCTCCTGCAAAGCGAGGCCGCCAAGCCCGACAACTGGAGCGTCTCCCTGCCCTCGACCGAGGCCTCGCCCATCACCGTGGGCCAGCGCGAAGGCCAGCAAGGCAGCCTGGCCCATCCCATGGCCTCGCTCACCTTCACCCAGCGCCGCGTGCCCCTGCGCCGCCAGCTCGACAAGGTCAACGAAGCCAGGATCGAAGGCCCACGCCGCCTCGACATCACCGGGGTGACCCTGGGTGGCAGCGCCACCGATGCCGTGCACAGCGCGCAGAAGGAGCAGTTCGCGGCCAGCCAGTTTTTCAAGATGTCGGACGAGGACAAGCTCGCCAGGCCCTCGTTCGAGGCCATGGAAGCCGGCGAGCGCTTTGCCTTCGACACCTTCGCCTCGGGCCCACCGGTGAGCGCGCCGGTCGACTGGGAAACGCGCGACCTCAGCCCCAAGCCCGGCCACCTCCACCTGCTGGGCGACATCGGCCAGATGCTGCAGGACGAGCACCTCTATGCCACCCACCCCGGCGCCAGCCAGTGGATGGTGGACATGGGCGCCGTGCAGCGCAGCGGCCAGCGTCCCCAGCAGGCCCTGTTGCCACCCGATGCCACCCCGCTGAGCGTGGCCGAGGCCGTGCCCATGGCCATCAGTGGCAAGGCCGACCAGCGCAGCCCCTTGCAGGGCCTCAACACGGGCCTCAGCGCAGGCGCCTGGGCCGCCACCGAGGCCCTGCACCAGGCGGCCGGCAGCGCCGTGATGGCCAGCCAGTGGCAGGTGGTCGAGTTGTACGAGCTGGCCTGAGACGCCGGCAGAAAGCACACCATGAGCGAGCTCCATTACGACTTCCTGCCCTGGGCCCGCCGCGGCCTGGCCCGCGCGCACGCCAACCAGCAGGCCCTGGGTGCACCCGTTCAGCCTGCGGTGCAGGTGGGGCTGCAGCTCAAGGGCTCGGTCGAAGGCGAGGCCACGGCCAGCGCCGGCATCGCTCTGCCTCTCATGGGCCCGGCCGATGTGATCGGGCTGGACCCGCGCGTGATCGTGCGCATGGAGCCACGGGCCAACCAGCACGACGTCGAGCCCAACTACCTGGCCGCCATCGAGTTCGACCCGCCCGACCTGCCCTGGCTGCTGACCCCGGCACGCGCCAACGCCCAGGAACGCCTCATGCCCTGGCTGACCCTGCTGGTGTTCCGGCGCGGTGAGGTCGACGAGCCGATCGTTCGACCCGGGCGCCCGCTGCCCTCGGTCACGCTCAAGGGCCTGGTGAGCCTGCCCGATCTGAGCGAGGCCTGGATGTGGGGCCATGCCCAGGTGGTGCGGGCCAGCGAGGGGCCCGATGCCATCGAGGTGGACACCGCCCTCAACCAGCGCCCGGCGCAGAACCTCTCGCGCCTGGTCTGCCCGCGACGGCTGGAGGCCAACCAGGGCTACATCGCCTGCCTGGTGCCCGTGTTCGAGCAAGGCCGGCGTGCCGGCCTGGGCCAGGCGGTCGCGGCCGATGCCCTGCTGAGCCTGGCCTGGCAGGGCACGCAGGCCAGCGACCTGGAGCTGCCGGTTTACCACCACTGGACGTTTTCCACCGGCCCGGCGGGCGACTTCGAAACCCTGGCCCGCCGCCTCAAGACCCCGGCCGACCTGGGGAGCGATGTCCAGCAGGACCTGGGCCGCCTGGGCCGCGAGCCGGTGGAGATCGACGCCGACCACCTCTTCCAGCAGCGCGGCATCCGCCAGCAAGGCGCAGCGGCCGTCCAGGCCGCTTACGTGGACCAGTACGAGGGCGCCATGCTCTCGCTCGCCCCGGACGCAACCGTGGAACCCGGCCAGACCGACCAGGTTGCCGCCGACCTGGCCCGCTTCCTCAACGCCGGCGAGCAGCGCGTGTTCGGCAACCTCGCCCTCGCGGACCACGAACCCGAGGTGCCCCTGGTGGGCCCACCCGTGTACGGCGCCTGGCACGCCCGCGCCCACGCGGTGAACCCGGCCCTGCGCGAACGCTGGCTGCACCACCTCAACCTGCTGGCCCCGGCCCGCATGGCGGCGGGCGTCGGCACCCGGGTCGTGCAGGCCCACCAGGAGGCCTTCATGCAGGCGGCCTGGTCTCAGATGGGCGAGGTGCTCAAGGCCCAGCGCATGCTGAGCCTGGCACACGTGTCGGTGCACTGCCTGGGCGCGCTGCAGCAGCGCCTCGCCCACCTGCCCCCGGAGCGCCGGATGCAGTTCCTGGCCCCGGCGGCGGCACGCCTGCCCCTCGGCCCCGATGCCCAGGCCAGCGCAGCACGGCTCACCCTGTGGGGCCATGTGCGGCAGACCAGCCTGCCCGATGCGGTGGCCGAAGGCGGGCTGCGCCGGGGGCTGGCCAGCAGCCGGAACTGGGTCAGGCGCGCCCAGGTGTCTTCCCAGGCAGGGGCCACCGCCACGCGGCCCGGCACCGCCCTGGCCCAGGCCTTTGCCGACCCGACTTCGGTCCGCACGCTGGCCGAGGCGCCCCGCTTCCGCACCGATGGCATCCGGGCGCTGCGGGCCCTGGACGGCCTGGCCCTGCCCGATGCCGCCTCCGCCCCCAACGCCCGGCTGGACGTGCCCGGTCTGGGTCAGGGCCTGCCCGCCGCCCTGCTGGGCCGGCTGATGGCCACGCAGAAAACCCTGCAGGCCCTGCCGCCCCAGGCCTTCCGCCAGCCGGGGGTGCAGGCGCGGCTCAAGGCCGGCGTGCTGCTGGACGCGCAGTGGTCTCGCATCGGTGAACTCGGCGCCAGCCTGGCCGAGGCCGCCTTGCAGACCAGGCGGCCCACCCAGGAAGGCGCCACGCCCCTGACCATGGCCCAGAGCCTGCTGGCCGTGGGCAGGCAACGGCCCGAGGGCGTGCTGCTGTCGGCCGTGGTGAGCGAAACCGGCTTCCGCCTGGCCGCGGCCCAGGGCCTCAACGTCGATGCACGCAGCGGCCGCCTCGATCTGGCTCCCGCCGCCACCGCAAGCCCTTCCGCCCGCGCCACCCTTGGCGCGGCCCAGCGCGCGCCGACCCTGAAAGCCGGTGCCATCGCGACCGTGCCCATCCCCGCGGCACGTGGCTTCCAGCCAGGCGCCCTGTTCCAGACCCTGCCCGTGGGGGCCCTCACCGCGGCCTCGGGCCGCCAGGCCCCGCCCCTCCAGATTGGCGCCAGCGAGCAGGGCCGCTTCCGCCCGCAGGGCAGCGGTCTGGTCGGCGGGCCCGTGGTGGCGCCGGAAGTGGGTGGCCGCATCGGCGTGACCACGCTCCCGCCGGTGCACGACGCCCACGTGCTCGAGCGCATGCGCGGTGCCTGGGCACGGCTGCTGGCGCGCGAAGCGCCGGTGAACCTGGGCCGTGGCGTCACGGTGCAGGCCGTGCCCTGTGTGGCCAGCGAGGTCCTGCATGCCGCCCTGCCTGCGCTGAACGCTGCCACCCTGGTGCCGCGGCGCATCCAGAGCCTCATCGGCGCGGCCGGCAGCCCCTTCCGCTACGACACCGTGCAGCCGGGCGTCATCGGCCGCAGCCTGCTCTCGCGCGAGCGCTTCGTGCTGCCGCAACAGCTCGACCGGGTCATGGCCTACCCACGTCTCGACGAGCCTCTTTATCGCAAGCTGGCCGAGCTTGACCGCGATGCCTTCCTGCCGGGCGCCCAGGAGATCCCCAACGACACCATCCTGCTGCTGCAGACCAATCCGGGCTTCGTCAACGCCTTCCTGGCGGGGGCCAACCACGAGATGGGGCGCGAAATGCTCTGGCGCGGCTACCCCACCGACCAGCGCGGCACGCCCTTCCAGCGCTTCTGGCCCTACTTCGATCCGCAGGCCCGCGACATCGACCCCATCCACCAGTGGAACGCCAGTGCCACGCTGCGGGCCGCAGGCGGCCACAACCCGCAAGGCCAGCTGGTGCTGCTGGTGCGCGGCCAGCTGTTGCGCCGCTACCCCAACACCCACGTCTACGCCATCGCCAAGCAGGGCGGCGACAAGGCGGCCATCTTCGACAGCAGCCAGCGCCAGGTGCTGCCGCCGGTGGCCGCCGGGCAGATCCAGCCCGACATCAGCTTCTTCCTCTTCAACCTGCCCCCGAGCGACGCCAACCGGTACTGGTTCGTGCTGGAAGAGCCCATGACGGAGCCCCGCTTTGGCTTCGACGACAGCGCCGCGCCGCGCGAGGTGCCCCGTGTCAAGCGGCGCGGAGGGCAGGTCACGCAGCGCGTGAACTTCCTGGCCCCACAGGCACCGCCCAGCGCCGACTCCTGGCTGGACGTGGACTGGGCCGATGTGGGCACCGCCGCCGGACAGCACGTCTCGCTGGCCCAGCTGGCCGGCGTGCACCTGCATGCCATCCCGGCCAAGCCCCGCAGCGTCAACGAGTTGCCCGCCGCCAGCGCCCACGCGGGCCAGGTGGCCGCGGCCCTCTTGCAGCGCCCCTTCCGTGGCTTCTTCGACGGCGACCGCCTGGACAACGCCTGAGCCCCTTCACTGGCTCACACCTTGAGCCAGCTCACCGACACCGACCGAGAGCCCACCATGCCCAGACCACCCCAAACCGCCGAGCTGGCCGCCTTGCGGGCCCGGCGCGTGCAAGCCGATGCCGCACTGGCCCGCCAGATCGCGGAGGTCGAACAGACCCGCCGCCAGCGTGACCGCCTCGTCAGCCAGGGCGCCAGCGCCGCCGACATCGCCACGGCCAGCCTCGGCCACAAACAGGCCCGTCAGGCCTACGAGGCCGGCCGCGCCCAGCGGGACAAGCTGCTGCAGGCGGTCACGGCCTTGTCGGCCGCAGCAGCCCAGGCGGGCGACGACGCTCAGGGCGCCGCCCTCTTCTCCCACCTGGAGGGCGACACGCCGCTGCTGCTCTTCCCGGTGCGCCTGGAGACCCGCTACGAGCGCCAGGGCCAGAACCCGCCCGACCTGCTGGTGCGCATCTACCCCGATGCCGCCCAGGTGCAACGCCACCTGCAGGCGCTGACCGAGGTGGAGCAGACCGCCGGCCGGGCCTACTGGGCCGCCCGCTTTGCCCGCCTGGGCCAGCCTGCCCCGCAGACCGAGCCCGAACGGATGCGCGACCAGCGCCCCCAGGCCCTGTGGGCCGAGATGGTCAAGGCCCTGCGTGCGCCACGCGCTGCCTACGTGGTCAACCGCACCAGGCCGCTCAACGCCCACTTGTTGGACCAGGCTGATGCCGCCCTTGCCGCCCCGGCCGAACCCGACTTCCCGGCGCCAGAGCCCGCGGGCTCCCGCCTGGCCGCCCAACCCACGGCCGTGATGCTGCCAGACCGCTTCTGCGTGGTGGGCCTGGCCCAAGGTGGGCGCATCGTCTTCCGCCGCTTTGGCGCCCCGGTGCCCGATGTGCTGCCCATGGCACCCGCCATCGAACCCGGTGACGCCGCCCCGGCGGACCAGACGCCCGGCCCCTTCGAGGGCGAGGCCGCCTGGCTGGCCCGCTTCGACCAGGCCGTCGAACGGGGCATGGGCCTGCGCGTGCGCCAGGCCGATGTCGACGCCTTCCGCCAGGCCCACCCCGGCACCCCTGCCTTCTCGCTGAACGAACCCATCGAGCGCCTCGTCGTGCTGGGTGTCGACTGGACGCTCACCCCCGAGCAGGCCGCAGCCGGTGTCACCGCGCTGTTCGAGGCCCAGGCGGCCTCGGCCGGCATCGGTTTCCTGCCCATCGGCATGCCCACCAACAACACATCGGCCGCCAGCTCAGGCCACTCGCCCGCCCAGCTGCGCGACCCGAGCCTGGCCAGCCCCACGCCCCCGGCAGCCGGCACCTCGGCGGTCGAGACCCTGCGCTTTGCCCTGGGCCTGCCGGACGAGGGCTTTGCTCAGGTCGCCATCCCCCAGGGCGACCTGGACGACGCGGCCCTGAGCGGCCACATGCTCAACGCCCTGTACGCCGGCACGATGGGCGCCTACCTGCGCGAAGCCTGGGACGCAGACCACGGCCCCTTCAAGCTGAGCGAAGACACGCACGAAGCCATCCGCGCCCACGTCGTCACCCACCTGCGCCCCACCGGCCCGCTGCAGCCCCTGCGCATCGACAGCCAGCCCTACGGCCTGCTGCCCATCGTGGCCCCCCAACGCTACCGGGGCGCCGACGCCTTCGAGACCGGCCTGGCCCGCGTGCTCGGCACCCTGCGCCCCAAGTGGGAGCAGGTGCAAGACCAGGTGCCCCGCTTCGATGGCGCCACGGCCCACACCCACGCCCTGCTGCAGCACGGGCCCTGGGCGCAGTCGGCCGCCTACCGCCGTGTCGAAAAAGACGCCACCATCAGCCCCGCCCTCACCGCGCTGTCCACCTTCCAGCAGGGCCTGCGCGACCTGCCCGGCGGCCTCTTCATGCAGACCCTGGCCGCCACCTGGGGCGCAGCCTCGGCGCGGGCCGAGGTGCTCTCCGCCCTGCCGCTGGCGCGCATGGTCCTGCAGGCCGATGCCAGCATCCTGCCCCGCGCCATGCCCTGGGTGCAGGCCGACAGCCAGGTGCCCACCCGCGAGGCCGACGGCGCCGCACCAGCCCCGGCCTACCTGACCCAGCTCACCGAGGCCATCGACCGCCATGTCGACCTCAAGCAGGCTTTTGCCGGCCTGCGCCAGGCGCCCTCGCTGTTGCAGGGCCTGCTCGCCTGGTCGGCCGACCGCGAAGCCGATGTGGGCAACGCCGCGCTGCTGGGCCAGGTCACGCAGGCCGTTGTGGCGGGCAGCACCACCCGGCTGCTCAAGACCCCCTTGACCCTGGGTGTGGCCCAGGCCACGGAACAGACCACGGCCTTCGAGGTCGAGCACGTGGGCCAGATTGCGGGCCTGCGCCTGAAAGGTGTGACCGGCGATGCCCCCATCGGCCAACACGTGGCCCGGGCCGCCTCCGTGGCTGCGCAACAGGCCCAGGCCGAGGGCAGGCCCGTGGCTTATGCTCCGTGGCACCGATCCCACCGCGCGGCCGAGCTGGAAGCCTGGCGCACGCGCCTGCCCCGGCCGGTGCGCCACCTGGCCAGCGTGCGCGCCAGCCTGGGCGAACTGAGCGAGCGCACCGTGGGCGAACTCAACTGGGCCCTGCGCAGCGCCCTCGACGCCTTCGACCACCGCCTCGACGCCTGGTACACCTCGCTGGCCACCCGCCGCCTGGCCACCCTGCGCGCCGGCCAGAATGGGCAGCGCCAGCAGGGCCTGCAAGTGGGCGCCTTTGGCTGGGTGGAGTGGCTGCAGCCCGATGCCATCGGCACGCGCGAAAGCCAGGGCCACATGCTGATGCCCTCGCTACGCCATGGCGCGGCGGCGGCGGTGCTGCGCAGCGGCTACCTCAACGGCGATGCGGCCGAGCGCCGCACCTTCTCGCTCGACCTGTCCTCCCGGCGTGTGCGCGCGGCCCGCGACCTCTTCGAAGGCCTCACCCTGGGCCAGCCGATTGCCGTGCAACTGGGCTACCGCTTCGAGCGTGGCTTGCGCGATGCCGGCCTGGCCGCCTACATCACCGGCTTCCGGCGTGCGCTGCCCCTTCGCGCGCCCGCCGGTGGTGGCAACGAGGCGCCACCCGAGCCCGAGGCCCGCGATGTGGTCGACGGCGCCGGCAGGCCGCGCGCGACGATATCCTTACGCAGCCCT
>NZ_JAIZVX010000134.1 GCF_021768455.1 Aquabacterium sp. | reverse complement strand
GCGGGCGCTCAGCCCCCGACGCCAGCTGGGCTGGACGGTGCACCGCATCGCCCTGAAGCCCGCACCGCAGACGCTGCATGAGCGCATGGCGGCGCGGGACCGTGCCCAACCCCGACCCCGACCGTCAGGCCCGGCGCCCTGAACACCTCGCATCGCCCGCCTGTCCGCACCGCATCTCTCCGTTTTCTGCCCGACCGCTCCCATGACGCCCCAGCACCAAGCCTTCCTGGATGCCCTTGCCGCCCACCTGCCGCGTGAGCGCCTGGTCACCGACCCCATGCGCACCCTGGCGCTGGGCACCGATGCCAGCTTCTACCGCCTGGTGCCCCAGGTCGTCGTGCTGGCGCGCAGCGAGGCCGAGGTCGCCACCGTGCTGGCCCTGGCCCACACGCACCAGGTGGCCGTCACCCTGCGCGCGGCGGGCACCAGCCTGTCGGGCCAGGCCGTGAGCGACTCGGTGCTGGTGCTGGTCAACGAAGGCTGGACCGGCATCGAGGTGCTGGACGACGGTGCCCGCGTGCGCCTGCAGCCCGGCGTCATCGGCCAGCACGCCAACGACGCCTTGCGCCCCTATGGCCGCAAGATCGGCCCGGATCCGGCCTCCATCAACACCGCCCGCATCGGCGGCATGGCGGCCAACAACAGCTCGGGCATGTGCTGCGGCACGGCGCAGAACGGCTACCACACGCTGGCCGCCATCCGCGTCATGCTGGCCGACGGCACCGTGCTCGACACCGGCCGCACCGAGAGCGTGATGGCCTTCCGCGCCAGCCACACCGAGCTGCTCGATGGCCTGCGCAGCCTGGCCCGCCAGGTGCAGGCCAACCCGGCGCTGCACCGCAAGATCCAGCACAAGTACCGCCTCAAGAACACCACGGGTTACGGCCTCAACGCCCTCATCGATTTCGACGACCCGGTCGACATCCTGGCCCACCTGATGATCGGCTCCGAAGGCACGCTGGGTTTCATCGCCGGCATCACCTACGACACCGTGCCCGACCACGCCCACAAGGCCTCGGTGCTGGTGCGCTTTGCCACGCTGGATGCCTGCTGCCGCGCCGTCACCGCCCTGAAGGATCAGGGTCGTGTGGCGGCGGTCGAGCTGGTCGACCGCCGCAGCATCCTGGCCGTGCAGGGCAAGCCGGGCATGCCCGACTTCATGTATGGCGAACTGCCCGCCGATGCCGCCGCCCTCCTGATCGAGGTGCAGGGCGCCGATGCCAGCACGCTGCGCGGCCAGATCGATGCCGTCGAGACCCTGCTGCAAGGCTGCGGCTTCGATGCCATCAGCGCCTTCGCCACCGACCCCAAGGTCTGCGAGACCTACTGGGCGCTGCGCAAGGGCCTCTTCCCCGCCGTGGGTGCCGTGCGCCCCGTGGGCAGCACCTGCGTGATCGAAGACGTGGCCTTCCCCGTCGAGCGCCTGGCCGAGGGTGTGCGCGGCCTCACCGGTCTCTTCGAGAAGCACGGCTACAACGAGGCCCTGGTCTTTGGCCACGCGCTGGAGGGCAACCTGCACTTCGTCTTCGCGCCCACCTTCGAGAGCCCCTCGGAAGTGCGCCGCTACAGCGATTTCATGGACGAGGTCAGCCGCCTGGTCGCCGTCGACTTCGGGGGCTCGCTCAAGGCCGAGCACGGCACGGGCCGCAACGTGGCGCCCTACGTCGAACTGGAGTGGGGCGAAGACGGCTACGCCCTGATGAAGGCGATCAAGCGGCTCTTCGACCCGGCCGGCCTGCTCAACCCCGACGTGATCATCAGCGCCGACCACGGCATCCACCTGGCGAACCTCAAGCTGCTGCCGGCGGCCGACCCCATCGTCGACACCTGCATCGAGTGCGGCTTTTGCGAGCCGGCCTGCCCGTCCAACGGCCTTTCGCTCACCCCGCGTCAGCGCATCGTGCTGTGGCGCCGCATCCAGCAGCTGCGCCGCGATGGCTCTGATGCCGCCCTGCTGGCCCAGCTCGAATCCGAATACGGCTATGCCGGTGTCGACACCTGTGCGGCCACCGGCATGTGCGCCACGCGCTGCCCCGTGGGCATCAACACCGGCAAGCTGATGAAGCAGCTCAAGGGCCCGAGCGAGCACGCCGGCACCGCCAGCGCCATCGAACGCCACCTGGGTGTGGCCGTGATGGGCGCGCGCGCCGGCTTGGGCGCGCTGAAGCTGGCCAAGGCCATGGTGGGCGAGGGCGGTGCCCGTTCGCTCAACACCCTGGCTCACAAGGTGATCCCTGTGCTGCCGATCGCCCCGGCCGCCACGCCCCAGGCTGCACCGGCCTTGCCGGCGGCACCGGTGCCGACCACCCCCCTGGCGCCGAAGGACCAGGTGGTGTACTTCGCCAGCTGCGTCAACCGCACCTTCGCCGAAGGCGACACCGGTTCGGGCAGCCTGGCCGCCCACACCTTCAGCCTGCTGGCCAAGGCCGGCATCACGCCGGTCTACCCGCCTCAGCAGGCCAGCCTGTGCTGTGGCCAGCCCTTCGATTCGCTCAATGCGAGCGAGGCCAGCCACTCGGCCCTGGCCCGCACCAACGAGGCCCTGCTGCAGGCCTCGCAGCAAGGCGCCATCGATGTCTACCTCGACAACGCGCCCTGCTCGCTGCGCCTGATCGAGGCCCAGCGCGAGGGCCTGATCGACGCCCGCTTGAAACTCTTTGACGCCACCCGCTTCCTGGCCGAACGCGTGCTGCCCCGCCTGACCGTGCGCAAGCAGGTCGAGCACCTCGCCGTGCACGTGCCCTGCGCCACCAGCAAGGCGGGCCAGCGCGAGCCGCTGCTGGCCATCGCGCGCCAGTGCGCCCAAACGCTCACCGTGCCCGACATCGCCTGCTGCGGCTTCGCCGGCAGCAAGGGCTTCACCCTGCCCGAGCTCAATGCCAACAGCCTGCGCCACCTGCGCGAGGCCCTGCCCGAGGCCTGCACGCAAGGGGTGTCCACCAGCCGCACCTGCCAGATCGGCCTGAGCACCCACAGCGGCCGGCCCTACGCCAGCCTCGAGGCCCTGCTCGACGACTGCAGCAGCCCTGCCTGATTCCACCGCCACCCGCCCACCCATCCATCCGCACGCACACCACCGCGCACCTGACCTGATTTGGAGGAGACTCACATGAACACCTGGATCCAGAATTACACGCCTCTGGGCAGCCTCGGCCTCTCGGCCGTCATGGCTGTCCTGCCCATCGTGTTCTTTTTCCTGGCCCTGGCGGTATTCCGCCTGAAGGGCCACGTTGCCGGCACCATCACCGTCGCCATCGCCCTGGGCGTGGCCATCCTCGGTTACGGCATGCCCGCCGACATGGCCTTTGCGGCCGCCGGTTACGGCTTCCTCTACGGCCTGTGGCCCATCTCCTGGATCATCGTCACCGCCGTCTTCCTCTACAAGATCACGGTGAAGACCGGGCAGTTCGACATCATCCGTGAGTCGGTCCTGTCCATCACCGAAGACCAGCGGCTGCAGATGCTGTTGGTGGGCTTCGCCTTCGGTGCCTTCCTGGAAGGGGCCGCCGGCTTCGGCGCCCCGGTGGCCATCACCGCTGCACTGCTGGTGGGCCTGGGCTTCAACCCCCTGTATGCCGCCGGCCTGTGCCTGATCGCCAACACCGCCCCGGTGGCCTTTGGCGCCATGGGCATCCCCATCCTGGTGGCCGGCAAGGTCACGGGCATCGACCCCTTCGCCATCGGTCAGATGACTGGTCGCCAACTGCCCCTGCTGTCGGTCTTCGTGCCCTTCTGGCTGGTCTACATGATGGACGGCCGCAAAGGCATCCGTGACACCTGGCCCGCCGTGCTCGTGGCCGGTGGTTCCTTCGCCATCACCCAGTACTTCACCGCCAACCACGTGGGCCCCGAACTGCCGGACATCACCTCCGCCCTGGTCAGTCTGGTCTCGCTCACCGTCTTCCTGAAGTACTGGAAGCCGCGCGAAATCTTCCGCTTCGCCAACGCCGGCGACAGCGTCGGTGCCTCGGCCGTGGCCGGTGCCAGCATCGCCTCGGCGCCTCGCGCCAAGCGCGCCATGCGCCACACGCCTGGTCAGGTCTTCAAGGCCTGGTCGCCCTTCGTCATCCTCACCGTGCTGGTCACCATCTGGTCGATCAAGCCCTTCAAGTCCCTGTTCGACAAGGGCGGCGCCCTGGCTTCCTGGGTGATCAAGATCGAAGTGCCCCACCTGCACAACCTCGTGGTGAAGACCACGCCCATCGTGGCCGCAGCCAAGCCCTATGAGGCCATCTACAAGCTGGACCTGTTCTCGGCCACCGGCACCGCCATCCTGTTTGCCGCCCTGCTGTCGGCCGTGGTGTTGCGCTTCAAGCCGGCCGATTGCGTCGAGACCTTCGTCGAAGTGCTGGGTGAACTCAAGCGTCCCATCCTGTCGATCGGCATGGTGCTGGCCTTTGCCTTCGTGGCCAACTACTCGGGTCTGTCCAGCACCCTGGCCCTGGTCCTGGCCGGCACCGGCGCGGCCTTCCCCTTCTTCTCGCCTTTCCTGGGCTGGCTCGGCGTGTTCCTGACGGGTTCCGACACGTCTTCCAACGCGCTGTTCTGCTCGCTGCAGGCCACCACCGCCCACCAGGTCGGCGTGTCCGACACCCTGCTCGTGGCCGCCAACACCACCGGTGGCGTGACCGGCAAGATGATCTCGCCCCAGTCCATCGCCGTGGCCTGCGCCGCCGTGGGCCTGGTGGGCAAGGAGTCCGACCTGTTCCGCTTCACGCTCAAGCACAGCCTCTTCTTCCTGGTCATCGTCGGTGTCATCACCTTCGTGCAGGCCTACTGGCTCACAGGCATGATTCCTTGAGCCTCGCCTAGGGTTTTCACGCAGCACAGGGGCCTTCATGGCCCCTTTTTCCTGCCGCGCTCAACGTGCGCATCGCCCGGTGCCATCCCCGCGGGCCCGACTGTTTCAAGCTGGAGCAGTTGTGCCCCGGTCGGATGGCACATTGTTTTGGGTAAACCCTGCGGGCGAAAGCGGCCAAAAGCCTTCACGCTGCGCGATGTGTGTCAGGCATGCGCGTTCGCCGGGTCATCCGACATGGCATGGCGTTTGCCCTTCACCTGTTCGTCCATCGCCCACATGAGGAGACTTGCATGAAGTTGAAGACGCTTTCCCTGTTGCTCGCAGGCGCCCTGGCCTCGGTCACCGTCCATTCGGCCGGTGTGTCCGACGCCATGATCGCCAACGACGCCCAATCCACCAACGATGTGCTGAGCTGGGGTCTGGGTACCCAAGGCCAGCGCTTCTCCGCACTCAAGACGATCAACACCGGCAACGTGTCCAAGCTGGTCCCGGCCTGGTCGTTCTCTTTCGGTGGTGAAAAGCAGCGCGGCCAGGAATCGCAGCCGCTGATCCACAACGGCAAGATGTTCGTCACGGGTTCGTACTCGCGCATCTACGCGATCGACCTGAAGACTGGCGCCAAGCTCTGGAAGTACGAGCACCGCCTGCCCGAAGGCATCATGCCTTGCTGCGACGTGATCAACCGCGGCGCCGCCCTCTACGACAACCTCGTCATCTTCGCCACGCTCGACGCGCAGCTGATCGCCCTCGACCAGAACACCGGTGACGTGGTCTGGAAGGAAAAGATCGACGAGTACTCGGCAGGCTACTCGGCCTCGGCCGCTCCGCTGATCGCTGGCGGCCTGCTGCTGACCGGCGTCTCCGGCGGTGAGTTCGGCGCCATCGGCCGTGTCGAAGCGCGCAACCCCAAGACCGGTGACCTGGTCTGGACGCGTCCGGTGGTCGAAGGCCACATGGGCTACACCTACGACAAGGACGGCAACAAGAAGGAAAACGGCGTCTCCGGCACCACCGGCGCCACCTGGCCTGGCGACCTCTGGAAGACCGGCGGCGCCACCACCTGGCTGGGCGGCACCTACGACGCCAAGACGGGTCTGGCCTACTTCGGCACCGGCAACCCCGCACCGTGGAACAGCCACGTGCGCAAGGGTGACAACCTCTTCTCTTGCTCGACCGTCGCCATCGACATCAAGACCGGCAAGATCAAGTGGCACTACCAGGGCACCCCGAACGACTCGTGGGACTTTGACGGCGCCAACGAGTTCGTCACCTTCGACATGGACGGCAAGCGCGTCGGTGCCAAGGCCGACCGCAACGGCTTCTTCTATGTGAACGACGCCAGCACCGGCAAGCTGCTCAACGCCTTCCCCTTCGTCAAGAAGATCACCTGGGCCACCGGCATCGACCTGCAGACGGGCCGTCCGAAGTTCGTGGCCGACAACCGCCCTGGCGACCCCAGCCAGGCGAAGGCTGGCGAGAACAAGGGCAAGACCGTGCTGGCTGCCCCGGCCTTCCTGGGTGCCAAGAACCAGATGCCCATGGCCTACAGCCCGCAGACCGGCCTGTTCTACGTGCCGTCCAACGAATGGGAAATGGACATCTGGAACGAGCCCATCTCCTACAAGCGTGGCGCAGCCTATCTGGGCGCGGGCTTCACCATCAAGCCCGTCTTCAATGACTACATCGGCTCCCTGCGCGCCATGGACCCCAAGACCGGCAAGATGGTCTGGGAAATCAAGAACAACGCCCCGCTGTGGGGTGGTGTCCTGACGACCGCCGGCAACCTCGTCTTCTGGGGCACGCCTGAGGGTTACCTGAAGGCCGCCGACGCCAAGACCGGCAAGGAGCTGTGGAAGTTCCAGACCGGCTCTGGCGTGGTCGCGCCCCCGGTGACCTGGAACGAAGGTGGCGAGCAGTACATCGCCGTCGTGTCCGGCTGGGGCGGCGCCGTGCCGCTGTGGGGTGGTGAAGTTGCCAAGAAGGTGAACTTCCTGGAACAGGGTGGCTCCGTCTGGGTCTTCAAGCTGCCCAAGTGAGCCGGCCTGTGATGCCAAGGGATGCGGCCGAGGCCGCGTCCAACCGAGTGTGATGCGCCGGGGCTGGGTGGTGAAAGCCACCTGGCTCCCGGACTTTTCAGGCTGCCGATGGCAGCCTTTTTTTGTGCCTGTGCGCGTGGTTGCACGCCTTGCAAGCGTCGTGCAGGCAGGGTGAGCCCGCAAGCGGGCGGGTGTGGACGGAGGCGATCAGGCCTGGCGGATGCCGGCCGTGGCCGTCCAGCGGCCTTGCTTGTCCACCCACAGGGCGTCGACGCCCCAGGCCTTGGCCAGACCCGAGGCCTTCTGCGGGCCGGCCACGAAGAACACCTTGGTCAGGGCATCGGCCAGGGCGCCGCTCTCGGCCAGCACACTGACGCTGGCCAGCTCCAGTGGCGAACGGCCGGTGTGCGGGTCGAAGATGTGGTGGTAGCGGTGGTCCTGGCTGAAGCTGAGCTGGTCGTCGGCCGAGGTGGCCACGCAGCGGCCATCGGCCAGCAGGCGGGTGATGAAGCGGGTTTCGTCACGCGGATCGGCCAGGCCCAGCACCCAGGGCAGCTGGTGGGCGTTGCGGCCCAGTGTGGCCCATTCGCCCGTGTCGATCAGGGCATGCTGCACACCGTGGCGCTGCAGCACGGCGCGCACGCGGTCGGCCGCATGGCCTTGCGCGATGCCGTTGAGGGTGATGCCCATGTTCGGCCGTTTGAGCGCCAGCACCCGGTCGTTGACGATCAGACCCTGCCAGCCCACCAGGCTGCGGGCCGCGTCGATGGCCTTGTCGTCGGGCAGGCGCCCGCGTTTCTGCGCGGCGTCGAACACCTTCCACAGCGGCTGCACGGTCACGTCAAAGGCCCCGGCGCTGCGTGCCGACACCGATTGCGCCACGCGCAGGATGCCCACCAGCTCGGGCGGCGGGTCGCGCAGCAGGCCTTCCGCATTGAGCAGGCTCACCGCGCTGTCGGGGCGGAACAGGCTCAGGATCTGATCGAGGTGCTGCAGCAGGGCGACCGATTCGTCCAGGGCCTTGCCCAGCACGGTGGCGTCCGCATGTGCGGCCTTGATGCCCAGTGTGGTGCCGAAGCCCAGCAGCTTGCGTTCCTGCCAGACCAGGCCGCCCAGCACGGTGGCGGCGCGTTCGGCCTGCCCGCTCTGGGCTTGCACCTGCATCAGGCCCGGGGCCATCAGCGCGCCCAGCCCCATGGCCTGGCAGACCAGTCGCCGTGGCTTGTTCATGTCGACTCCTTGAGGGGTTGAATCGGGATCACCTTGGCCTTGCGCGCGCTGATCAGCGGTGCGCAGCGGGTGTCGCTGTCATGGATGGCCACACAGTCCATGCACTGGAAGCACTCGGTGTAATCGACGGCGCCCGAGGGCTCGATGGCCTGGTAGCTGCAGCGGTGGCGGCAGGTCTGGCAGGGCGTGCCGCATTCGGCGCGGCGGGGGATCCAGTTCCAGCGGCGCAGGCGGCCCATCACGGCCAGGGCGGCGCCCAGCGGGCAGACATAGCGGCAATAACCCTTGTAGACCACGGCGCTCAGGCCCAGCATGGCCACGGCCCAGAGCACGAAGGGCCAGTGGCGCACAAAGCCCAGGGTGATCGCGGTCTTGAAGGGTTCGGCTTCCACGGCGCTGTCGACCAGGGCCGAGCCGGGGATGGCAGCCAGCCCCAGGATCACGGCCAGCACACCGTACTTGAGTCGCTTGAAGCGTCGGTCCCAGTCGCGGTGCAGGGGGCGCTGGCGGACGCGGGCCATTTTCGCCAGCTGGCTGATCAGGTCCTGCAGCGCGCCGAAGGGGCAGAGCCAGCCGCAGAAGGTGCCACGCCCCCAGACCAGCAGGGTCAGCGCCACATAGGCCCACAGCACCACCGTCATGGGGTCGTAGAGCAGGAAGCCCAGGCTGCGGCCCGCCACGATGGCCTGCACCACACCCGTGAGGTTCACGATGGAGAGCTGCCCCTGCGCGAAGAAGCCGATGAAGCCGATGGTGTAGACCAGGTAGGCGTTGCGCAGCCAGCGCATGCGGGCCTCGTCGCGCACCAGCCAGCTCGGGCGCCACAGCATGGCGCTCAACACCAGCAGGCCGGCGCCCAGCACGCCCAGCTCCCAGGCGCGAGAAGTCCAGCTGCTGCGCCAGTCTTGCTGCTCGCCGGCCGGGGCGCTGACGTAGGCCTCGGGCAGGCGGTAGGCGAGGGTGAAGTCCTGGCTGACGCGCTCGGGGTAGACCACGCCCTTCAGGCGGGTCACGCGCAGGCTCAGGCTCATGGCCTGAGCCGGGTCCAGACCGGCCGCACCGATCACGCGGAACACCTTGTACGAGGCGCCCTCCCAGCCCGTTGGCAGGGTGACGGCGTCGTCGATGTCCATGTCTCGGATCTCCATCGGCAGCTCGCCCTGGCGCAGCGAGAGCCGATCGGGCACCGCGGCGCGGACAAAGTCGTCGCCCATGAAACCGTGTGGCCCGCGGCTGGCCACCAGCAGGGCATGGTCGCCGGGCTCAAGGCGCTTGAGCAGGCGGGCCCAGCCTTCGGGCTTCATCAGGTTGCGGCCCACGTCCGGCAGGTTCAGGTAGCTCACCAGCAGTTCGCTGTGCAGGGCGTCGGGCGCCACGGCCTGGGGGCTGTCGTCGCGCGGGGTGGCGGTGCCGGCGAAGGCCTTGTCCACATCGCGGCCCAGCCAGCGCTGGCTTTGCGCCAGACCGCGGTCAAACAAGGCAGGCCAGTCCAGCGTCTGGAAAGGGGTGGTCTGTTCCACCCGGGCCAGCAGGGAGGGATCGCGGCTGGCTGCAAAACCCAGCTTGGCACGCGCCACGGCCAGCGCGGCGGCCACGATGCTCTGGTTGACGATGCGCACCGAGGCCGTGGCCTTGGCGACCCCATCGATGTAGACATTGCTGCTGCCCGCCTGCCCGGCGCGGTTCAGGTTGCTGCCTACCTTGATGTGCTGCTTGAGCGAGATCCCCTTGTGCTGGGCGATGAAGCTCAGCAGGGGCACCGGGCCCAGTCCCTCGACGAACACGGGTTCGTGCTGGGAGATCAGCTGCAGGTCGAGGAACACGCCCTTGGCATCCAGCAGCACCAGCACGTTCATCGGCGTGCCCGAGAAGCCGGGCAGGGGGGCGAAGTCGATGCTCTCGAAGGCGTAGCCCACCAGCACCTCGTCGGTCGTGCCCCGGCGGAACAGCGGCCAGACGGGCAGGGCCGTGTCCTTGGCGCCCACGATGAAGGGGGCCGGGAAGGCTCGCTGCATGGCCGCGGCGTCCATCACGCCGGCGTGCGCGATGCCGGGTGCCAGCCATGACGCCCAGGTCAGCAGGCACAGCCACATCAGGGCCCGTTGCAGGGCCCGCAGCGGGGAGCCGATCAGGGGCGCGAGGGCGCGAGGGGTCATGGGGGCTGTCGAGGCTGTGGGGTCCATCACACCTCAGACAGCAAGCCATGTGCCCTGGCGCAGGCGGCCAAGTCCGGCGTTCCGGCTGGGTGAAGACCCGCGGTCGAAACCGTGAATCTGCTCCACGCTGTGACACCCACCTGCTCCACTGCCCGTGCAAACCCTCGTGATGCCTTGTCACATGTGCCAGCACACTCGTGTGACAGCAGGGTGAGGGCCTTGACGCCATCCGCCTCAAACCGGCGTCGTCTCAGGGTTAGCCCTTGAGTTTCCGTGTTCCCGTTCACGATGCCGCCCGATGGCATGGCCTTTGCGGAATTGGGGGACATCACACCTGCTTCAACAGACCCTGGAGACGTACATGACCTTCCCCTCTGCCCGCTGGCTCCGTCGCACCGCACTGGCCACCATCCTGGCCGGCAGCAGCCTCGCTGCCTTCGCCCACGGTGACGTGGTGCCCCACGGCATCGACACCAAGGACCTGCCGCAACTGGGCACGACCTGGCTGGCCACCAACCCCTACCTGGCAGATGCCGACACCAAGGACAAGGCCCTGAAGATCGGTGCCTCGGGCTTTGGCCAGAACTGTGCCCGCTGCCATGGCATCGACGCCATCTCCGGCGGCATCGCCCCCGACCTGCGCAAGCTCGACAACGAGTGCGCCACCGCCAAGCCCGCCAAGCGCGAAGCCTGCACCACCGAGATCGATGGCTACTTCCTGGCCACCATCCGTGCCGGCCGCACCCGCAACGGCGCGGTCTACATGCCCCCCTTTGAAGGCATCCTGAGCCAGGAAGCCATGTGGGCCATCAAGACCTACCTGGTGTCGCGTCGCGAGAAGCCGTTCTGATCTGCGGGTCAAACCGTGATCCTGAAGCAGGGTGCGTTGGGCACCCTGTTCTTGTTTTCAGGCCCTTTGGCGCCCTCACGCCGGAAGGCCACTGCCACGCAAAGGTCTGAGATGAAGCCCATGGACAAGCCGATCACCCCGCTCGCCACCAGCCTTGAACAGCCGCACGCCGCCGGACGGCGGCAGGCCCTGCGTGGCCTCGCCCTGCTGGGTGCGGGTGCGCTGGGCTGGCCGCTGGCCGCCCGCGCCGAAACCGGCAACCTCGAACAGATCAAGGCCCGCGGTGTGCTCACCGTGGCCGTGTACGACAACCTGCCGCCCTACTTCGTCAAAGGCCAGGGCGGCATCGAACTCCGGCTGGCCGAGGCCATTGCCGCCGACCTGGGCGTCAAGGCTTCCTTCCTGCCCTTCCCGGGCGACGACGAGATGGCCGACGACCTGCGCGCCATGGTCTGGAAGGGCCACTACCTGGGCTATGGCCCGGCCGACATCATGCTGCACGTGCCGGTTGACCGCCCGCTGATGGTGGCCAACCCGCAGGTCCGCATCTTTGCCCCGTACTGCCGTGAGCGCGTGATGCTGGCCCGTTCGCGCAAGGCCCTGCCTCAGCTCGACGACCTGCAGCCCCTCAAGGGCCAGGCCATTGCCGTGAGCGGCGACTCCCTGCCCGGCATGCTCCTCCTGGGTGCCGAAGGCGGTGTGCTGCAGCCCGGCTTGCGCACCACCTTCCCGCACGGTGTGGCGGCGGCCCAGGCCCTGCTGCGTGGCGAGGTGCAGGCCGCAGGTGGGCTGCAGTCCGAGCTGGAGAGCGTGCTGGCGGGCAACCCCGACTTCGAGATCGGGCCCCTGCC
>NZ_JAIZVX010000240.1 GCF_021768455.1 Aquabacterium sp. | reverse complement strand
GGGCGGGCGGCGCTGCAGCACGCCGATGGGCGGGGCCCAGCGTGCGCCCTTGGGCTTCTTGGCCGTGACCAGGGTCACGTCGGCCGGCTCGAAGACCTCGACGTTGTGCGTGATGGGCGTGGTCAGCACGTACTGCGCGCGCGTGGAGCGCAGGAAGTGGCCCACCAGCTGGATGTTGCGCACGTCGAGGTGGGCAAAGGGCTCGTCGATGAAGACGAAGCCGCCGGTGGATTCGTCGTCCTTCATCAGGCCCACCAGCAGGATCAGGGATTTGATGACCTGCTGGCCGCCCGAGGCCTCGCCGTCGTTCAGGCCGATGCTGCCCTTGCCGTCGAAGTTGAAGTGCACCTTGAGCTCGGCCTGGCGCAGGCCGCTGTCGTCGCCATCGAGGTGGGGCAGCTCGGCGTTGACCTCGACCCCTGCCAGCTGGCCCAGCTCGATGATGTTCTTGCGGTAGCGGCGCACGGTCACCTTGAGCACGTCGGTGTAGCGCTCGCGGGCATTGGCCACGGCGATGGCCGCGGCGGCATTGCTGCCCTTGCGCTGGCCGAGCTCGTCTTCCTGGCGCAGCACGTTGGCGTTCATCAGGGTGAGCTGCTCCAGCACGGTGGCGTCGGTTTCCCAGTGGCCCTCGTGGAGTTCGCGTTCCACGGCTTCGGCGCGCAGGCGGGCCTGGGTGACGTTGCCGTACTTGGCCTGCATCTCGGCGATGCGGGCGGGTTCGCGCCAGCGGCGGGGCAGTTGCAGCTTCACCTCGCGCGACATCAGGGCCTGGGCGATGGTGTCGTCGAAGCGCTGCTGCCATTCGCGTTCGTGCTGGGCGCTGCGCTGCTCGATGTGGGCCAGGCGTTCCTGGGCCTGCCGGTAGGCGTGCTGGGCGTTGGTCTGTTCGACCACGGCGCGCTTGAGCTGGGCCTCGGTCTGCTGCCAGCGTTCGCCGGCGTCGACACGGGCCTGCTTGAGCACGGGCAGCTGGCGTCGGGCCTCGCTGAATTCAGCCTCGCGTTCGGCCAGTTCGGCGGCCGCGGTGAAACCTTGTGCGGCCTTGCGGGCGTCCTGCAGCTGGCGTTCAAAGAAGGCCTGGTCGCGCACGACGCGGGTCATCTCCTCGTCGAGCTGGGCCAGGCGGGCTTCGATGGACTGGCGGCGGGCCGCCACGGCGGAGGCGCCGAACTGGTGCTGGCCGGGGTCGACCCAGACGCTGCGGCCGCCGCGGCCATCGCGGTGGTAGGCCTCGGGGGTGATCCACTCACCGCCCGTTTTCACGCCTTCTTCGGTGTTCGCCACGCGGCGGATGTTCCCCAGCTGGCGCAGCAGCCAGCGTGGCGCCGTGGCCGAGAAGCTGAGCACGCTCAGCAGGCTGTGCGGATCGGGTTTGGCGGGGGCGGCTTCGGCGTCGGCCACGACGTAGTGGCGAAAGCGCTCTTTCTCGGCGAGGGCCAGGGCCTGGGCTTCCTGCCCGGCCTTGCCCAGCACCACCACCCAGCGGCTGCCGCGCAGCACGCCTTCGGCGGCGGCGCGCCATTTCTCGTCGGTGATCTCGATGATGTCGGCGATCAGGTGGTGGGCGATGCCGGCTTCGTCGAGCGTGCGGCGAAAGCGCGTGACGTCGGGCGGGGGCGGAGCCAGGCGCTGGCCCTTGAGCGCGTCGAAGGCCTTTTGCGCCTCGTCGCGCTGGTCCTTGAGACGCTGCCACTGGGTCGTGAGCTTGAGCTTGTGCTCGCCCAGCTCGCCGATGCGGTGGGTGAGCTTGTCGGCGTCGCCCTCGACCACGGCCAGCCCCTGCAGCTCGTCGGCGCGCTTGACGATGAGCTCGGTGGGGCGCTCGGCGTCGCGGGCCTCTTCCTGCAGGCGGCGGGCGCTGCGCACCTGGGCTTCCAACTGCTCGACGCGCTCGGCCGCCGCGGTCTGCTCCTGCAGGCGCTGCAGCAGGTCGGCCTTGACCTGGCCGTGCTGGCGGCGGTCTTCGCTCGATTGCAGGCGCTGTTTGTGCAGCTCGCGCAGCTTGTGGCCCAGCACGCGCCGGGTCTCGTGGTTGCTGAGCACGGGCACGACCTCGGTGGCCAGGGTTTCGCGCTCCTGGCACTTGAGTTCGTACTGGCGGTAGCTGTTGACGCGGGCTTCGAGCTCGGCGCGCTGGGCCTTGCCATGCGAGAGCTCGCGCTCGGCGGCTTCCACCTCCTGCGTGAGCTGGCGCTGGTGGTTGCGCGCTTCGTCGTAGCGGTCGAGCACGTCCTGGTCCCCGAAGACGTCGAAGACCAGCTTCAGCAGCTCCTTGGGGCTGTATTCGCACAGGCGGTCGGTCTGGCCTTGTTCCAGCGCGAGCACCTTGGCAATCGCCCGCGACAGGCCCGCGCCTTCGAGGCGCTTGCGCCAGTTGTCGATGCCCAGCCAGTCCTTGTCCTGACGTTCGATGAGCTGCTCGATGGAGACGTCGCCTTCGACCATGGTGTAGCGGCGCTGCCAGTCGCCGCCATTGCGGTCGATGCGGCACACCAGGGTCACCACGTCCGCGTACAGCAGGCAGCGCGCAAACGGCCGGTTGCTGGACTGGCGGTTGCGCGGGCGGTTGTCGACCGTGGCGCGCAGCCAGGCGCTGTCGGCGTTGGCGTGGCGGGCGTAGGTCTTGTAGTTGCGGCCACCGGAGCAATCCAGGCCCAGCAGGGTGCGCATGGCATCGAGCAGGGTGGTCTTGCCCGAGCCGTTGGGGCCGGCCACGGTGATGATGGCGCCGTCGAGCGGCAGGGTCAGGCGCTGGCAGTAGTCCCAGTGCAGCAGTTCGAGGCTTTGCAGGTGAAACATGGGGATCAGGCCTCGTCGGGGGCGGTGGGGCGCGTGTCGGGGGGCAGCTCGTCCTCCTCGTCCTCGGGGATCTCTTCGAGTTCCTCCTGGTAGGGCTGCGTGATGGCCAGCGGCAGGTTGCCCACCAGCTCCTTGGCCTGGGCCAGCACGTCGCCCAGGGCGCCTTGCAGGATGCGGGGGGCGAGGGCGTCGTAGTCGAGCAGCAGATCGAGCAGCGGGCCTTCGGCGATGTCTTCGCCCTTGCGCACGATGAAGCCGTGGTTTTCCAGGCGCTTGAGGTTGCCGTCCAGGCGGGTCTTCTTGCCCAGCTGCACACCGAAGTCGGCGAGCAGGGCGCGGTAGGGCACCAGGGGACTGACGCTGGCGGCGGTGGGCAGGGGGCGGTCCTTGCCGAACATGTCGTTCTGCTTGTCGTCCGCGTGCTGGTGGTTTTCCTGGCGCTCGCGCTTGGGCAGAATGATCTGCGCCCACAGCACGACCAGCAG
>NZ_JAIZVX010000133.1 GCF_021768455.1 Aquabacterium sp. | reverse complement strand
ATCCAGACCACCTCGCCCCCTCACCGCCCTTCTGCTTGTGATGGCCTTGGGGGGCGGGGCTTATGCCGCCTGGCGCCATTGGGAACCCCAGGGCCCAGGCCCCGGTTTCGTCAGTGGCAATGGCCGCATCGAGGCCACCGAGATCGACGTGGCCACCAAGATGGCGGGCCGTGTCGACAGCATCCTGGTCAAGGAAGGCGACTCGGTGAAGGCCGGCCAGACCCTGGCCACCATGCAGGTGCAGGTGCTGCAGGCCCAGCGCGACGAGGCCCAGGCCCACCACCAACAGGCGCAGAACACGGTGGGCAGCACCCTGGCCCAGGTCAGCGTGCGCGAGAGCGACAAGGCGGCGGCCGAGGCCGTGGTGGCCCAACGTGAAAGCGAGCTGGACGCCGCACGCCGCCGCCTGGCGCGCTCCGAAACCCTGTCGAAAGAAGGCGCCTCCTCAGGCCAGGAGCTCGACGACGACCGCGCGCGCGTGCGCAGCCTGCAGGCCGCCGTGGCTGCCGCGCAGGCTCAGGTGAAGGCCGCACAGGCCGGCATCGATGCGGCCAAGGCGCAACTGGTGGGCGCGCGTTCGGCCGTCGGGGCCGCCGAAGCCACCGTGGCCCGTGTGCAGGCCGATCTGGCCGACAGCCAGCTCATCGCCCCGCGCGACGCCCGCGTGCAGTACCGCATCGCCGAACCCGGCGAGGTGCTGGGCGGTGGCGGCAAGGTGCTCAACCTGGTCGACCTGTCCGACGTCTACATGACCTTCTTCCTGCCCGAAACCGCGGCCGGGCGCGTGGCCCTGGGCAGCGAGGTGCATGTGCTGCTGGACGCCGCCAAGCCCTATGTGATCCCTGCCAAGGTCAGCTACGTGGCCAGCACCGCCCAGTTCACGCCCAAGACGGTGGAGACGGCCAGCGAGCGCCAGAAACTGATGTTCCGCGTCAAGGCACGGATCGACCCGCAACTGTTGCGCCAGCACCTGGACCAGGTCAAGACCGGCCTGCCCGGCGTGGCCTGGATCCGCCTGGACGCCCAGCAACCCTGGCCGGCCGAGCTGGCCGTGAAGCTGCCGCAATGAACGCGCCCCTGGCCCGCCTGCAGGGCGTCTCGCTGCGATACGGACAGACGGTCGCGCTCGATGGCGTCGACCTGCACCTGCCTGCCGGCCGGATGATCGGCCTGATCGGCCCTGACGGTGTGGGCAAGTCCAGCCTGCTGGCACTGCTTTCGGGCGCGCGCGCCATCCAGCAAGGCCGCATCGAGGCCCTGGGCGGTGACATGGCCGATGCCAACCACCGCCGCCACGTCTGCCCGCGCATTGCCTACATGCCGCAGGGTCTGGGCCGCAACCTCTACCCCACCTTGTCGGTCGAAGAGAACCTGCAGTTCTTTGCGCGGCTGTTCGGGCACGACCAGGCCGAGCGCCGCCGCCGCATCGACGCGCTCACCACCCGCACCGGCCTGTTTCCTTTTCTGGACCGCCCGGCCGGCAAGCTCTCTGGCGGGATGAAGCAGAAGCTGGGCCTGTGCTGCGCCCTGGTCCACGACCCGGACCTGCTCATCCTCGACGAGCCCACCACCGGTGTCGACCCGCTGGCGCGCAGCCAGTTCTGGGACCTGATCGCACAGATCCGCGCCGAACGCCCCCAGATGAGCGTCATCGTGGCCACGGCCTACATGGACGAGGCCCAGCGCTTCGACTGGCTGGTGGCCATGGACGCCGGCCGCATCCTGGCCGAAGGCACCCCTGCCGAACTGCTGTTGCGCACGGCCTGCCCTGACCTTGAATCCGCCTTCATCGCCTTGCTGCCGCCAGAGCGTCGCAACGGCCACACCGCCGTGCAGATCCCGCCCCTGCCAGATGCCCTGGGAGAGCCCTCAATCGCCATCGAAGCCCAGGGCCTGACCATGCGCTTTGGCGACTTCGTGGCCGTGGACCAGGTGAGCTTTCGCATTCGCCGTGGCGAGATCTTCGGCTTCCTGGGCTCCAACGGCTGCGGCAAGTCGACCACGATGAAAATGCTGACCGGCCTGCTGCCTGCCACCGAGGGCCAGGCCTGGCTGTTCGGCGAACCCGTGAGCTCGGGCGACATCGACACCCGCCGCCGCGTGGGCTACATGTCGCAGGCGTTTTCGCTCTACACCGAACTCACCGTGCGCCAGAACCTGGTGCTGCACGCCCGGCTCTTTCAGGTGCCTGAGGTCGACATCCCCGCCCGGGTGGACGACATGGTGCAGCGCTTCAGCCTGGCGCCTGTGCTCGACACCCTGCCCGAGACCCTGCCCATGGGCGTGCGCCAGCGGCTCTCCCTGGCCGTGGCCATGGTGCACAAACCCGAACTGCTCATTCTGGATGAGCCCACCTCGGGCGTCGACCCGATCGCACGCGACAACTTCTGGCGCCTGCTGATTGCGCTCTCACGCCAGGATCAGGTCACCATCTTCATCTCGACCCATTTCATGAACGAGGCCCAGCGCTGCGACCGCGTTTCGCTGATGCACGCCGGCCGGGTGCTCGTGAGCGACGCTCCCTCGCAGATCGTGCAGGACAGCGGCCAGCCCACGCTGGAGGCCGCCTTCATCGGGCACCTCGTGGCCGCGGCAGGCGACAGCCCCGCCCCAGCGGTCACCACGGCCCCAGGTCCGGACCACACCACGGCACCGAGTGGGTTGGCCCCCACCCGATTCAGCCTGGGTCGCCTGCTGAGCTACCTCTGGCGCGAGACGCTGGAGCTGCGCCGCGACCCCATGCGCGGCACGCTGGCCCTGCTCGGCAGCGTGATCCTGATGTTCATCTTCGGCTACGGCATCAACCTCGACGTGGAGAACCTCAAGTTCGCCGTGCTCGATCGCGACCAGACCCAGCTCAGCCAGGCTTATGCGCTCAACCTGGCGGGCTCGCGCTACTTCATCGAACAGCCCCCCTTGCGCGACACCGACGACCTCGACCGCCGCCTGCGCGCCGGCCAGATCGCCCTGGCCATCGAGATCCCGCCCGGCTTTGCAAGACAGCTGGAAGCCGGCCGCCCCGTGGAGATTGCCGCCTGGGTCGATGGCGCCATGCCCACCCGTGGCGAAACCGTGCTGGGCTACGTGCAGGGCATGCACCTGGGCTGGCTGGGTGAACAGGCCACGCACCGTCTGGGCGTGTCGTCGCCGCCCCTGGCCAAGGTGGAAACGCGCTTTCGCTACAACCCCGATGTGCGCAGCCTGCCGGCCATGGTGCCGGCCGTCATCCCCATGCTGCTGCTGATGCTGCCGGCCATGCTCACGGCCCTGTCGGTGGTGCGGGAAAAGGAGATGGGCTCCATCACCAACCTCTACGTGACGCCCGTGACGAGGCTGGAGTTCCTGGTCGGCAAGCAAGTGCCTTACATCGCCCTCGCCATGGTGAACTTCTTCCTGATGGCGCTGCTTGCCGTCACGGTGTTTGGCGTGCCGGTGCGTGGCAGCTTTGCCGCCCTCACGCTGTGCACCCTGGTCTATGTGACGGTCGCCACCGGCATGGGCCTGCTGGCCTCCACCTTCACACGCAGCCAGATCGCGGCCATGTTCACCACCATGATCGGCACCATCATGCCCACCGTGCAGTTCTCGGGCATGCTCGATCCGACCTCTTCACTGGAAGGGGCCGCCCGGTTCATCGGCAAGGTCTACCCGGCCGCACACATGCTGACCATCAGCCGTGGCGTCTTCAACAAAGGCCTGGGCATGGCCGAATTGCAGCCCTTCTTCTGGCCGCTGCTCATCGCGGTGCCCGTGCTGCTGGGGGCCAGCCTGGCCCTGTTGCGCAAGCAGGAAGCCTGAGGCCCGGCATGATTCAGCGTCACCTCGCCAACATCTACCGCCTGGGCGTGAAGGAACTCTGGAGCCTGGTCCGCGACCCCGTCATGCTCGTGATGATCGGCTTCATGTTCACCGCCATGGTCTACAGCGCCGCCACCGCCACACCGGAGACGCTGCACAAGGCCGCCATCGCCATCGTCGACGAAGACGGCTCGCCCCTGAGCGCCCGCATCCAGTCGGCCTTCTACCCGCCTCACTTCCAGCCACCTGCCATGGTCGCTCTGGACGAGGTCGACACCGGCATGGACGCGGGCCGGTACACCTTCGCCCTCGACATCCCGCCCGGCTTTCAGGAAGACGTGCTGGCCGGCCGTTCTCCCACCGTGCAACTCAACGTGGACGCCACGCTCATGACCCAGGCCTTCTCGGGCAGCGGCTACGTGCAACAGATGGTGCTGGGCGAGGTCAGCGAGTTCGCGCAACGCCACCGCAGCCTGGCCAGCAGCCCCGTGGCGCTGACCACGCGGGTGCGCTTCAACCCCGAACTCACCCACGCCTGGTTTGGCTCGCTGATGGAGATCATCAACAACGTCACCCTGCTGGCCATCATCCTCACCGGGGCCGCGCTGATCCGCGAGCGCGAGCACGGCACCATCGAGCACCTGCTGGTCATGCCGGTCACCCCGACCGAAATCATGCTGGCCAAGGTCTGGTCCATGGGGCTGGTGGTGCTGATCACGGCCACCCTCTCGCTGATGCTTGTGGTGCAGGGCTTGCTGCACGTCCCCATCGAGGGTTCGATCGCGCTCTTCGTGGTTGGCATGACGCTGCACCTTTTTGCCACCACCTCGATGGGCATCTTCATGGCCACGGTGGCCCGCAACATGCCGCAGTTCGGCATGCTGCTGGTGCTCACCATGTTGCCGCTGCAATTGCTCTCGGGTGGTGCCACGCCCCGTGAGAGCATGCCCGCCTTCATCCAGAACCTCATGCTGGTCGCACCAACCACGCACTTCGTGCAACTGGGGCAGGCCATCCTCTACCGCGGGGCGGGCATCGAGGTGGTGTGGCCCCCCTTCCTGGCGCTGGCCCTGATCGGGTCGCTGCTGTTCACCTTTTCGCTGGCGCGATTCAAGAAGGCCATCAGCCTGATGGCCTGAGCCTTTCAGCCCTTCTGTCCTTCAGCCCTCTGATCCGTCGGGGTTCCCGGGTGCGGGGGGCACCGTGCCCGCAGGGGGCTGGCCAGCCGGTGCGGCCAGCAAGGCCAGCAGGCCGGCCTCATCAAGGATGCTCAGCCCCAGCGCCTGGGCCTTTTCCAGCTTGCTGCCCGCCTCGGCGCCCGCGACCACATGGTGGGTCTTCTTGGAGACCGAGCCGGCCACCTTGCCGCCAGCGGCCTCGATCAGGGCCTTGGCCTCTTCGCGGCCCAGCGTGGGCAGGGTGCCGGTCAGCACCAGGGTCTTGCCGGCCAAGGGCAGCGTGGCCGCATCGGCTTCGGCCGAGGGTTCGTGCTCGGCCCAGCTGACCCCCGCGGCGCGCAGTTGCTCCACCACCTCGCGGTTGTGGGCCTGGTCGAAGAAGGTGCGGATGCTTTTCGCCACCACCGGGCCCACATCCCGCACGGCCAGCAACTGGTCTTCCGGCGCATCCATGATGCGGTCGATGCTGCCAAAGTGGCGCGCCAGGTCTTTGGCCGTGGCCTCGCCCACATGGCGGATGCCCAGGCCGAACAGGAAGCGCGGCAGCGTGGTCAGCTTGCTCTTTTCCAGCGCGACCAGGATGTTCTGCGCGCTCTTGTCGGCCATGCGGTCGAGCGCCGCCAGCTTCATCAGCCCCAGCTTGTAGAGATCGGGCAAGGTGCGCACCAGGCCCCCGTCGATCAGCTGGTCGACCAGTTTTTCTCCCAGGCCTTCGATTTCCACCGCGCGGCGCTGCGCAAAGTGGAGCACCGCCTGTTTGCGCTGGGCCGCACAGAACAAGCCACCCGTGCAGCGGTGATTCACCTCGTCGCGCTCGCGCACCACGGTGCTGGCGCAGATGGGGCAATGCCGCGGCATGCGGAAGTTGGGCACGTAAGGCGCACGCGGGGCCGGCGGCTCGCTGCGCAGCACGCCCACCACCTCGGGGATGACATCGCCCGCACGCCGCACGATGACGGTGTCACCCACCCGCACGCCCTTGCGGCGCAACTCGAACAGGTTGTGCAGCGTGGCGTTGGTGACGGTCACGCCGCCCACGAACACGGGCTTGAGGCGCGCCACCGGCGTGAGCTTGCCGGTGCGGCCCACCTGGATGTCGATGCCCTCCACCTGGGTGAGCTGTTCCTGAGCCGGATACTTGTGCGCCACGGCCCACCGGGGCTCGCGGGTCACGAAACCCAGTTGTTCCTGCAGGGCGCGGCTGTTGACCTTGTAGACCACGCCGTCGATGTCGAAGGGCAGTTGGTCGCGCCTGGCCCCCATCGCCTGATGAAACGCGACCAGGCCCTGGGCACCTGAGGCGCCGTGTGCCACGGTGCGTTCTGCGCAGACCGGCAGCCCGAACGCGGCCAGTGCATCCAGCAGGCCACTGTGCGTGGGCGGGATGGCCCAGCCCTGCACCTCGCCCAGACCGTAGGCAAAGAAGCTCAAGGGCCGCTGTGCAGCGATGGCCGGATCCAGTTGGCGCACAGCCCCTGCGGCCGCATTGCGCGGGTTGACGAAGGTCTTCTCGCCACGTTCGCGCTGGCGTTCGTTGAGGCGCTCGAAATCGTCGCGGCGCATGTAGACCTCGCCGCGCACCTCCAGCACCGCAGGCCAGGCATCGGCCGGCCCTTGCAGTCGCAGCGGGATCTGTCCCACGGTGCGGATGTTCTGGGTCACGTCTTCGCCGTTTTCGCCATCGCCACGCGTGGCCGCCTGAACCAGCACGCCCCGCTCGTAGCGCAGGTTGATGGCCAGCCCGTCGAATTTCAATTCGGCAGCGTAGTCGACCGGTGGGGCGTCCTCGAGCAGGGCCAGTTCACGCCGCACGCGGGCGTCGAAGGCCTCGGCGCCCGTGGCCTCGGTGTCGGTCTCCGTGCGGATCGAGAGCATGGGCACCACATGCCGCACGCTGGCAAAGCCATCCAGCACCTGGCCGAGCACACGCTGCGTGGGTGAATCGGCGGTGCGCAGTTCAGGGTGGGCCGCTTCCAGGGCCTGCAGCGCCTGGAAAAGCCGGTCATATTCGGCGTCGGGAATGCTGGGTGCGTCCAGCACGTAGTACCGGTGGGCGTGGGCGTGCAGGGCCTCGCGAAGGCGGGCCGCCTCGTCGGCGGGCGTCAATGGCGCCGCGGGCGCCTGGGCATCGACCGGGGCGCCAAACATGTCGGGCTGGCTCATGGTGCGGCCTTGCGTCAGCTGAAAAGGCGGCGGGTGGCCGGGGCTCCGGCGGCCAGATCGCGGCCCGCCAGCGCCTCGTACAGGCGCACGAGTTCCCCCTCGATGGAGGCAAAGGCCGCCGGCGAGAAGGGGTGCCCCTGGTCGTCGGCCATCAGGGCGTCGAGGCCCACAGACAAGGCCTCGCCTGCGGCGCACCAGGCCTTGAAGGGGGCGTGCTCGGCAGCGGTCTGGGGCACGTCAAAGGCCAGCACCAGCTCGCGCAGGGTGGCCTGCTCTTCGTCTTCCGCAAACGCGGCCTGCGCGTCGAAGTGCAGCGTCAACACAGGCGGAGCGCCCTCTTCCACCGCAGGCAGCACCAAACGCCCAGGCAAGGCCCCCGGGAGGAAGCCGTGACGCGAGGCCTGCTGCTGCACATACCCCACTGACCAGGCGCTGCCACGGGCGTGCAGGCGCAGGGCCAGTTGCGCATCGTGGGCACTGGCGAAGGCATCGAGCTCGCGGGCGCGGGCCACCACGTCCAGCATGTCCGGGAACTCCACCGCCGCGCCCAGGGCATCGGCCATGGTCTGCACCTTCTGCACGAACTCGGAGTACTCGATCTCGTTCAGGCCCCCCGTGCGGTTGGCCAGCAGCACACCGGCCTGCAGTTCGCCATAGGTCACACCCGGCTGAGGCTGTTCCCACTCGCCGCAATCGGTGCGCAGGCCTTCGATCAGCACCGGCTTGCTGCCTGCACGGCGCGAAGGCGGCAGGTGCAGCAGGATGTGGTCCCCGCTGAGCGGGCTGTCCAGCGTCAAGGTGGCGATGGCGTCGACCAGGGCGTCGAGGTGAGCGCCACCGCGCTTGACGGGCGGCATCTGCGGCGCCCCATCCAGGCCCATGGGCTGGGTGGGGGTGTGCTCGTCGAACTGGGGCTCCGTGTCGCCTCCCACCTGGGCGTCGGTGTCCACCGGCTCCAGGGCGGCGCGCTTGGGCTGGCGCGCGGCCAGCTTGCGGTTTTGCCAGGTGCTGTGCGCAATGACGCCAGCCAGCACGACGCCACCGAGGATGGCCAGATAGAGAGTGAGAGAGTTGTTCATGTGGGGTGTGCGGGGTCAGGCGGCATCGGCCATGCCAAGCGCGGCTTCCATGTCGACCGCCACGATGCGGGACACGCCTTGCTCTTGCATGGTCACGCCGATCAGCTGCTCGGCCATCTCCATGGCGATCTTGTTGTGGGAGATGAAGAGGAACTGCGTGCCGCTGGACATGCTCTTGACCAGGCGGGCGTAACGTTCGGTGTTGGCGTCGTCCAGCGGCGCATCGACTTCGTCGAGCAGACAGAACGGCGCAGGGTTGAGCTGGAAGATGGCGAACACCAGGGCGATCGCCGTGAGCGCCTTCTCCCCGCCGGAAAGCAGGTGGATGGTGCTGTTTTTCTTGCCCGGCGGGTGGGCCATGACCTGCACGCCCGCATCGAGGATTTCGTCGCCGGTCATCACCAGGCGCGCGCTGCCACCCCCAAAGAGGCTGGGGAACATGCGCCCGAAATGCTCGTTGACGGTGTTGAAGGTGGCGCCCAGCAGATCGCGGGTTTCCAGGTCGATCTTGTGAATGGCGTCTTCCAGGGTGCCGATGGCATCGAGCAGGTCGGCCATCTGCGAATCGAGGAAGCCCTTGCGTTCGCGCGCGGCGGTGAGCTCGTCGAGCGCGGCCAGGTTGACGGCGCCCAGGGCGTTGATCTCACGCTGGATGCGGTCGATTTCGGACTGCAGGCCGTAGAGCTTGACGCCATCGCGTTCGATCCCTTCGGCCAGCACGTCGAGGTTGACCTCGGCGGCCACCAGCTGCTCCATGAACTGCGCACCACCCAGGGTGGCGGCCTGCATTTCCAGTTGCAGCTTGGTGATCTCGTCGCGCAGGGGTTGCAGGCTGCGCTCGAAGCCCATGCGCTGCTCGTCGGCACGGCGCAGCTGCAAGGAGAGCTCGTCGTAATGGTTGCGCGTGGCCAGCAAGGCCTTTTCCTTGTCCAGCTTCACGGCCAGGGCCTCGTCCAGCCCGGTCTGCGAGGTGGTTTCACTGAGGCGGGACAACTCTTCGTGCAACTGCACGGCCGACGCCTCGTTGCCCTGGATCTGCTGTGCCGCGGTCTCGATCCCCCGCTGCAGCTCACCCCGGCGGGCCACCATGGCACGGGCGGCGAACTGGGCCTCTTGGGCCTGGCGCTCCAGCGTGCGCGACTGTTCACGGGCCTGGGCCAGGCGACGCTCGGCGTCCATCACGGCCTCTTCCAGCTGGGCGTGCTTTTCCTGGGCATCCGCCAGGCTCAGGTCCAGCTCTTCGAAGCGCGCCTCGCCCACGGCTCGGCGTTCCTGGAGTTCGTCCAACTGGCCGTCGATCTCGGCCAATTCGGCACCGATCTGGCTGCGGCGGCTCTGGGTCTGCTCGGCCTGCTGGGCCAGGCGCATCACCTCGACCTGCAACTGATGGCTGCGCTGCTGGGCTTCCGAGGTGTCGCGGCGGGCCGAAGCCAGGCGCTGCGAGGCCTCGGTGTAGGCGGCTTCGGCCCGCACCAGGGCAGCCCGGGCTTCGTCGGCGATCAGGGCCTGTGCCTTGACCTGCTTGTCGAGGTTCTCGATCTCCTGCGCACGGGCCAACATGCCGGCCTGCTCGGAGTCGGGCGCGTAAAACGTCACGCCAAACTGGCTGACCGCATGGCCCGCCTGGGTCAGGATCACCTCGCCATGCTGCAGCTTGCTGCGATCGGCCAGGGCCGCTTCCAGGCTGACTGCCGTGTAGACGCCTTCCAGCCAGTCGTGCATCAAGGCCTTGAGGCCGGCATCGTGCAGGCGCAACAGGTCGGCCAGGCGCGGCAGCGTCTGGTGCCCGGGCGATGTCAGGGCGGCCTGGGGCAGGCTGTAGAAGGCCAGCTTGGCGGGAGGCGCGTCCAGTTCGAACGCACGCACCGTGTCCACGCGGCCCACTTCCAGCGCCGTCATGCGCTCGCGCAGGGCCGATTCCAGCGCGTTTTCCCAGCCGGCTTCGATGTGGACCTTGGTCCACAAGCCGGCCAGGCCATCCAGGCCATGCTTGGCCAACCACGGCTTGAGCTTGCCTTCTGTCTGCACCTTGTCCTGCAGGGTCCGCAGGGCTTCCAGGCGCGCACCGAGTTCACTGTGACGGGCGGCCTGGGCGTTGGCGTTCTGCTGGGCGGCCTTGCGGGCTTCGTCCAGCGTCGGCACCGTCTCGGTCAGCTCACCCAGTTGTTCTTCGAGGATGGCCAGGTCCTCCTGGCGGGCCTCCAGATCGATCTTCAAGCCGGCCAGGCGCTCGTCGTCCACGCTGGCCAGGCCGCGTTGCTCGGTGCTCAGGCGTTCGTGGCGCTGGCGCAGCTGCCGACTCTGGTCGTCGATGTTGCGAGACTCGGCCGCCAGCAGCTGGATCTGCTGCTGCACCTGACCCGCCACCCCGCGCTGTTCGTTGGCACGCTGTGTGGCGGCGCGGACGGCGTCCTCCAGCGTGGGCACATTGCCGGCCAGCTCTTCCGCCTGGGCGGCCAGGATCTCGGCCTGCTCTTCGGCTGCCAACATCTTCTCGGCCAGTTCTTCCAACTCGAACTCGGCAGCGGCGCGGCGTTCCGCCCATTGTTCGTTCTGCCCCTTCAATTCGGCCAGGCGCTGCTCGACACGGTTGCGCCCTTCCACCACGTAGCGGATGCGCTCCTCCAGCCGGCTCACCTCGAGGTTGGCCTCGGCCAGGGCGCCCTGGGCGGTGTGGAGCTCGTCACTGGCGGCATAGTGGTCCTGGCGGACCTGTTCCAGCTCGGCCTCCACGTGGCGTAACTCGGCCATGCGGGCTTCCAGCGCGTTGGTGGCCTCGGCCATGGCCAGGCGGATCCGGGTTTCTTCAGAGGCCGCATCGCGGTGCTTCAGAAACCACAATTGGTGCAGCTTCAGCGTGCCCTGCTCCTGCAGGCCGTGGTAACGCGTGGCCACCTCGGCCTGCTTTTCCAGCTTCTCAAGGTTGTTGTTCAGCTCACGCAGGATGTCTTCCACGCGGGTCAGGTTCTCGCGGGTGTCCTTCAGGCGGTTCTCGGTCTCGCGGCGGCGCTCCTTGTATTTCGAGACGCCTGCGGCCTCTTCCAGGAACAGGCGCAGCTCTTCCGGCTTGGACTCGATGATCCGGCTGATGGTGCCCTGGCCAATGATGGCGTAGGCGCGCGGGCCCAGGCCCGTGCCCAGAAAGACGTCCTGCACGTCCCGGCGGCGCACCGGCTGGTTGTTGATGAAGTAGCTGGAGGTCCCGTCACGCGTGAGCACGCGCTTGACCGCGATCTCGGCAAACTGGTTCCACTGGCCGCCGGCACGGGCGTCTTCGTTGCTGAAGACCAGCTCCACGCTGGAGCGGCTCGCCGGCTTGCGGTTGCCCGAGCCGTTGAAGATCACGTCCTGCATGGATTCGCCACGCAGCTCGGAGGCTTTCGACTCGCCAAGCACCCACCGCACGGCGTCCATGATGTTGGACTTGCCGCAGCCATTCGGCCCGACCACGCCCACCAGCTGGCCAGGCAGCTGGAAGTGCGTGTGCTCGGCGAATGACTTGAAGCCAGACAGCTTGATCGAATTCAGACGCATGCTTGGGGGACTGGGGAAACGCGATCCGGAAAGATGGTCTCGGGCCTGCAGGCAGGCTCACCCTGCGTCACACACCTGGCACTCACCTGCTAAGTCGTTGATTTATCTTGGAAAAGCCACTTTGTATCAGGCTCAATTCAACCAAAGATGATAGCATCGACGATCAATCGTATTTCCTCGCTCACGCGCAGCCCACCATGGCCAAGAAAGCCCCTGCCTCGCCCACCGCCGCATCGGCCGCGGCCTT
>NZ_JAIZVX010000239.1 GCF_021768455.1 Aquabacterium sp. | reverse complement strand
CAAGGACCCGCTGGCCGGCCCGCTGCGCCTGGGCGTGATCTACACCATCGGCCCCTACCTGCTGCCCGATCTGGTGCGCAACGCCATCGCCCGTGTGCCCCAGATGCCGCTGATGCTGCAGGAGAACTTCACCGTCAAGCTGCTGGAGATGCTGCGCGCCGGTGAGCTTGACTGCGCCATCCTGGCCGAGCCCTTTCCCGAGACCAACCTGGCCACCGCCCCGCTCTACGAAGAGCCCTTCATGGTGGCCGTGCCCAAGGCGCACCCCTTTGCGCAGCGCACCTCGCTCAGCGCCGAAGAACTCAAGCGCGAGACGATGTTGCTGCTGGGCGCGGGCCATTGCTTCCGCGACCACGTGCTCGAGGTCTGCCCGGAGTTCGCCCGCTTTTCGAGCGACGCCGAAGGCATCCGCAAGAGCTTCGAGGGCTCGTCGCTCGAGACCATCAAGTACATGGTGGCCGCCGGCATGGGTGTGACCGTGGTGCCGCGCCTGTCGGTGCCGCCCGCCCTGGTCGACAACCAGTCGAACCTGGTCTATGTGCCCTTCGAGGCGCCGGTGCCCACACGCCGCGTGGTGCTGGTGTGGCGCCGCAGCTTCACGCGTTACGAGGCCATCGCGGCCCTGCGCAACGCGATTTACGCCTGCCCGCTGGAGGGCGTGACCCGCTTGTCGGCCTGATCGTTCGGGTCGGCATCCGGTGCATCGAAGCAGTCGATCACGGTGAAGTAGAGCGAGGCGTAGAAGCTCGCCGCGACCCACATGCCCATCGACAGGGCCAGGACGCTCACCACCGTGGGCTCGCCCAGCAGGCCACCCAGCAGCTGGGTGACCAGGCCCAGCAGCACCATCACGCCGCCCCAGGCCAGACCGTAGACGGTGAAGGCGCCCAGGTTGCGCCAGCTGGCCACGGCGCTGAAGAACAGGGCCTTGCCCACCGGCATGCGCGCCCACAGCACCAGGGCCGGGGTGTGCCAGAACAGCAGGCTCACGGGCAGGGTCAGGCCCATGCGCCAGAGCACATCCTGCTGCACCAGGGGGTTGGCCAGCACCTCGCCGGTGTCCTTGGCGGCCTCGAAGGCTTCCGACAGCACCTCGGCACCCGGGCCCAGCAACTGGGCCAGCTGCATCACCACCAGGGTGGCCAGCACGTAGGCACCGCCCAGCTTGGCAAAGGCCTGGCGCGGGCTGTCGGCGCTGCGCAGCGGTTCGATGAAGACCGAGGGCGTGACCCGCTCGCCGGCCAACGCCCGCCGGGTGGCCAGCATGAAGCCCATCCACACGATCGGCATCAGGCCCACGACCAGCAAGGGGCCCACGATGGGCAGGCCGATGAGCAGCAGGGCCGCGCAGGCCACCATGCCCAGCAGGCCGACCAGGTTGAAGGGCTGCTTGCGCGCCATCAACAGGCCCTGGCGCACCCAGAACAGGCCCTGGCTGGGTTTGACGATGCGCAGCTTCATGCCGAGGCCGATCCGGCGCGCTGGTAGGACCAGGGATGCTGGCAGCGCTGGCGCAGCACGCGCTCGAAATGGGTGGGGTCGTGGGGCTGGAGCATGGCGGCGTCGCGCGGGAGGTGGAAGTCCCAGAGGCGGGAGGTCCAGAAGCGCAGGGCCGCGGCGCGCAGCAGGGCAGGCATCAGGGCGCGTTCCTCGGCCGTGAGCGGGCGCACGGCGTCGTAGGCGGCCACAAAGGCCTGGGCGCGGGTGTCGTCAAGCGCGCCCGTGGCCAGGTCGATGCACCAGTCGTTCAGGCACACGGCGATGTCGAAGCCGAAGGTGTCGACGCCGGCAAAGTAGAAATCGAAAAAGCCGCCCAGATTGGGGCCGTCGAACATCACGTTGTCACGGAAGAGGTCGGCGTGCACCGGGCCGCGGGGCAGGGCCTGGTAGGTCGGCGTGGCGGCCAGGGCCTGTTGCTCGGCCAGGGCCTGCTGGATCAGCGCGGCCTGCTCCGGCGTGAGGTGGGGCAGCACCACAGGCACGGTCTCGGTCCACCAGGGCAGGCCACGCAGGTTGGGCTGGCTCAGGGGGTAGTCCAGGCCGGCCAGGTGCATGCGTGCCAGCATGGCCCCCACCTGGGCGCAGTCGGCCGCCTGGGGGGTGAGCTGGTTGCGGCCCTTGAGCTTGGTCACCACGGCAGCGGGCTTGCCCTTGAGGCTGTGCAGGATCTCGCCTTGGGCATCGGCCTGCGGAGCGGGCACCGGGATGCCGCGCTGCGCCAGGTGGGCCATCAGCTTCAGGTAGAAGGGCAGTTGCTCGGCACTCAGGCGCTCGAACAGGGTGAGCACGTAGTCACCCCGGTCGGTGCTGACGAAGTAATTGGTGTTCTCGATGCCCGAAGCCGCGCCCTGCATGGTGTGCAGCGTGCCCAGGTTCAGGGTGGAGAGCAGGCCCCCCGCTTCGGACGGAGAGACTTCAGTGAAAACGGCCATGGGACAGGTCGGACATCGGGGAGGCGGAGGCCCGCGCCCAGGGCACCAGCGGGCCGGGGAACAGATCGCGACGAATTGACGCGGGCTGTGCCCAGGCTTAGGCGTTAACCCTGGCGGGCGGGGGAAGACGAGGGTCAGATTGTAGAAGCCCCTGTGGCAGACTTTCTTCAAGCCGAGCCGCATGGCCCCATCCCTTCACGGGGTGGCCGCGCTCTCCACCCCCTTTTTGCTCTCAGCCCCCACTGACCCACGCACCATGAGCCGCTTTGCCAAGTCTCCGCTTTCCGCTCTGACCCGTTCCGCCGTGTGCACCGGGGCCATGCTGGGTGCCCTGCTGGGTGGGGCTGCGCAGGCCGACACCCTGGGCAGCATCAATGGGCTCCATGTCTACGGCGGTGCCTCGGCCGGCTTTGGCGTGGCCTCGCGGGCCTGTGGCGAGGCCGTGGGCTGCAACCGTGCCAACTTCAGCCAGAAGATGTTCGGCGGGGTGCGCATGACCCCCTCGCTGGCGGCCGAAATCAATTACTTCTACTTCCGCCCGCTGGACAAGGAATACAGCCCGGCCACCAGCGCCGCCACCGGTGTGGTCGCCGAGCGCGAGCAGGCCCGCACCATCACCCTGGGCATCAACTGGGAGACCGAGTTGCTGCAGGACTTCACCAACCACATCCGCCTGGGCGTGGCACTCACCAAGCACAAGAACACCCTGACCCTGGCCAATGGCGAGACCCAGACCGTGCGCGAGCACCGCAATGCCCCCTACCTGGGCCTGGGCCTGTCCTACCGCGTGAGCGAGCCGCTGCGCCTCTTCAGCCACGCCGACTTCATCATGGACGGCCACGACAGCCGCACCTACCTGGGCGTGGGCG
>NZ_JAIZVX010000020.1 GCF_021768455.1 Aquabacterium sp. | reverse complement strand
CGCCGGTGCTGGCCGTGATGGTCGGTACCGCGGTCACCGTGGATGCGGTGGACGGGGCAGGGCGCTTTCTTGGTGGGCTGATCCTGCCTGGTTTCGGGCTGATGTACCGGGCGCTGGAAAGCGGTACTGCCGGCCTGAAGGTGCCGACTGGCGAGGTGCACGACTTTCCCACCAACACCAGCGACGCCCTGATGAGCGGCGGCACCGATGCCATCGCGGGGGCCATCGAACGCACGCTGAGGCGGCTGCAGGTCAAGACCGGGCGTCAGCCGGTGTTGATCATGTCGGGTGGGGCCTCGCCGCGCCTGTCACACCTCGATGAGCTGCCGGCGCAGGTGGTGGAGAACCTCATTTTCGAGGGCCTTTTGACCCTGGCTGCCGAGCGGCGCTGAATGCCTGGCGCGATGGGTTTCAGTGGGTGCGCAGCTTGACGCTGGCGTGCTCGTTGATGCCCATTGCCCCGAAGAAGAGGGCGACCAGACGGTGGGGGTTCAGGAAAATGACCTGCCGGTCTTCGGCGCGGCGGGCCAGCACCCAGTTGAGCAGGTCGCCAGCGGCGATGAAGTCCACGCGCAGCAGGTGTTCGCAGTCGATCTCCAGCGCGACGCTGGCGCCCAGCTGGGTGTCCAGCTGGGTCAGGGTCTTGCCGATGTCGCCAGCCAGCTGGCCGGACAGGTGCAGCGCGGCCACCTGAACGAATTCCACATCGTTCTGCAACTGGGATTCGACGAAACTCGTGGTGACCTCGCTCACGCGGGAGAGGGGGCGAGTGTGGGGGCTGATGGCATCCTGACTCAGTTTGACGCTGCACAACGCCGGCTCCCATGAAGGGGGCGACAGCTCGTAAGTCACGCAGTAGTCGATGGCGACTTCGTCAAACTGCACAGGCAGGTTGCACAGGCGCAGGACGTCCAGCCTCAGCATCCAGTACGCCGGATCGGTGTCGCGCATGCCCGTGGGGGTCAGGTCGGCCAGCAGGCTCAGCAGAGGCTGGGTGCCGACCCAGATCAGCTCGACGCGCTCCTGCGCCCACTGCCGCATCAGCAGGCCGAGCTGGTGGGCCGCTTCGGGGCTGAGCCGCTGAACATGGCGCCAGTCCATCACCCAGGGGCGGGGCATTTGCAGCACTTCCACGCGCAGCTGGGCGGCCACGTCCTGGTCGATGCGTGCAGGCGCGACCCATCCCTCCAGGGCACGTTGGGCGACAGGTGGGGCATCCGGTCCGGCTTCGGTGTCCGGGCCCGCGTCGATCGACAGGGGCGGGTGCGCATCGGTGCCGGGCGCGTGACCACTTGCCAGGAAGTGCGCCACCTTTTGCGGGTAGGAGAACCACTGCGGCGCTGACAACCCGAAATGCTGTGCATAGGAGACCGCGAGTTGCTCGAACTTCTGGGGCAGGTCGACCGTGCGGTAGAAGTCGAACAGGGTCAGCCAGGTTTCGGCGTCGTGGTGACGCACCGCACCCGGTTGAACCAGGTCGAGCAGGCAGCGCTCGCACTGGTCGAAGTCCGCGTTCGCGAAGGCGATCACGGCCTCGTCAAGTTCCGGGTCGTGCGTGACCTCGGTGACCTTCACGTCCAGCGGGTTCTGAAAGCCGCTGGGGGCCATGGGCGCACTCAGGGGCGCGGCAACCGCTGCAGCGGCGCGCGAGGCGCTGGCCCGAGCGGAATCCAGCACGGCCTGCGAGATCATGGGCGGCGGTTCGTCGTCCAGATCGAAGCTCAGTGCTTGTGTCGGTGCGCCGGAGAATGGGCTGGGCAGTGTGGTGCCGATGTCGGCCAGCGGCGCGGTGGGCCGGTAAGCGTTGGCGGCGTGGTTGGGCTGGGCCGGAGAAGGGGCTGTCCCCTGGGGGCGGTTGCTGCCCACCATCTGCAATTCGATCTCGTCGATCTTGGCCTTGACCGTGATGTCGGAGCGTGTGCCAGTTTGCGGACGAGAGTCCGGGTCGAGGTTGGAGCTCGCGCCCATCGCCAGCGCGTGATCCTGGCTCAGGCCTTCTCGGCGGATCTTGCGCAGCATGTCGAGTTCGCGCTTGCGCACGAAGTCGTTACGCCGCTTGCGCTCGATCATGGCCTTGATTTCGGTCTTGGCGTACTCGCTCTCGGCGCCGTCGGAGCCGGGGTTGTCGAGCGCGTTCCAATCCGTGGTCGGGTTGGCCACGAAGCGAACGACCTTGCGCAGGAATCCGCCGGCTTCCTTGCTCATGGGTTGCGTTCGCTCTGGGTTGTCAAGTCGAGGTCGCTTTCGCCGGCTCAGTCGCCGAACATCTTCTGCTTGAGTTCACGGCGTTGCTGCGCTTCCAGCGACAGCGTGGCCGTCGGGCGAGCGAGCAGGCGGCCCAAACCGATGGGTTCGCCGGTTTCGTCGCAGAAGCCGTATTCGCCGGAATCCAGTCGGGTCAGGGCCTGGGAGATCTTCTTGAGCAGCTTGCGCTCGCGATCGCGGGTGCGCAGTTCCAGTGCGTGCTCTTCCTCGATCGTGGCGCGGTCGGCCGGATCGGGCACGATGGAGGTGTCTTCACGCAGGTGCTCGGTGGTCTCGCCGGCGTTGGACAGCAGGTCTTCCTTCTGGGCTTCGAGGCGAGCCCGGAAAAAGTCGATCTGCTTGTCGTTCATGTACTCGCCATCGGGCATGGCCATCAGTTCGGCCTCGGTCAGGTCGCGACCTGCTTTGGTTTTCCAGGCGTTGGCGAGTTTGGGGTCGGCCTTGGTGGCAGTGCTGGGAGGCATGTTGTCGGAGGTACTGATGTTGGACGGACGGCGTCCTGGCGCCACGGATCTGGCAGATGCGAGGGCTTCGGCGGTTTCCGCCGGAGCTTGAGGATTCGTTTTCGCTGGCCTGGGCTCAGCGGCTTTGGCGACGGTGCTCTTCTTGGCGGCAGGCTTGGCCGAGGCGGACGGTTTGGTCATCGGATCCTCCTTCCGAAAATGCGTGGTCAACAGACGGGGTCTTGTTGGGGTGACGCATGGCCGGGGACTGCTCCATCGCCTCGTGGTTCATCGCGGGGTGTCTGCCTGTTTGCCGAAGGCGCGCGGATTGTAGCCACGCTTGCCGCCAGATTTCACAGGAAGATCCCCGAAGGTGTTCATTTCGGTTACGCGAGGGACTGATCCAGGCCTGCCTTGAACAGCTCCTGAGGCAAGTCGATGCCGATGAAGACCATTTTGCTGACCTTGGTTTCGCCCGCAGCCCATTTGGGGCCCAGGTCACTGCCCATCAGCTGGTGCACGCCCTGGAACACCACCTTGCGGTCCATGCCCTTGACGTGCAGCACGCCCTTGTAGCGCAGCATCTTGGGGCCGTAGATCTGCACCATCGAGCCCAGGAAGTCTTCCAGTTTGGTGGCGTCGAAGGGCTTGGTGGCCTTGTAGACGAAGGATTTCACGTCGTCGTCGTGGGCGTGGTGGTGTGGGTGGTCGCAATGCTCGCCATGGGCGTGGTCGTGACCATGGTGGTGGTCATGGCCGTGCTTGTGGGCTTCGTCCTTGAGGAAGTCAGGGTCGATATCGAGCTTGGCATTGAGGTTGAAGCCCTTGAGGTCAAAGACCTCGGTGATGGGCACCTCGCCGAAGTGCACGCGCTTTTGCGGTGCGCGGGGGTTCATGTGCTTGACGCGGTGAGCCAGGTCATCGGCCTCGGCCTGGCTGACCAGGTCGGTCTTGCTGATGAAGATCTGGTCGGCGAAGCCCACCTGGCGGCGTGCTTCCTGGCGCTGGTCGAGTTGGTTCTGGCCATGCTTGGCGTCGACCAGGGTGACGATGGAGTCGAGCAGGTAAAGCTCGGCGATCTCGTCGTCCATGAAGAAGGTCTGGGCCACGGGACCCGGATCGGCCACGCCGGTGGTTTCGATCACCACGCGGTCAAAGGTGAGGGTGCCTGCCTTTTTCTGTTTGGCGAGGTCGGAGAGGGTGTCGCGCAGGTCCTCGCGGATCGTGCAGCAGATGCATCCGTTGTTCATCTGGATGATCTGCTCCTCGGTGTCGGCCACGAGGATGTCGTTGTCGATGTTTTCCTCGCCGAATTCGTTTTCGATCACGGCAATTTTCTGACCGTGGGCTTCGGTCAGGATGCGTTTGAGCAGCGTGGTCTTGCCGCTGCCGAGGAAACCGGTGAGGATGGTGACGGGAATCAGGCTCATCCGGCGAGTGTAGCCCCCTTGGCCGCCGCAGCCATCGGGTACTGGATGGAATGACACGACCATGGGGTATTCTTGCGGCATCTCAACCACGACACCCCTTCCGTGTCCGACACCTCCCCCAGTCGATCCTCCCGGAGCGACAAACCCAAGGGCCCGTCACGGGCGCCTGACCGCCGCAGTCTTTTTGTCCGCCTGGTGGAGTTCATCTCCCCGGGGCCAGACTCGACGGCGGAATTGATCCAGTCCCTGGCCGAAGCCGAGCACCGCGAGCTGATCGAGCCCGAATCCCGCGTGATGCTGGAGGGCGTGATCCGCATGGCCAGCATGAGCGCGGGCGACGTCATGGTGGCCGTGCGCCGCATGGACGTGCTGGACATCGATGCCCCCTACGACGAGCTGCTGGCCCAGGTGATCGACACGGGTCATTCCCGCTTCCCGGTGTTCGAGGGGCACAAGGACAACATCATTGGCATCCTGATGGCCAAGGACCTGCTCAAGCTGCAGCGGGCGCCGGAGTTGAACCTGCGGACCCTGTTGCGCCAGCCCGTGTTCGTGCCAGAGTCGAAGGGGCTGAACGAACTCCTGCGCGAGTTCCGCTCCAACCGCAGCCATCTGGCCATCGTGATCGACGAGTTCGGCAAGGCGGCCGGGTTGATCACCATCGAAGACGTGCTGGAAGAGATCGTGGGCGAGATCGAGGACGAGTTCGACGACGAGGACCACCAGTCCAGCATCTTCACCCTGGCCGATGGCAGTCAGCGTGTGGCGGGCGATGCCGCGATCGAATCGGTCAACGAAGCCTTCGCCACCGACCTGCCCTTGGCGGATTTCGACACGATCGGTGGCCTGGTGGCCCACGAGCTGGGGCGTGTGCCGCGCCGTGGCGAGCACCTGGACCTGGGTGGCTTGCGCTTCAAGGTGATGCTGGCCCGTGGTGGTGCCGTGCGCTGGTTCAAGGTGACGCGCGCGCCCGACGTGGCCGATGGCGCCGAGTCCTGATCGCCCTGGTGCCGTTTTGACCTCGTTTGTTCAGGAGGCGCTGGCAGTGCACCCGCAGCGTGTGGGCTGGGCCTCGCGCCTGGGCGTGTTCATGGCCGGCGCGTGTCATGCCCTGGCCTTGTCGCCGATGGTCGCGGCTTGGGGGAGCTGGTGCCCCGCCTTGCTGCAAAGTCTGGCGCTGTCGGGTCTGTTGTGGGTGCTGGCGCCCTTCAGAACCCCTCGGCAGGTGGCGGGCCTGACCTGGCTGTATGGCACGGTCTGGCTTTTGGGTGCCACGGGCTGGATGTATGTGAGCCTGCACACCTATGGCGGCTTGCCGTTCTGGCTGGCAGGCGCAGCCGTGGGGCTGCTGTGCATGGCCCTGTCTGCCTACATGGCCCTGCTGGGCTGGGTCTGGGCGCGCTGGCGCATGGGCGTCTGGTGGCGCGATGCGCTGGCCTGGGCGGGGCTCTGGTTGGTCGTCGAATGGGCGCGGGCCATCGTGCTGACGGGTTTCCCCTGGGGCGCCAGCGGCTATGGTCTGGTCGACAGCCCCCTGGTGGTGCTGGCGCCATGGGTTGGCGTCTATGGCATGGGGGCGATCTGGGCTTGCTTGTTGGCGCTGGTCGTTTGGTCGTGGCGGCGTGAGGAGGCTCTCGCTGTACGTGGCATGGGGCTCGGCCTGGCCAGCCTGGCGGTGCTGGGTTGTGGGGTGCTGAGGCAGTTTCCTGCTGCCGTGGATTTCACGCGTCCCCATGGCGGCCCTTTGAGCGTGAGCCTGCTTCAGGGTAATGTGCCGCAGGACGAAAAATTTCGCGAAGACCGCCAGGTGCCGATGCTGATCTGGCACGGCCAGAACCTCCTGGCCTCGCGCAGTGACCTGGTGATCGCCCCTGAAACCGCCATTCCTTTGTTGCCCTCGCAACTGCCACCCGATTACTGGGCGCAGGTTCAGGCCGGTTTTGGCGAGTCGACCGGGCGTGCCGCCCTGATCGGCATCCCTTTGGGTGATTTCCAGCGTGGCTACACGAACTCGGTGGTGGGGGTGGGGCCTGGGCACCCGGCGCCCGATCCGGAGTCGCCGCGGGCCTACCAGTACAGCAAACACCATCTGGTCCCGTTTGGCGAGTTCATTCCCTGGGGCTTCCATTGGTTCGTGCGCATGATGAACATGCCATTGGGTGATTTCCGTCGGGGCCCGCTCGTGGCGCCGTCGTTCGAGGTCAAAGGGCAGCGCGTGGCCCCGACCATCTGCTATGAAGACCTCTTCGGCGAAGAGATTGCCGCCCGCTTCACCGAGGCGGGTCGAGCGCCCACGATCCTCGCCAATGTCAGCAATCTGGCGTGGTTCGGGGAGTCGGTGGCGATCCACCAGCACCTGCAGATCGCACGGATGCGCTCGCTCGAGTTCCAGTTGCCCACGCTGCGTGCGACCAACACCGGTGCCACCGTGCTGATCGATCACCAGGGTCGTGTGGCTTCCAGTCTGGCGCCCAACACGCGCGACGTGCTCCACACCGTGGTGCAGGGGCGAGAGGGTGTGACCCCGTTTGCCTGGTGGGCTGGCCGATGGGGGCTGTGGCCCGCGCTGTTGGCCGGTTTGCTGTGCGCGGTGCTGGGTGCCGGGTCTCGCAGGGCTCGGCCGGCCCACTAGAATCGGGGTTTTGGCGACGACGCGGTGCCCCTGGCGGCGCTTCATCGTCCAGCCCTGTGCCTGCCTCTGGCAGGCGAGTCGATTTCACGATCACCGACGCCCACTGGCCCATGCGCCGGTTGGCGGTCTACCAAGGTTCATTCATGCTGACTTTCCAGCAAATCATCCTGCGACTCCAAAGCTACTGGGACGCCCAGGGTTGTGCACTGCTTCAGCCCTACGACATGGAAGTGGGGGCCGGCACCAGCCACACCGCGACCTTCCTGCGCGCGCTCGGCCCTGAGCCCTGGAAGGCCGCCTACGTGCAACCCAGCCGCCGTCCGAAGGATGGCCGTTATGGCGAGAACCCCAATCGCCTGCAGCATTACTACCAATACCAGGTGGTGCTCAAGCCTGCGCCGGCCAACATCCTCGAGCTCTACCTGGGTTCGCTGGAGGCGCTGGGCTTCGATCTGAAGAAGAACGACGTGCGCTTCGTCGAAGACGACTGGGAGAACCCCACGCTTGGCGCCTGGGGTCTGGGCTGGGAAGTCTGGCTCAATGGCATGGAAGTGACGCAGTTCACCTATTTCCAGCAGGTGGGCGGCATCGACTGCAAGCCCGCGACCGGCGAGATCACCTACGGCCTGGAGCGCCTGGCCATGTACCTGCAGGGCGTGGAAAACGTTTATGACCTGGTCTATGCGCCGGGCATCAAGTACGGCGATGTGTTCCACCAGAACGAGGTGGAGCAGTCGACCTACAACTTCGAGCACAGCAACGTCGAATTCCTGCTGGGTGCCTTCACGAACTACGAGACCCAGGCCAAGTACCTGATCGAGCAGCAACTGGCCCTGCCCGCTTACGAGCAGGTGCTGAAGGCCGCACACAGTTTCAACCTGCTGGACGCACGCGGTGCCATCTCGGTGACCGAGCGCGCGGCCTACATCGGTCGCATCCGCAACCTGGCGCGCGCTGTGGCCGCCTCCTACCTCGACAGCCGCGCTCGCCTGGGCTTCCCCATGGCGCCCAAGGAATGGGCCGACGAAGTGCTGGAACAACTGAACAACAAGAAAGCCGCCTGAGCATGAGCACGAACAACCTGCTGGTTGAACTCTTTGTCGAAGAGCTGCCCCCGAAGGCGCTGAAGAAGCTGGGCGAATCCTTTGCGGTCGTGCTGGCCGACAGCCTGAAAGCCCAGGGGCTGGCCCCGGCCGATGCCGTCGTCACCCCGTATGCCTCGCCGCGCCGCCTGGCCGTCCATGTGACCCAGGTGGCCGCCAAGGCTGCCGACCAGGCCGTGCAGCAAAAGCTGATGCCGGTGAGCGTGGGCCTCGATGCCGCGGGCAACGCCACGCCCGCCCTGCTCAAGCGCCTGGCAGGCCTGGGAGCCGGCCCTGAAGCCGTGGCCGGTCTCAAGCGTGCGCCCGATGGCAAGGCCGAAGCGCTGTTCTTTGACAGCATCAAGCCCGGTGCAGCCCTGGCGGATGGCCTCCAGGCCGCCTTGAACGAATCCCTCTCCAGGCTGCCCATCCCGAAGGTGATGAGCTACCAGTTGCAGACGGGTGAGGGCGAAGGTTTCCAGCCGGGCTGGACCAGTGTCAACTTTGTGCGCCCCGCGCATGGCCTTGTGGCCCTGCACGGCGAGGCGGTGGTGCCTGTGGCGACCCTGGGCCTGAAGTCGGGCCGCGAGACGCAGGGTCATCGCTTTGAGGCAGCGGTCAGCCCTGTGGTGCTGAAATCGGCCGACACCTATGCCGAGCAGATGCAGGCCGAAGGCGCCGTGATCCCGGGCTTCGAGGCCCGCCGCGCCGAAATCGTGCGCCAGCTGGCTGCGGCCGCTGCGGCCGCCGGTGCCAACCTCAAGCCGATCGACGACGAGGCCCTGCTGGACGAGGTCACCGCCCTGGTCGAGCGCCCGAACGTGCTGATCGGCCGCTTCGACGCCGCTTTCCTGGAAGTGCCGCAGGAGTGCCTCATCCTCACGATGAAGGCCAACCAGAAGTATTTCCCGCTGCTCGACACCACGCCGGGCCATGAAGGCAAGCTGAGCAACGCCTTCCTGCTGGTGAGCAACATCAGCCCGGCCGATCCGAGTGCCGTGATCGGTGGCAATGAGCGCGTCGTGCGCCCGCGCCTGGCCGACGCCAAGTTCTTCTTCGACCAGGACCGCAAGAAGACGCTGCAGTCGCGTGTGGAAGGCCTGAGCAAGGTCGTCTACCACGGCAAGCTCGGCACCCAGGGTGAGCGCGCCGAGCGCGTGCGCGCCATCTCGCATGCCATCGTGCAGCAATGGAGCCTGGGCACCGTGCCGTTCACGGTCGATGCGCAAGACCACTTCGCTGTGCTGGACAGCAAGGCCCAACAGGCCGCGATGCTGGCCAAGACGGACTTGCTGACCGACATGGTCGGAGAGTTCCCCGAACTGCAGGGCATCATGGGTGGCTACTACGCCCGACACGAAGGCCTGCGCGACGGTGTGGCGATTGCCATCGAAGACCACTACAAGCCCCGTTTCGCCGGCGACAGCCTGCCGCGCAACCACACGGGCACCGTGGTGGCCCTGGCCGACAAGCTCGAGACCCTGGTGGGCCTCTTCGGCATCGGCCAGTTGCCCACGGGCGACAAGGACCCCTTCGCCCTGCGCCGTCACGCCCTGGGTGTGATCCGCATCCTGATCGAGAACAAGCTGCCCCTGGCCCTGCCAGCGCTGATCGCAGCGGTGGTGCCCGCTTTTGGCGAGCTGATCAAGGACCCGAGCGAGCCCCTGCTGGCCTTCTTCCAGGATCGCCTGGCCGTTTCCCTGAAAGAGCAAGGCTACAGCGCGCAGGAAGTCGACGCCGTGCTGGCCTTGAGCCCGCAGCGCCTGGGGGACGTGCCCCTGCGCCTGGCCGCCGTGCGCGCCTTTGCCGGTTTGCCCGAGGCGGCTTCGCTGGCTGCGGCCAACAAGCGCGTGGGCAACATCCTGAAGAAGGCCGATGGCGCGGTGGAAGCCCGTGTCGACACCGGCTTGTTGAAGGAGCCTGCAGAGGCCACCTTGTTCGAGGCCCTGCAAGCCGCGGCCCCCAAGGCCGCAGCGGCCTTCGAGCAAGGTGATTACACGGGGTCGCTGCAGGCGCTGGCCGTGCTCAAATCGCCGGTGGATGCCTTCTTTGACGGGGTCATGGTCAATGCCGAAGACCCTGCCTTGAAGGCCAACCGACTGGGCTTGCTGGCCACCCTGCATGCTGCGATGAACCAGGTCGCCGACATCTCCAGACTGGCGGCCTGATCTGAGCAACCGTGCGCACCACCCCGGAGAGGGCATGAAGCTGGTCATCCTCGATCGAGACGGCACGATCAACCACGAGCGTGAGGACTACATCAAGTCCAGCGACGAGTGGGTGCCCCTGCCTGGCTCGCTCGAGGCGATTGCCCGCCTCAACCACGCGGGCTGGCAGGTGGTGGTGGCGACCAACCAGTCGGGCATCGGGCGCGGCCTGATCGACATGGTCGCGCTCAACGCCATGCACGCCAAGATGAACCAGATGCTGGCCCGTGTGGGTGGACGGGTGGAGGCGGTGTTTTTCTGCCCCCACACACCCGAAGACCAGTGCAGTTGCCGCAAGCCGCTGCCGGGCCTGTTCCAGATGATCGGCCAGCGTTTTGGTTGTGTGCTCGACGGCGTCCCGATGGTGGGAGACCTGCCGCGTGATGTGTTGGCCGCGCATTCGGTGGGCTGTGAGCCTCACCTGGTCCGCACCGGGCAGGCGGGCGCACTGAGCGAGCAGGACCTGCTCGACTTGCGCGAGCGGGTACCGGGTCTGACGATCCACCCCGATCTCTCGGCCTTTGCCGACTTCCTCATCCTGCGCGACCGTCAGAATCATGGTGAGGACGATCCGGTGTCCACGCACACGGGAGAGCTGGGATGAAGCAGCCGGAGCCTGGGCAGATGGGTCTGTGGGGGGATGAGCCCTTTGCGGAGCCGGAGTCGGGTTCCGCATGGGGTGCAGGATCGCCAGCGGCCTCTGGTCCGGGTGGGGCGGGGCGTGTGCCGAGCGGTGCTTCCGGCCTGACGTCGCCAGCGTCGCTCCCACCGGACGACGATGCAGACGCGCCAGCAGGTGCCGCGCCCTCGCACCGGTATCCCGAGCGCCAGCCCGGCACGTTGCCGCACTTCCGTCACCCCCAGGCCGAGCGGGAAATCCGCCTGAGCAAGGCGGTGGTGGGCTACGAGGTCAAGCGTGCACGGCGGCGCAGCATTGGCATGGTGGTGGGGGTGGATGGCCTGAGTGTCAGGGCGCCCCGCTGGGTGTCGTGGTCAGACATCGAAACCGCTTTGCGCGCCAAGGAGCGCTGGATCTGCACCAAGCTGGTTGAACAGCGCGAACGCGCGCAGCGGCAGATGTCGGCCCGCATCGACTGGCGGGAGGGTGCGAGCGTGCCTTACCTGGGCGATTCGCTGGTGGTGGTACTGGACCCGCGCATCGCAGGGGGGCAGTTGCACGAGGTCTTGCCCGATGCGGGCTTGCCGGGTGTGCCCCAGCGCACGCTGCACCTCGGGCTGCCGCACCAGGCCACGCCGGAGCAGATCCGTGATGTGGCCGAAGCCTGGTTGCAGCGCGAGGCCATGCGTGTTTTCAGCGAGCGGGTGCCGGTCTACGCCAGCCAGCTCGGCGTGAAGGTGCGCAAGCTCAGTCTGTCTTCGGCGCGCACCCGCTGGGGCAGCGCCAGTGCCGATGGGTCGATCCGCCTGCATTGGCGCCTGGTGCACTTCAGCATCAGCATCATCGATTACGTGGTGGCCCACGAACTGGCGCACCTGCGCGAAATGAACCACAGTCCCGCCTTTTGGGATGTCGTTCGCTCCATCATGCCCAGCTTCGACGCGCCACGCGAGCAGCTGCGCCACGTCGCCATCCCCGACTGACTCAGGCGCGGCTGAAGCGCCACACCCCCAGCTCATCCTGATCGCGCCGCAGTTGGCCCTGATGCCACAGGTGGTTCAGGTGCGCGACGGCCTCGCCCATGGCAAAGGTGGTCTGGTGCAGGTCGAGTGCGCGCTTGAAGAGCACGGGCAGCAACTCGGCTGCCGTGTGCGGGCGCTCGGCGCAGGCTGCCATGACCTCGTCCAGCCGCTCGCGGTGGTGCGCTTGCAGTGCGTCGATCCGGGCGTGGATGCCCTTGAAGGGAAGGCCATGCGAGGGCAGGGCCAGGGTGTCTGCCGGCAGCGCGCGCATCCGCTCGATGGAGGCCAGAAAGAGCCCCAGCGAGTCGGCGTCCGGCTCCTGGTCGGTCACGCTCACATTGGTCGAGATCTTGGGCAGCAGCATGTCGCCCGAGATCAGCAGGCCGTCCGCTTCGCTGAACAGGGCGATGTGCTCCGGGCTGTGCCCAAAGCCGGCGAGGCATCGCCATTCGCGCTGGCCGATCCGCACGCCTTGGCCATCCATCAGCCTGCTGTAGGCCCATGGCACCGCTGGCACGAGTGAGGCGTAGTAGTCGCCTCGCTCGCGCACCTTGGCCAGGTCTTCGGGATCGTTCAGGCCGTGGCTGTGAAAGAAGCTGGCCGCACGTTCGCCGCCAAAGCCCGTGGTGGTCTGGCTGGCGATGAGGGCGGCCAGGTGGTCGGTGGCGCTCATCCACAGGCGTGCCGGTGCGCCCGGTGCGCTGAACTGGTCAATCAGCCACTGGGCGTTGCCAACGTGATCCGGGTGCATGTGGGTGACCAGCATGCGCAGCAGGGGCTGTGTGCCCAGCGGGCCTTGCCAGAGCGTCGACCAGGCCTCTCTGATGGGGGCCGAGGCGATGCCCGCGTCCACAACGGTCCATCCCGGGCGGCCCTCGACCTCATCGTCCAGCACCCAGAGGTTGATGTGGTTCAGCGCAAAGGGCATGGGCATGCGCACCCAGTTCAGGCCTGGCGCCAGAGGCATCAGGGTGCCGCTGGCGGGCAGGGCGTCGCCCCAGGGGTAGTGAGGGAGGAGGGCGTCAGCGGGCATGTCGGGCTGGGTCATCATGGTGTGGCGACAGAGGGCCTGGGCATTGTGCCTGTGCCTGCATGGCTGCCTGGCTGCGGGTGTGATGCGGATCTTGTCGAGCACTCAGGGGCGATTTTCCGAGCGGAGGCAGGCAGGATGCGCTGTGGCAGTTTGGCGCAGGCGATCAGGGCGCTCTGACGGGTGCGCGCCTTGCATAATCCAATGCTCACCCCACCATGACAGGGTCTGCATGATGTTCCCGCAACAGCTCACCGACACCCGCGTTTTCGAGATCGCCAAGGCCTTGCTGGATGGCTTTGACCGCCACTACCAGATCTTCAGTGAAACGAACGCCCAGTCCAAGGCCCGCTTCGAGGCGGCCGACTGGCATGGCCAGCAGCTCGCGCAACGCGCCCGGATCGAGTTCTACGACCTGCGGGTGGACGAGGCCGTCGAGCGGCTGGAGAAGGACTACGGCGCCAGCAAACTGCCCATGGAGGTCTGGCACCAGATCAAGCTGTTCTACATCGGCTTGCTGACCGGCCACCACCAGCCCGAGCTGGCCGAGACCTTCTTCAACTCGGTCACCATCCAGATGCTGCACCGCAAGTACTACCGCAACGACTTCATCTTCGTTCGGCCAGCGGTGTCCACCGAGTACATCGACGACGAAGAAGGCAAGCCCACCTTCCGGGCGCTCTACCCGAACAAGGACAACCTGCGCGACACCCTCAAGCTGATGGTCGAGAGCTACGAACTGGCCATCCCGTTTGACAACCTCGATCGCGACGTTGACCTGCTGTACGCGGCCTTGCTGGAGCAAGTCGGCAACGTCCGTCTGCGCACCAATTTCCAGATCCAGGTCCTGTCCTCGCTGTTCTTCCGCAACAAGGGGGCGTACATCGTTGGCAAGGTGATCAACGGCTTCCGCAGTCTGCCGTTTGCGATCCCCATCCTGCACAACTCCCAGAACCAGCTCTACATCGATGCGGCCCTGTTTGGCGAGGACGATCTGCTGGCGCTGTTCAGCTTTGCCCGCGCCTACTTCATGGTCGACATGCCGGTGCCTTCGGCCTATGTGCAGTTCTTGCGCACGCTGATGCCTCGCAAGCCCCGTGGGGAAATCTACAGCGCCATCGGTCTGCAAAAGCACGGCAAGAACCTGTTCTATCGCGACTTCCTCTTTCATCTGCGCCATTCGACCGACAAGTTCCGCATTGCGCCGGGTATCAAGGGCATGGTCATGCTGGTGTTCGACCTGCCGTCCTACCCCTTCGTGTTCAAGGTGATCAAGGACTACTTCCCGCCGCAGAAGGACACCACGCGCGAGCTCATCATGGGCAAGTACCAGCTCGTGAAGCAGCACGACCGTGTCGGGCGCATGGCCGACTCGCTGGAGTTCACCAAGGTGGCTTTCCCGCGCGAACGCTTCGAGGAGGAGCTAATCGACGAGTTGAAAAAATTCTCTCCCAGCGTGATCGAAGAAGAGGGGGACCAGCTCGTCATCAAGCACCTCTACATCGAGCGCCGCATGGTGCCGCTGAACATCTACATCCAGGAGGCCAACGAGACCTCGCTGGAGCACGCCGTCATCGAATACGGCAACGCCATCAAGGACCTGGTGGCCGCCAACATCTTCCCCGGCGACATGCTGTGGAAGAACTTCGGCGTCACCCGCAACGGCAAGGTCGTGTTCTACGACTACGACGAAATCGAATACATCACCGATTGCAACTTCCGCAAGGTGCCCGCGCCGCGCAACGAAGAGGACGAGATGTCCGGCGAGATCTGGTATTCCGTGGGCAAGTACGACGTCTTCCCCGAAACCTTTGGTCCCTTCCTGCTAGGCGACCACCGTGTGCGCAGCATCTTCATGAGGCACCATGCCGACCTGCTGGAGGCCGATTTCTGGCAGCAGCATCAGGCGCGCATCAAGGCGGGCTACGTGCACGACGTCTTCCCTTACGACCGCTCGCGGCGCTTCATTCACAAGATTCAGGGGGGCGAGGGCTCGTCGGCCGACGCAACCCCGGTCGAGGAGCCTGTCGATGTGCGCCCTTTGGGCCGTGAGGTGCACGACCAGGGCGTGCTCAGTGGCTTCACGGCCGGGGGCGTGGACGCAGGTTGACCGAACGCCTCAGCGCCGGATCCACCATGAAAAAAGGCCCCTCGGGGCCTTTTTGCTGTCTGCTGTGGGGCTCACCAGAGCTGCCACCAGGGCTTGTCGTCAACCTTGGCCACAGGCCCATTCAGGTAGGGGCTGTTCGGGAAGCTCTGGCGCAGCACGCGCAGGGCATCGTCACGCAGTGGGTCCAGTCCCAGGGCACCGTAGCTCTGCGCCATGATCGACAGCGCCTCTTCGATGGCCGGTGACTGGCGGTATTCCTTGACAGCCTGCTGTGCGCGGTTGGCAGCCGCCACATAGGCGCCGCGACGGTAGTAGTAGCGCGCCACGTGCACCTCGCCTGCGGCCATCGAGTTCACGATGAAGCCCATGCGGAGGCGGGCATCGCCCGTGTACTTTGAGTTGGGGAAACGCTCCGTCAGCGTCTTGAACGACTCGTAGGCATCGCGCGAGGCCTGCTGGTCGCGCTCAGACAGGTCCTGGCGCGAGAGCCGGCCGAACAGGCCCAGGTCGTCGTTGAAGTTGACCAGGCCCTGCAGGTAGTAGGCGTAGTCCAGCGCAGGGCTGGTCGGGTGCAGGCGGATGAAGCGTTCCAGCTTGGCCAGGGCCTGGGCCTTTTCGCCGGTCTTGTAGTAGGCGTAGGCGAGGTCGATCTGGGCCTGCTGGGCCAGAAGGGTGCCCGAGGCGCGCGCTTCGACCTTCTCCAGCTTCTTGGTGGCGGTCTCGTAGTTGCCGTCGGCCGCGTCTTCCTTGGCGTCTGCGTACAATTTGTCCGGGCTGATGTTGGCGTACTCGTCCTTGGGTGCGCTCTCGCAGCCGGCGAGTGCCGCGCACAGCGCCAGGGCCATCAGGCCAGCACGGCGGGCAGAAGTCAGACGCCGGGTGGGTTGGTTCAGCAGTTTCACGTTGTATGGGGTGCGGATGTGTCCGCCCGCAGTATAGAAGGCCCCGCAGCCCATTCCGCCGTCCTCGGCTCGCTTCACATTGGTTTCCGCATGGCACGACCCCGAACTCCCTCTCCCGCCCGGCTCGCGAGCCCCACACTGGCCGAGCCTCTGCTGGAGGACGACGAAGCGGAGGATGCAGAAGAAGGGGGCGGTCTGCATGCGATGCCGCCCGGCGCATCCTCTGCCGAGCCGGTGGTGCGCGAGCTGCGCGTGGCGTCCACGCAGCATGGGCAGCGGCTGGATGTGTTCCTGGCTGCCGAGGTGACCGAGTTCTCGCGCAACCACCTCAAAAGCCTGATCGAGGGGGGCAGCGTCGTCGTGGCGGGTGTGGTCGCCCTTTCCGCCTCTCGCAAGGTGGCTGCAGGTCAGGTCGTTTCGGTGACGCTCAAGCCCACGGCCCAGAGTCAGGCCTTTGTGGCCGAACCCATGGACCTCGACGTGGTCTTTGAGGATGCGCACCTCATGGTGGTCAACAAGCCGGCCGGGCTGGTGGTGCACCCGGCTGCCGGCAACTGGACGGGCACCTTGATGAACGGCCTGTTGGCCCATCACAGCGGGGCCAGCGAGTTGCCACGCGCCGGCATCGTCCACCGCCTCGACAAGGACACCAGCGGACTCATGGTGGTGGGCAAGACCCTGGCTGCCGTGACGGCTCTGAGCCGTGCCATTGCCGCGCGCGAGGTCAGCCGCCAGTACCTCTCCCTGGTGCAGGGCGAGGCGCCCGCGGCCTTCACCGTCGAGGCGCCGATCGGGCGCGATCCGGTGACCCGGGTGAAGATGGCGGTGGTGGGCTCGGGCAAGCCCGCACGCACCGACGTGCAGCGGCTGTTGCTGGCGCAATGGGCGCCAGTCCAGCCTGGGGCCACGGTGTCGCAGCGGGTCGCACCCCGCTGGTACAGCGGGGTGTTGTGCACCCTGCACACCGGCCGCACGCACCAGATTCGTGTGCACCTCAGCAGCCGAAAACACCCCCTGGTGGCCGACACCCTGTACGGCGGCTCGCCGGCCTTGGGCATGACCCGCCAGGCCCTGCACGCCACCCGTCTGGCCTTCACCCATCCTGTCACCGGCGAAGCGCTGAAATTCGAAGCCCCGCTGCCTGAGGACATGGCCTCCGCCTGGTCCCTGCTCGAGTCGGCTTTGGCTGCCTGACGCACTTCTTGCGCCACGGAAGCGCAAGTCGTGCATAATGGGGTGCAAATCGGGGCGAAGAACCCCGCGTCAAGGCGCCCACAGCACACCGACTGTCTGGCCGCCCCGGCATCCGGGTGATGCCCCTGACACACGCCACCCCTGACTGTTCCCCTGTAGACCGATCCGCCCTGCGAGCCTGATGGCGACGACACGGATCCCCACGATGCGCCAGACCGGCATGCCGGTTGGCTTCGCCGGCCTGCTCAAGGCGGCTTCATACAAGGTTTGTTGACCGACGCCGTGCCGCCTGTGCCACGGGTCCCGACCGATTGAAGAGATGGAAGTCCTCAATCCCCAGAGCGCCTTGCGCGTTCTCGAAGCGGCGCTTCTGTGCGCCGACCAACCCATGACGGTGCGCGACATGCGCCAGTTGTTCGATGACACCGTGTCGGCCGACACGGTGCGAGCGATGCTGGCCGATCTGCGCGGCCAGTGGGAGGGGCGCGGGGTGGAATTGAGGGAGCTGGCCTCAGGCTGGCGCTTCCAGACCTGCCCTGACGTGCAGTCGCACCTCGATCGGCTCAACCCGGAAAAACCGCCGAAGTACACCCGAGCGACCCTGGAAACGCTGGCGATCATTGCCTACAAGCAGCCCGTCACGCGGGGCGACATCGAAGACATCCGCGGCGTCACCGTGAGTTCGCACATCGTCAAGCAGCTCGAAGAGCGGGGGTGGGTCGAGGTGATCGGTCACCGCGATGCGCCAGGCCGTCCGGGGCTGTACGCCACGACCCGTCAGTTCCTCGACGACCTGGGTCTGGCCTCGCTGGCGCAGTTGCCGACGCTCGACGGCCTGCCGGTGGGGCAGGCCCTGTTGCCCGGCCTTGAGCCCGAGGGCGACGAACTGGTCGAGGGGCTCGGTGAGGTTGCGGAGCAGGGTGAGGACGGCTTGAGTCTGCCCGACCTGCTCGACCAGATCGATGCCCCATCCGCCGAGGGTGTATCGCCCGCTTTGGACTTGGCGCCTGCCGTCGAGTCACTTGAACCAGTGGCCGATGCGCCTGCCGTGCGCCCGGTCGATCCTCCTTCATCCGATGAGGGTGTGCCCTTGGCCACCTCATCCGACCTGCAGGCCGACGGCCTCGCGTCGACGCCAGATTTTCCCGCTCCATGACCATTGATCACGTGCCCATGTCAGAACCCCAAGAACAGCCCTTGGTCACCGAAGAGGTGGTCAAACCCAAACGCACCCGCCGCCCCAAGGTGAGCGAAGCCGCTGACGCCGCGCCTGCGGCGGCCCCGCAGGCTGCGGAGGCGTCTGTTGCCGTCGCCGCTGCGGAAGCCGCGCCCGCTGAACCCAAGCGCGCACCGCGTCGCCGCAAGGCGGCCGATGCGGTGGTTGAGGGCGAGGCTGCGCCGGTGGTGGTTGAGCCCGTGAGCGCTGCGCCAGCCGTGGCCGAAGAGCCTGCCGTGGCCAAGCCCCGTCGCGCACCGCGCAAGAAGGTGGCGCCCGAAGCCCAGGCGGCGCTCGATCTGAGTGAGGCGCCCGCGGCGGCCGCACTCCCCGCCGCCGAACCTGTCAAGGAAGCGGCCAAGGAGGTGGCGCCCCACGGTGTGCTGGAGCTGGGTCCTGAAGTGGCCGAAGCCGTCGCCCCGCAGGCGGAGGTGGTCGAAGGTGGCGAGGTGCAGGCCGAAGGCCGTGCGCCCCGTCAGCGTGACCGCAGCAAGCGTGGCGACCGCGCAGAGCGTGGTGAGCGCAGTGATCGTGGTGATCGTCCTCCGCGCGGCCCCCGCCCTGAGCGCGTGGCTGCCGAAGGCGATGCCCAGGTGTCGTCGGCCGCAGAGGGTGGCGAAGGCGCCCCTGAGTTGGACGCCGATGGTCGCCCCTCGCGCCGTGCCGTGATGGCCGCCGAGCAGACCCAGGAGGTCTATGCGGAGCTGCTGTCGGGCGAGTTCGACGAAGTCCGCGAAGAAGAAGCCGCTGAAGGCGAGGGCGAAGAAGCTGCCGCCTACAAGCGCGTGCTGCGCCCTGAGCCCGATGCGCCCAAGCTGCAGAAGGTGCTGGCCCAGGCTGGCGTCGGGTCGCGTCGCGACATCGAGCAGATGATCGAAGACGGTCGCATCGAGGTCAACGACCAGGTCGCTCACATCGGTCAGCGCATCTCCTTTGGGGATCGCATCAAGGTCGCTGGCCGCCCGATCAAGGTTCGCATCCAGCCGCCGGCTGCCCGGATCCTGGCTTATCACAAGCCCACTGGTGAAGTGGTCACGCACGACGATCCGCAAGGCCGTCCGACCGTGTTCCGTCGCCTGCCCCGTCTTCAGAACGGCAAGTGGATGTCGGTGGGGCGTCTTGACCTGAACACCGAAGGCCTGCTGCTGTTCACCAATTCCGGTGAGCTCGCCAACCAGCTCATGCACCCCCGGTTCGGTGTCGAGCGCGAGTACGCCGTGCGCGTGCTGGGCAAGCTGGAAGACGCTGCCCGCGAGCGCCTGCTTACGGGTGTCGAGATCGAAGGCCAGGCTGCGGCCTTCGTGTCGATTTCCAAGGGCGAAGGCGAGGGTGTGAACCAGTGGTACCGAGTGGTCATCACCGAAGGTCGCAACCGCGAAGTGCGCAAGCTGTTCGACGCCGTGGGCCTCACGGTCAACCGCCTGATTCGCGTGCGCTATGGTGCCATCGTGCTGCCGCGTGGCCTCAAGCGCGGCGTGTGGGTCGAACTGGGTGAGTCCGATGTGCGTGCCGTGAAGTCGCTGGCCGGCATGGATCGCCAGGACTTCGGTCAGGGCCAGGGTCGTCCGGGCAAGCAGGGTGGGCAGCAGGGCAACCGCGGTCAGCAAGGTGGCCAGCAGGGCCAGCAGCGTGCCGAGGGCGGCTTCAAGGGCAAGAACGGCCGCAACGGTCCGCAGCAAGGGCAGGGTGCCCAGGGTGGGCGCCAGGGCGGTCAGGGCAGCCAGGGTGGCTACGGCCAGCAGGGCAACGGCGGCAACAAGCCTCCGCGCTTTCAGAATGATCGCCCTCAGCAGGAGCGCCAGGCCGCGCCGCGTCACGATGGTGACGACGATTTCGACCACATTGGTCCCATCCCCAACCCGCTGGAGCAGACCTTCGACAAGCGTTTTGCCAAGGGCTCCAAGCGCATCACCGCCGGCTTTGGTCGCCCGGACCAGAACCATGGCCGCGACAGCCAACCCAAGGGTGGCCCGAAGCAGCCTGATCCGCTGCAGACCTCGGTGGGCTACATCGGCGCCGATGCCTACTTTGGCAAGGTCGGTGGCGGTGGTGGTCGTCGCGGTGGTGGCGGCGGAGGCGGTGGCCGCGGCCGTCGCTGAGCGGCGGCATCTGCCAGCCGACCCGGGGTGCCCTGCCCACGCGCAAACCCGCGTTGACAGGGCGGTCCATCACACTTGTTTGCATTGAACCGACATCGACCCGCATTACAATGCCGGGTTTTGTCAAGACCATTGACCTAGGAGAACTACATGGCCATCGAACGCACCCTCTCGATCATCAAGCCCGACGCCGTCGCCAAGAACGTCATCGGCCAAATCGTGTCCCGTTTTGAAGCCGCCGGCCTCAAGATCGCCGCTGCCAAGCTGGTGCAACTGTCGCAAGCCGAAGCCGAAGCTTTCTACGCTGTGCACGCTGCCCGTCCTTTCTTCAAGGACCTGGTGAGCTTCATGATCTCCGGCCCCGTGTTCGTGCAAGTGCTCGAAGGCGAAGGCGCCATCCTGAAGAACCGTGACCTGATGGGCGCCACCGACCCGAAGAAGGCCGAGAAGGGCACCATCCGTGCTGACTTCGCCGACAGCATCGACGCCAACGCCGTGCACGGTTCTGACGCCGCTGAAACCGCTGCTCAGGAAATCGCTTTCTTCTTCCCCGCTCTGAACGTCTACAGCCGCTGAGCTGCTGCGTGCACTGAAGAAAGAAGATGAACGCCGTCAACCTGCTCGACTTCGACCTTGAAGGCTTGACCGCGTTCTGCGAGCAACTGGGTGAGAAGCGCTTCCGCGCCACCCAGTTGTTTCGCTGGATCCATCACAAGGGCGCGACCGACTTCGATCAGATGTCGGACCTCGCCAAGTCGCTGCGCGGCAAGCTCCAGGGTGTTGCCACCCTCCAGGCCTTGCCCGTCATCAGCGAACACGTCTCGTCGGACGGCACCATCAAGTGGCTGTTCGACGTGGGCGGCGGCAATGCCGTCGAAAGCGTCTACATTCCCGAAGACGACCGTGCCACCCTGTGCATCTCGTCGCAGGCTGGTTGTGCCGTGGGATGCCGTTTCTGCTCCACGGGCCACCAGGGCTTCAGCCGCAACCTCAGCACGGGCGAGATCCTCGCGCAGCTCTGGTATGCCGAGCACACCCTGCGCAAACGCCTGGGCACCACCGAGCGCATCATCAGCAACGTCGTGATGATGGGCATGGGCGAGCCGCTGCAAAACTACAGCGCCCTCGTGCCCGCCCTGAAGGTCATGCTGGACGACCACGCCTATGGCATGTCGCGTCGCCGCGTGACGGTGTCGACCTCGGGCGTCGTGCCCATGATCGAGCGCCTGGAAAAAGACTGTCCCGTGGCCCTGGCCGTGTCGCTGCACGCGCCGAACGACCCGCTGCGCGATGAACTGGTGCCGCTGAACCGCAAGTACCCCATCGATGAATTGCTGACGGCCTGCAGCAGCTACCTGAAAGCGGCCCCGCGCGATTTCATCACCTTCGAATACTGCATGCTCGATGGCGTCAATGACACCGACGAGCACGCCCAACAGCTGATTGCCCTCGTCAAGGGGCGCATCAACTGCAAGTTCAACCTGATTCCTTTCAACCCCTTCCCGGCCTCGGGGCTGTTGCGTTCCAAGCCGGAGCGGGTCCAGGCCTTTGCCCGCCTGCTGGCGGATGCCGGGCTGATCACCACGGTTCGCAAGACCCGGGGCGACGACATCGATGCGGCCTGTGGTCAACTCGCCGGCGAGGTGCAAGACCGCACCAATGCGCAACAGCGCATGCAGCGCCAGCCCGTGGCCGTGAAGGTCTCGGGTCCGGTGCCAGGTACGCGGCACCGCGCTGCCCCATGAGTGCCCTGTGTCGGGGTGCCATCTACACTGACAGTCCTCTCGAGGAGACCGCTGAATGAGGGTGTTTCGCGTACCGGGGCCCGTGGGGCTTCTGTTGCTGTCGCTGGTGCTGGGGTTGACGAGCCTGATGTCGGGCTGCGCCGGCCAAACCAAGCGTGCCACCACGCAGGCGGCGTCGGTGTCTCGGGGTGACATCGCCACCGCCTCGGACGAAAACGACCAGCGCAAGCGCGCCCGCATCCGGCTTGAACTGGCGTCCACCTATTACGCACAGGGCAAATACACCACCGCACTCGATGAGCTGAAGCAGGCCCTGGCGATCGACGCGTCCCTGCCCTCCGCCTACGAACTGCGTGCCCTGATCTATGGCGCCATGGGTGATCAGCCTCGCGCCGAGTCGAGTTTCAAGCAGGCGCTGGCCCTGGACGCCCGCGACGGCAGTGTCCTGCACAACTACGCCTGGTATCTGTGCCAGCTGGGTGAGTACAACGAGGCCGATGCCCTCTTCGAGAGGGCCGCGGTCGCCCCGCAGGGCATCGCCACCAGCAAGACCCTGCTGGCCCGCGGCGTGTGCCAGATCAAGGCCGATCGCCACGCCGAGGCAGAAAAGACCCTGGCCCGCTCCTATGAACTGGACCCGGCCAACCCCGCCACGGCCTACAACATGGCGGCCTTGCTGTACCGGCGCGGTGAGCTGGAGCGTGCGCGCTTCTACATCCGCCGTGTGAACGGTGTGCCCGAGCAGCTCACGGCCGAGTCGCTGTGGCTGGCCGTGCGCATCGAGCACAAGCTCAACAACACCAACGGTCGCGACGAGCTCGCGGCCCAGTTGCGCAGCCGCTTCCCCTCGGCCCGCGAAACGACTGCACTCGAACTGGGGCGTTTTGATGAGTGAACCGTCCCCCACCGGCATCCCGGCGTCCGACGCGGCCATGCGCCACGCAGGGCAACTGCTGCGCGATGCCCGCGAAGCCCAGGGCCTGAGCCTGGAGGCGTTGTCCTTCACGCTGAAGGTCACCCCAGCCAAGCTGGAGGCCCTCGAGCAGGGGCGCTTCGACAGCCTGCCCGATGCGAATTTCGCACGGGCCCTGGCCATGACCGTCTGTCGCTACCTCAAGCTCGATCCGACCGAAGTGGTGGCGGGCCTGCCTGCCGCTCGGGCCATCCCGCTGACCTCCGACAAGCCGCCCTTGAACCAGCCCTTCAAGGACTTCCGGACCACCGGCCCTCTGTTCGATCGCTCGAACGGCCTGGCCTGGTCGGCCTTGCTCAAGCCGCAATGGCTGGCGCCGCTGGCCTTGTTGCTGGCCGCCCTGGTCATCTATGCCCTGCCTGAGCAGATGAGCCTGTCTGCCTGGATGGCATCTCGTTCCGCAGCCCCAGCCTCGGCCGCCAGCGTCGCGGAAGTGCCCCAGCCAGCCGGGTCGGCCGCCGAGGCCGTGCCCCTCGGGGCGCCGATGCAGGTCAGTGAGCAGCCCTCGGGCCCCGTGGCGGTCGCCAACGCGGCCAGTGATGCGTCTGTGGTGATGGCGCCTGTCGCGAGCGCCGCCTTGCCTGCGCCTGTGGTATCTCCCTCGGCGTCGCCGGTTGAAGCCGGCTTCACGGCCGCGCAGCCGGTTCCGGCAGAGCAGGGCGCGCCCGTGCAGCTTCGCGCCGAGCAGGCCTCCTGGATCGAGGTGCGCGACGGCAAGGGCGAGAAGATCTTCTCCCGCCAGCTTGGTGCAGGCGAAACCGCTTCGGTCGATGGCGTGCCGCCGCTCAAGCTGCGCATCGGCAACGCCACCCATGTGCAACTCAGCTTCCGTGGCCAGGCCGTTGACCTCGTGCCTTACACGCGCAGCCACGTCGCTCGCCTTGAACTGAAATGAGCCTCGCCAACTTCTCTTTGATCGACGTCGCTCGCCCCGCCGCACGCCGGTCTCGCCAGGCCCGCGTGGTCTGGGGTCAGCGCGTCGTCACCATCGGCGGCGATGCCCCGGTGCGCGTGCAGTCCATGACCAACACCGACACCGTCGATGTGATCGGCACTGCCATCCAGGTCAAGGAGCTGGCCGTCGCGGGCTCCGAGCTTGTGCGCATCACCGTCAACACGCCTGAGGCGGCGGCAGCCGTGCCGCACATCCGCGATCAGCTCGATCGCATGGGCATCGACGTGCCCCTGGTCGGCGACTTCCACTACAACGGCCACCGCCTGCTCACCGATCACCCGGCTTGCGCCGAGGCCCTGTCCAAGTACCGCATCAATCCCGGTAATGTCGGCAAGGGCGAGAAGGGCGACCGGCAGTTCGCGCAGATGATCGAGGTGGCCTTGCGTCACGACAAGCCTGTTCGCATCGGCGTGAACTGGGGCAGCCTCGACCAGGAGCTGCTCGCCGCTCTCATGGACGAGAACGCCCGCAGTGCCGATCCCTGGACGGCTCAACAGGTCATGTACCAGGCCCTGATCAGCTCCGCCCTGCAGTCGGCCCAGTCGGCTCGGGACCTGGGCATGAAGCCTGAGCAGATCCTGCTGTCCTGCAAGGTCAGTGGTGTGCAGGACCTGATCAGCGTCTACCGTGGCCTGGCCGCGCGTTGCGATTACCCCCTGCACCTTGGCCTGACCGAAGCCGGCATGGGCACCAAGGGCACGGTGGCCTCGGCCGCGGCGCTGTCGGTGCTGCTGCAAGAGGGCATTGGCGACACCATCCGCGTGTCACTCACGCCCCAGCCTGGTGAGGCACGCACGCAAGAGGTGGTGGTCGCGCTCGAAATCCTGCAGGCCCTGGGGCTGCGCACCTTTGTGCCCAGCGTGACGGCCTGCCCGGGCTGTGGTCGCACCACCAGCACCACCTTCCAGGAACTGGCCAAGCAGATCGACGATTTCCTGCGCGCCCAGATGCCGGTCTGGCGCAGCCAGTACCCCGGCGTTGAAAAGCTGAAAGTGGCCGTCATGGGCTGCATCGTCAACGGCCCTGGCGAAAGCAAGCATGCCGACATCGGCATCAGCCTGCCTGGTACCGGTGAAGCACCGGCTGCGCCCGTGTTCATCGACGGTGAAAAGGCCTTGACCTTGCGCGGTGACCGCATCGCCGATGAGTTCATGGCGCTGGTGCAGTCCTACATCGATCGCCGATTCGGCCAGGCCGCCTCCGAGCCTGCCGCATCGGCCTGACCCTTTTGGCGGCAAGCCGTCAAGCAGACAGACAAAAAAGAAGAAACCATGGCCGAGATCCTCAAAGCCGTCAAAGGCATGAACGACATCCTGCCGCCGGAATCGGCGCGCTGGGAGTGGCTGGAAGACGTGGTGCGCAAACTGATGCGCCGTTACGGTTACCAGAACGTGCGCGTGCCCATCGTCGAGCCCACGGCGCTGTTCGTGCGCGGCCTCGGTGAAGTCACCGACATCGTCGAGAAGGAAATGTATTCCTTTGAAGACAGCCTCAACGGCGACAAGCTCACCCTGCGCCCCGAAGGCACTGCCGGTGTCGTGCGCGCCATGAACGAGCACAGTTTCCTGTACGAAGGCGGCAAGCGCCTGTTCTACATCGGCCCCATGTTCCGTCATGAGCGCCCGCAGAAGGGCCGTTATCGCCAGTTCCACCAGGTCGGTGCCGAGGTGCTGGGCTTTGCCGGTCCGGATGTCGACGCCGAACTCATCTTGATGACCGCTGCCCTGTGGCGCGACCTGGGTCTGGCGATCGGCAGCGACGTGAGCCTGCAGATCAACAGTCTGGGCCAGCCCGAGGAGCGCAAGGCCCACCGCGAAGCCCTGATTGCCCACCTCGAGGCCCACATCGACCTGCTTGACGACGAGGCCAAGCGACGCCTGCACAGCAATCCGCTGCGCATCCTCGACACGAAGAACCCGGCCATGCAGGCCGTGGTCGAGGCTGCACCCAGGCTGATCGATTTCCTGGGGGAGGCCTCGCTGGCCCACTTCAACGCGGTCAAGGCCGTGCTGGATGCCGCAGGGGTGCCTTACCAGGTCAATACGCGCCTGGTGCGCGGCATGGATTACTACAACCTCACCGTGTTCGAGTGGGTGACCGCGCGCCTGGGCGCCCAGGGCACCGTCTGCGGCGGTGGTCGCTACGACGGCCTGATCGAGCAACTTGGCGGCAAGCCCGCGCCCGCCGTCGGCTGGGGACTGGGCATGGAGCGCCTGCTGCTCCTGCTGGAAGAGGTGGGCGTGGCTGCGCCCTCGACGGCGCCGGACGCCTTTGCGGTGGTGTTTGCCGGCACGCCTTTGCCCACGGTGCTGACCACCATCGAGGCCTTGCGGGCCCAGGGCGTGCAAGTGGTGTTGAACCCGGCAGGCAAGGAGGGGCCCGCCAGCCCCAAGTCCCAGTTCAAGAAGGCCGATGCCTCGGGTGCGCGTTTTGCGCTGGTGTTCGGGCCCGACGAGGTCGCGCAAGGACAAGTGGCCGTCAAGCCGCTGCTGGAGCGCGGAGAGCAGGTCTTGCGCCCGCTGGCCGATGCCACGGCCTGGGCCAGCACCCTTCAGGCGCCCCAGACCGTCTGAGCCCCTCATAATCCAAGCCTTTCACGCATACCAAGAACGTCATGGCGACATACGACCTCGAACAACAGGAACAGCTTGACCAGTTCAAGCACTTCTGGAAGCAGTACGGCAACCTGATCACCTGGACCCTGGTGGCCGTGCTCGGGGCCTATGCCGCCTGGACGGGCTACCTTTACTGGCAACAACAGCGCGCTCAGGGCGCGGGCGGCCTGTATGAAGAGCTCGACCGTGCCGCCACCGGTGGCCAGGTCGACAAGACCCTGCAGGCCTTTGCCGACCTGAAGGCCAAGTACGCGGGCACGACCTTCGCCGAGCAAGGGGCCTTGCTGGCAGCCAAGGCTGCCGCCGACGCCCAGAAGGCTGACCAGGCCAAGGCCAGCCTTCAGTGGCTGGTCGACAACGGCAAGAACGCCAACCTGGTGGCCATTGCCCGCCTGCGTCTGGCCGGTGTGCAGATGGATGCAAAGCAGTTCGACGAGGCCCTCAAAACCCTCGACGGCAAGCTGCCCGAAGAATTCACCGCCCTGGCCGACGACCGCCGTGGCGACATCTACCTGGCCCAGGGCAAGAAGGACGAGGCCGCCAAGGCCTTTCTCGCCGCCTGGAAGGCCATGGACGAGACCGTCGAGTACCGCCGTTTCATCGAAGGCAAGCTGACGTCGCTGGGGCAGGCCCCTGCACCCTTCAAGGCGCCGGCCTCGCCCAAGGGGCTGGCGGGTCTGCCTGGTGGTGCGGCCCCCGCACCCTGAGCGCAGCCCGACACCGAGGCATCTCACTGAAGAACCCGTGGAAGCACACATGACTGTTGAACGCGCCGCCCTGGCGACCACTCGGCCACTGACCCCGCGCTTGATGGCGCCGCTGGCGGGTCTCGCCCTGGCCTTGCTGATGGCCGGCTGCGGCTCGAGCAAGCCCAAGCCCGCCCCCCTGGAAGACCTCAAGCCGACCGCGCGGTTGAGCACGGTCTGGTCCCAGCGAGTGGGGTCTGTGGACGGCATGGTGTCTTTGGCTGTTGCCAAGGGCACGGTCACGACCGCCGCTTCCGACGGAGACATTGTCCAGTTTGACCTGGCCACTGGCCGCACCAACTGGCGCGCGTCTGCCCGCGATGGCCTCACCGCTGCCGTGGGCAGCGATGGTCGTTTCGCGGCCGTCGTCACCGACAAGAACGAACTGCTGACCTTCGATCAGGGCAAGCTGCTCTGGCGCGAACGCCTGGGCGGTCGAGTCATCACTCCGCCGTTGGTTGCGGGGGAGCGCGTGTTCGTGCAGGCGATCGACCGCAGCGTGCGTGGTTACGATGCCCAGGACGGCCGCTGGCTCTGGCAATACCAGCGTCCCGGTGGTGAACCCCTGGCCCTGGCAACCGTCGGAGCCCTCTCGGCCTTCCGTGACACCTTGCTGGTCGGGCAGGGTGCCCGTCTGGTCGGGCTGGATCCGCTCAAGGGCGCCGTGCGTTTCGACGTGAACATCGGCACCCCCCGCGGCACCAACGAGGTCGAACGCCTCGCTGACCTGGTCGGCCCCATTGCCCGTGCGGACGACGAAGCCTGCGTGCGCGCCTTCCAGTTGTCTGTGGCCTGCCTCGAACTCAACCGTGGCAGCTTGCGCTGGAGCCGTCCGCAAGCCGGCACCCAGGGCGTGGCCGCCAGCGAGCGCGTGGTGGCGGGTGCCGACGGTGCCGATCGCCTGACCGCGTGGAGCGCCGCCAATGGCGACCTGCTGTGGCGCGTCGACCGCTTCACCAACCGCGGCCTGAGCACCCCGGCCATCCTGGGTGACCGCCTGGCCGTGGCCGATCGCGACGGCTACCTGCACCTGCTGGCCCTGAGCGATGGTCGCACCCTGGCCCGCCTCGAACTCGACAGCGCCCTGGTGGGCGCCCCCGTGGTCACCGGCGACATGCTGCTGGTGGTCACACGCAAGGGCACCGTCTACGCCCTGCGTGCCAACTGAACGAATTGAATCTGGATCCCCATGAAACCTGTCATTGCGCTGGTCGGACGACCCAACGTCGGCAAATCGACGTTGTTCAACCGCCTGACCAAGAGCCGCGATGCCATCGTGGCCGACTTCGCTGGCCTCACCCGTGACCGCCACTACGGTGAAGGCCGCGCGGGCAGCCGCGAATTCATTGCCATCGACACCGGTGGCTTCGAGCCCGACTGCACCGAAGGCATCTTCAAGGAGATGGCCAAGCAGACCCGCCAGGCGGTTGCCGAAGCCGATGCCGTGATCTTCGTGGTCGATGTCCGCAACGGCCTCTCGGCCCAGGACCACGACATCGCCCGCTACCTGCGCACCACCAACAAGAAGGTGCTGCTGGCCGCCAACAAGGCCGAAGGCATGCAGGACGGCCCCCAGTTGGCCGAGTTCTACGAGCTCGGGATCGGTGAGCCCATCCCTATCTCATCGGCCCATGGCCAGGGCATCCGCAGCCTGCTGGACATGGCGCTGGACGACTTCTTTGCCGGCATCGACGAAGACGAAGACCCGATCGACGACCCGGATCGCCCGATTCGCCTGGCCGTGGCCGGTCGCCCCAACGTGGGCAAGTCGACCCTGATCAACACCTGGCTGGGAGAAGAGCGCTTGGTGGCCTTCGACATGCCCGGCACCACCCGTGACGCCATCAGCGTGCCCTTCGAACGCGACGGCCAGCGTTTCGAGCTGATCGACACCGCTGGTTTGCGCCGCAAGGGTCGCGTGTTCGAGGCGATCGAAAAGTTCTCGGTGGTCAAGACCCTGCAGGCCATCTCTGACGCCAACGTCGTGCTGCTGCTGGTGGACGCCACCCAGGGGGTCACCGAGCAGGACGCACACATCGCCGGTTTCGTGCTCGAGTCCGGCCGCGCCGTGGTCATCGCCGTCAACAAATGGGACGCCGTCGACAGCTACCAGCGCGAGATGCTGCAGCGTTCCATCGAGACGCGCCTGGCGTTCCTGAAATTCGCGCCGGTGCTCCACATCTCGGCCATCAAGCGCCAGGGTCTGGGCCCGCTGTGGAAGTCCATTGCCGCGGCCTGGAACTCGGCCACCTGCAAGATGCCGACGCCGGTGCTCACTCGCCTCGTTCAGGAGGCGGTGGAGTTCCAGCAGCCCAAGCGGGCAGGGGCCTTCCGTCCCAAGCTACGCTATGCCCACCAGGGCGGCCAGAACCCGCCGGTCATCATCATCCATGGCAACTCGCTGGAGCACCTCAGCGAGTCCTACAAGCGCTTCCTCGAAGGCCGTTTCCGCGAGCATTTCAAGCTCACCGGTACGCCCCTTCGCATCCAGACCAAATCGTCGTCGAACCCTTTCGCCGACAAGGAATGAGGCCCGTCGGGCCCCAGGCGCAGCGGCCCTCCGCTGCATCCGCCATCCTTCACAAAACCTTGCGGACTGATCGGTCGGCGCTTGTGTTAAGGTGGCAAATCCGAAACTTTCCAACACGGAGCATATCGTGAGCAACAAAGGGCAACTCCTACAAGACCCCTTCCTGAACCTTCTGCGCAGAGAGCATGTGCCGGTGTCCATTTACCTGGTCAACGGCATCAAGCTGCAAGGGCACATCGAGTCCTTCGACCAGTACGTCGTGTTGCTGCGCAACACCGTCACGCAAATGGTTTACAAGCACGCGATCTCTACCGTCGTGCCGGGTCGTGCCGTGAATTTCCACGCGACCGAAACCCCCGAAGCCTGATCTGTCCCTTGACCGATCAAGCCCACCCCATCAGCCGACCCGAAGCCCTGACGCCTTGAGCCCATCACCGTCTGTGCAGCATCCTGCCGAGGCCCCCCGGGTCGTGCTGGTCGGGGTGGATTTCGGCCCCGGATCGTCCTTCGATCCCACCCTTGACGAACTCGCTCTCCTGGCCGAATCGGCAGGGGATCATGCCGTCGCCAAGGTCACGGCCAAGCGCCGCGCCCCCGATCCCGCCTTTTTTGTGGGATCAGGCAAGGCCGACGAAATCAAGTCCATCGTTGCCCTCTACCAGGCCCACGGTGTCATCTTCGACCAGGCGTTGTCGCCTGCGCAACAGCGCAACCTCGAGCGTCATCTGGGCGTCGAGGTGCTTGACCGCACTGGCCTGATCCTCGAGATCTTCGGCGCCCGCGCCCGTAGCCACGAAGGCAAGTTGCAGGTCGAACTGGCACGCCTGGAATACCTGTCGACCCGCCTCGTGCGCCGCTGGTCTCACCTGGAGCGCCAACGCGGCGGGGTGGGTCTGCGCGGTGGTCCGGGTGAAACCCAGATCGAACTTGACCGCCGCATGATCGAGATGAAGATCAAGTCGCTCAAGGAGCGTCTGGCCAAGGTCAAGAAACAGCGCAACACCCAGCGCCGTTCGCGAGAGCGGGCAGGTACCTTCCGTGCGTCGCTGGTGGGCTACACCAACGCCGGCAAGTCGACGCTGTTCAACGCCATGACCAAGGCCGGCACCTACGCGGCCGACCAGCTCTTCGCCACGCTCGACACCACCACGCGCCAGCTCTACCTGGCTCAGGCGCAGCGCAGTGTCACCTTGTCCGACACGGTCGGCTTCATCCGCGACCTGCCGCACAGCCTGGTGGCTTCGTTTGCCGCCACCTTGCAGGAAGCGGCCGAGGCAGACGTGCTGCTGCATGTGGTCGACGCCGCCAGTCCCGTCCTGCTGGAACAGGTTGACGAGGTGCTGCGTGTGCTCGACAGCATCGGCGCCGGCGAATTGCCTCAGGTGCTGGTGTTCAACAAGTGCGACACGCTGGAGACACACCAGCAGCCCTATCACCACCGTGATGTGTACGAACTGCCTTCCGGGCGCCGTTGCATCCGGGTTTTTGTCAGCGCGCTCACCGGTGAAGGCCTGGATGTGTTGCGCGAAGTGCTCTCTGAAGCGGCTTTGCATGGCCTGGGTGACGACGCCTCCGACAAGGGTGCGGTCGACCCACGTTTCGCCGTGCACAATGCCATCGATGTGGCCCCGTCCTCGTTGGCGGACCCCGACTACCCGACACACTGAACATGAACATGCAAACCCTGCAAGCAGGCCGTGGGCCTGCCCGTCAAGCGCAATGGGCGATGGGCGCAGTGTCCGCAGCGGCCCGCCTCGTGGCCGGTGGCCTGTACCGCGGTCTGTGGATGTGCGCCCAGGTCCTGCGCAGTGCGCTGCCCGGGCAGCCTTCCGCGCAGGTGCTGCTCAATGAGCGCAATGACGGCCCGCCCGACCTCGACGAACTCTGGCGCGACTTCAACCGCAAACTCAGCGGCATGTTCAATGGTGGCAAGGGCGGTGGCAACGATGGCCCTGGCGGCAACATCACGCCGGATCCGACCGGTGCCGGCATCGGTGTCGGCCTCATCGTCGGCCTGGTGGCCCTGATCTGGCTGGGCAGCGGCTTCTTCATCGTCCAGGAAGGCCAGCAGGCCGTGGTGATGTCTTTTGGACGCTTCAGCCACACCGTTGACGCCGGGTTCCAGTGGCGGGCGCCGTACCCCTTCCAGAGTCACGAAGTGGTCAACGTCACGCAGCTGCGCTCCATCGATGTGGGCAGCAACTCGGTGATGCAGGCCACAGGCCTGCGCGACTCGTCCATGCTCACCCGTGACGAGAACATCGTCGACATCCGCTTCACCGTTCAGTACCGCCTGGCCGATGCCCGCCAGTACCTGTTCGAGAACCGCAGCTCCGACGAGGCCGTGCTCCAGGCGGCCGAATCGGCCGTGCGCGAGATCGTCGGCAGCAGCACCATGGACTCGGTGCTCTACGAGCAGCGCGATGCCATCGCCACCGACCTGGTCAAGTCCATCCAGAATCAGCTGAACAAGCTCAAGGCCGGCGTGCAGGTGGCCAACGTCAACGTGCAGAGTGTCCAGGCGCCCGAGCAGGTGCAGGCGGCATTCGACGATGCGTTCAAGGCCGGCGCCGACCGCGAGCGACTCAAGAACGAAGGCCAGGCCTACGCCAATGACGTGATCCCCAAGGCCCAGGGTACCGCGGCGCGCTTGCGTGAAGAGGCCGCCGGCTACGCTGCCCGCGTGGTGGCCCAGGCTGAAGGCGATGCCCAGCGATTCAAGGCCGTGCTGGCCGAGTACCAGAAGGCGCCAGCGGTCACCCGTGACCGCCTCTACATCGACACCATGCAGCAGGTCTACAGCAATGTGACCAAGGTGATGGTGGATGCGCGCCAGGGCAACAACATGCTCTACCTGCCGCTCGACAAGATCATGCAGTTGAGCAACGGCAGCACCGCGGTGGCTCCGGCCGCTTCGGCGCCAGCTGCCGCCAACGGTGGTGCCGCCACCGAGTCGCCCACCGCGCCGTCGGTGCCCGCAGCCGTCTCGCAAGACGTGCGTTCCCGCGATGGCCTGCGTGGCCGCGAGCGCGACGCACGCTGAAGCCGACGACACAGCAGGACAGGCAAGGAATCAGACATGAATCGCATTGGCACCATCCTGGTCGGCGTATTGCTGGCCATCATCCTCGCGGCCTCCACCTTGTTCGTGGTGGACCAGCGCCAGTTCGCCGTGGTCTATGCCCTGGGCGAGATCAAGGAGGTCATCAGTGAGCCGGGCTTGAAGCTCAAGTTGCCGGCACCGCTGCAGAACGTGGTCTTTTTGGATCGTCGCATCCAGACACTGGACAGCCCCGAGTCGCGCCCCATCTTCACCGCCGAAAAGAAAAGCCTGGTCATCGACTGGCTCGTCAAGTGGCGTGTGACCGAGCCCAAACAGTTCATCCGCAACAACGGCGTGGACATCCGCAACGCTGAAAACCGCCTGACCCCCATCGTTCAGGCCGCGCTCAACGAAGAAGTGACCAAGCGCACCGTGGGCGCCATGCTGTCTGCCGAGCGCGAGAAGGTGATGCAGGGCGTGATCCGTCGCCTGGGTGATGATGCCAAGTCCTTCGGCATCGAAGTGGTGGACGTCCGCATCAAGCGCGTCGACTTCGCCGCCAACATCACCGAGTCGGTCTACCGCCGCATGGAGTCCGAGCGCAAGCGCGTGGCCAACGAACTGCGCTCCACCGGCGGTGCCGAAGGTGAGAAGATCCGCGCCGATGCCGACCGCCAGCGCGAAATCATCGTGGCCGAGGCCTACCGTGATGCCCAGAAACTCAAGGGCGAAGGCGATGCCAAGGCGTCTGCTCTGTATGCCGATTCGTTCGGCAAGGACCCGCAGTTTGCGCAGTTCTATCGCAGCCTCGAAGCCTACCGTGCCACCTTCCGCAGCAAATCGGACGTGATGGTCCTCGACCAGAACAACGATTTCTTCAAGACCATGCGCGGAGCCGGTTCGGCTTCGGCGGCGCCGTCCAAGAAGTGAGCCGGATCGCGCCCGATGTCAGAGGCCCTTTGGCTCGCTTGCGGGCTCCTGCTCATCTGTGAGGGCCTGATGCCGGCGCTCAACCCGACCGCCTGGCGTCGGGTGTTTGAGCAACTGCTGCAGCTGACCGACCAGCAGATCCGCTTGGCGGGTCTGGCCAGCATGGTGGTGGGCCTCCTCCTGATCTGGGTGGTTCAGGCCCTGCGCTGAACGCCCTTTGTCGGGCCCTGTTTCACGGGGTCCGGACCCTGTGTTTGCCCGGTCTTGGCACTTTGTCCGTCAAAGTGGCCCGAAGCCCCGGTAGAATCCTGTTTTTAACCCCCCACCCGTTTCCTTATGTCGTCTGCTTGGCTGTTGCCAGAGCACATTGCCGACGTCTTGCCTGCGCAGGCTCGACGCGTGGAAGAGTTGCGCCGCATCTGGCTGGATGCCGCGCGCAGCTACGGCTACGAACTGGTCATGCCGCCCCTGCTGGAGCACATCGAGTCGCTTCTGTCGGGCACCGGCCATGCGCTGGACCTCAAGACCTTCAAGCTGGTGGACCAGCTGAGCGGGCGGACCCTGGGCGTGCGCGCTGATGCCACCCCCCAGGTGGCACGCATCGATGCCCACTTGCTCAACCGGCAGGGCGTCACCCGTCTGGCCTATTGCGGCCCTGTGCTGCACACCCGCCCCGCCAGCCCGCACGCCAGCCGTGAGCCGCTGCAACTGGGCGCCGAGATCTATGGCCACGCTGGCCTGGAAGCCGACCTCGAGGCCACCGAACTGTCCTTGCAGGGCCTGCTGGCCTGTGGCCTGAACGACCTGGTCATGGACCTGGCCGACGTCCGTCTGGTCGACGGTGTCCTGGCCGGCCTGGGCGTGCCCCAGCTCGACAAGGCCACCCGTCTGGCCATCGTGGCAGCCCTCACCAACAAGGATGTGGCCGTGCTGCGCGAACTGGCAGGGCAGGGCGCTTTGGCGGCTGTGCCTCAGGCAGCCGAGGTGCTCACGGGCTTGACGACGCTGTTTGGGGGCGACGAGGTGCTGGCCAAGGCCCGTGAGGCGCTGCCCGCCCATCCTCTGGTCGATGCCGCCCTGAACGACCTGGCTTGGCTGGCTGGACACCTCCGCAGCTCGCAACCCGAAGTCCGTGTCGGCTTCGATCTGTCCGATTTCAGCGGCTACGCTTATTACAGCGGCACCCGCTTTGCCGTTTACGGTGCTGGGCATGTGGACGCCCTGGTCCGTGGCGGCCGTTACGACGAGGTGGGGGCCGTGTTCGGCCGCCGCCGTCCCGCCGTCGGCTTCAGCCTCGATCTGAAGATCTTGGCCGAAGTACTGGCTGCGCGCATTGGCTTGGCCGTGCGCTCGGCCGTCCGTGCACCTTGGGGTGAAGACCCCGCCTTGCGCCAGGCTGTGCGCGACTTGAGAGGGCAGGGCCACACCGTGGTGTGCGTGCTGCCCGGACATGAACACGACGTCCAGGAATTCGACTGCGATCGCGAACTCGCGTTGGTCGATGGACGCTGGGCGGTGCGCGCGCTCTGAGCGCGCCCGTCCCCCGAATCTGCGAAACAGGAATCCGCCATGCAAAGCACTTCCGCGTCGGCTCGCCCCGGCAACGCCACTGCCCGCAACGTCGTCGTCGTCGGCACCCAATGGGGTGACGAGGGCAAGGGCAAGGTCGTCGACTGGCTGACCGACCACGCCGCTGCCGTCGTCCGTTTCCAGGGCGGCCACAACGCCGGCCACACCCTGGTCATCAATGGCAAGAAAACGGCCCTGCAACTGATCCCCTCGGGCATCATGCGCGAAGGTGTAGCTTGCTACATCGGCAACGGTGTGGTGGTCGATCCGACCCACCTGCTGTCCGAGATCGAGCGCCTGGAGGCGGCCGGTCTGAACGTCCGCTCGCGCCTGTTCATCAGCGAGTCCTGCCCACTGATCCTGCCTTTCCACGTGCAGGTCGACAAGGCTCGCGAAGCCCTGCGCGAAACCAGCGGAAGCGGCAAGATCGGCACCACTGGCAAGGGCATCGGCCCAGCCTATGAAGACAAGGTCGCCCGTCGTGCCTTGCGGGTGCAGGACCTCAAGCACCCAGAGCGCTTCGCCACCAAGCTCAAGGAGTTGCTGGCGCTGCACAACTTCGCGCTGGAAGGCTATCTGAAGAGCGAAGCCCTTGAATTCCAGCCGATCTACGACCAGGCCATGAAGGCCGCCGAGCAGATCCTCCCCATGCTGGCCGACGTTGGCGTGAAGATCCACGGCCACAATGTCGAGGGCGGCAGCGTGCTGTTCGAAGGTGCCCAGGGCACCCTGCTGGACATCGACCACGGTACCTACCCCTACGTCACTTCAAGCAACTGTGTGGCAGGCAACGCTGCTGCCGGTTCGGGTGTGGGTCCCGACAAGTTGCACTACATCCTGGGCATCACCAAGGCCTACACCACCCGTGTGGGCAGCGGTCCCTTCCCGACCGAACTGGACTGGGAAACGGAAGGCACGGTGGGCCACCACCTGGCCACCGTCGGCCAGGAGCGTGGCACCGTGACGGGTCGTGCTCGCCGTTGTGGCTGGCTGGATGCGGCGGCACTCAAGCGCTCGGTGCTGATCAACGGGATCTCCGGCATCTGCCTGACCAAGCTCGACGTGCTCGACGGGCTGAAGGAAATCAGCGTCTGCACCGGCTACATGCTGCGTGGTGAGCGCATTGACATCCTCCCGCTGGACGCCGACGACATCGTGGCCTGTGAGCCGATTTACGAAACCTTCCCCGGTTGGGAAGGCACGACTTTCGGCATCACCGAGTGGGACAAGCTTCCCGCCAACGCGCGCGCCTACCTCGAGCGTGTGCAGGCCTTCATCGGTGCTCCGATCGACATGGTGTCGACCGGTCCTGACCGGGATCACACCATCCTGCTGCGTCACCCGTACAAGGGCTGAGCAGGCATCTTTTGGCACACCACGCCCCCCACCCCCCATCTGACCTGATACCCCGAGGCTTGAACATGCTCACCGACGACGGCAAACACCTTTATGTGTCCTGGGAGGAGTACCACCAGCTCATCGAGCGACTGGCCCTGAAGGTTCACGCTTCCGGTTGGGAGTTTGACCAGATCCTGTGTCTGGCTCGGGGCGGCATGCGCCCAGGTGATGTGCTTTCGCGCATCTTCGACAAGCCGCTGGGCATCATGTCGACCAGCTCCTACCGCGACGACGGTGGCACCCTGCAAGGCCGCTTGGACATGGCGAAGTACATCACCATGCCCAAGGGCGAACTGGCTGGCCGCGTGCTGCTGGTTGACGACCTGGCCGATTCGGGGGTGACCCTGCGCGCCGTGGTGGACCGCTTGCGCAGCATGCCGGCCATTTCCGAACTGCGTTCAGCGGTGATCTGGGTGAAGGGCGTCTCGACCTACACGCCGGAATACCACGTGGAGAACCTGCCCACGAGCCCCTGGATCCACCAGCCGTTTGAGGAATACGACAACCTGCGTCCAGACGCGCTGCTCAAGCGCTACAAGGTCTGACGCCGATTTCTGACGCCGATCGTGAGGGCGCCCCCAACAAAGCAGCCTTCGGGCTGCTTTTTT
>NZ_JAIZVX010000132.1 GCF_021768455.1 Aquabacterium sp. | reverse complement strand
CCCCCACCGCCACCGGAACTGCGCGCCACGGGCGACTGGATCACCGTGATGGGCGCCCCGTCGAGCGTCTTGCAGCCCTTGCTCTGCGCCTCCTTGGGCGAAAGCGCATCGGTGTAGAGGTTGCCTGGGCAGCGGTAGACCGGCTTGTCTTCGGCATGGGCCGTGGTCGCCATGGCCAGGGCCAACACGCCCAGGCACAGCGTTGGCGCCATGCTCGCGCGTCGCTTTCGGCCCTGCTCGCCCATCACGGGGCTCGCCTGCAGCAGTTCAGTCATGTGGGTCATCGTCTCACGCATGGAAAGGCTCACGCCCAGCTTGGCGCAGCAGCCAGTATGCCCGCAAGCCCGGCTGCCCACGACCTGAAAAGCAACACCGCCACCGGCCCCGAAGGCCTCGCGCAGGCCAAAAAAAAGGGCGACTCGCGTCGCCCCTTCCGGGAGGGCCCGAAGGCCCGGCACCGTGTTCCCGAAGGAATCACAGGGCGTAGTACATGTCGAATTCGACAGGGTGAGTGGCCATGCGGAAACGGGTCACTTCCTGCATCTTCAGCTCGATGTAAGCGTCGATGTAGGCATCGGTGAACACGCCACCCTTGGTCAGGAAGGCACGGTCCTTGTCCAGGTATTCCAGAGCCTGGTCCAGGCTGTGGCACACGGTCGGGATCAGTGCGTCTTCTTCCGGCGGCAGGTGGTACAGGTCCTTCGTGGCGGCTTCGCCCGGATGGATCTTGTTTTCCACGCCGTCCAGACCGGCCATCATCAGGGCCGAGAAGGCCAGATAGGGGTTGGCCGAAGGATCGGGGAAGCGCGCTTCGATGCGACGGCCCTTGGGGTTCGCCACGTACGGAATGCGGATCGAGGCCGAGCGGTTCTTGGCCGAGTAGGCCAGCTTCACCGGGGCTTCGAAGCCAGGCACCAGACGCTTGTACGAGTTCGTACCCGGGTTGGTGATGGCGTTCAGGGCGCGAGCGTGCTTGATGATGCCGCCGATGTAGTACAGGGCGAACTCGCTCAGGCCGGCATAGCCTTCGCCTGCGAACAGGTTCTTGCCGTCCTTCCAGATCGACTGGTGCACGTGCATGCCGGAACCGTTGTCACCAACGATGGGCTTGGGCATGAAGGTGGCGGTCTTGCCGTAAGCATGGGCCACGTTCGTGATCACATACTTTTGCAGTTGCAGCCAGTCAGCGCGCTCGGTCAGGGTGCTGAACTTCGTGCCGATTTCCATCTGGCCGGCGTTTGCCACTTCGTGGTGGTGCACTTCGACAGGGATACCGACCGATTCCAGGATCAGGCTCATTTCCGAGCGCATGTCCTGGAAGGAGTCAACGGGAGGCACAGGGAAGTAGCCGCCCTTGACGGTGGGACGGTAGCCGCTGTTGCCGTGCTCGTATTCCTTGGAGGTCGCCCAGGCGCCTTCTTCAGATTCGATCTTGAAGAAGCTGCCCGACATCTCGTTGCCCCAACGGACCGAGTCGAACACGAAGAATTCGGGTTCCGGACCGAAGTAGGCGGTGTCGCCCAGGCCGGAGGACTTCAGATAGGCCTCGGCGCGCTTGGCCAGCGAGCGGGGATCGCGCTCATAAGCCTTGCCGTCGGTCGGATCGATGACGTCGCAGGTCAGGATCAGGGTCGGCTCTTCGAAGAACGGGTCGATGTTGGCCGTGTTCGGGTCAGGCATCAGCTGCATGTCGGAGGCTTCGATGCCCTTCCAGCCAGCGATGGACGAACCGTCAAAGGCATGGCCCGAGACAAACTTGTCTTCGTCGAAATGGGACACAGGCACGGTCACGTGCTGTTCTTTACCGCGGGTGTCGGTGAAGCGGAAATCAACGAACTTGACTTCGTTGTCCTTCACCAGCTTCATCACGTCGGCGACGGTCTTGTTGGCCATCAGGTGCTCCTAGCAGAAGGCTTAATGAATGCGAGAAGAAAGGGTGGTCTGTTTCCAGATCAGAAACAGGGCGAAGTGTAATAGCAGAATCCGTGCCGCCAGCGCTGCGAGATCAAGTCATGGCGCACGGCGAGACCGCCGATCCATGGCACACACGGCACAAGCCCTGCACCGAAGCGGGTAGTCGGCCTGCCCGCACCACGCACCCAAACGCGTCAGGATCGGGCTCAGCACCCCGAACAAAGCTGTCATCACCTTGCCTGCGGCACCAAAATGCACCACATTGGTTCACTTTTTGGTGGAAGCAGTCAGCGCACCGACACGGGGCCCGTCTTTGCACCAAGTTGGGACAAGCCCAGCATCATGTCCTCAAAGGCCGCATCCACCACGTCGGAAGGGCCCTTGACGCCCAGCTCGATGTGGCGCCCGTGCACCGGGTGGTCGACGCTCGGAAGGCTGAACACCTTGACCGGCGCGAAGTGCGCCTCGATCTCGACCATCAGCGGCGTGAGCACGGATTCGATGGCGCCGTAGACCACCACCGCCTTCTCGGCCTGGCGACCTGTGCCGTGCAGCGCGGGGTGCAGGGTGTCCAGCACCCAGGCCACCATGGGCCACGCCATGACGGGGAAGCCCGGCACGAAGTGCACCCGCCCCGCCAGGCTGAAGCCGGGGATCTGGTTGTAGGGGTTGGGGATGATCTCGGCGCCCTCCGGGAAGTGCCCCATCTGCAGACGGCGGAGGGTGTCCGGCGAATCCGGCTCGAAGGGTTTGCCCTCCTGCTCGGCGATCTGGCGGCAACGTCCCAGGATCAGCGGTTCGGCCTCGGGATGGAGGCGCAGTTCACGACCGGTGGCGCGGGCGGCGCAGGCGCGCGTGTGGTCATCGGGCGTGGCGCCGATGCCGCCAAAGGAGAACACGACGTCGCCGCTGTCCAGGGCATGGCGGATGTCGGCCGTGATGCGCTCAGGGTCGTCGCCCACGTAACGCACCCAGGACAGGGCCATGCCCCGCTCGTTCAACAGCTCGATGGCCTTGGCCAGGTGCTTGTCCTGGCGGCGTCCGCTGAGGATTTCGTCGCCGATGATGATGAGTCCGATCATGGGGTGTCCGTTCAAGGATGCGGGGGAGCAGGGAGTGGATGCAGGCCCACGGTGGCGGGCTGCAGGGTCGTTGAGGGCGGCTGCCGCAGGTCGTTCAGCGCCGCCAGCAGGTAGTGGGCGAACCAGAGGCTGGAGAAGGCGAACACCAGGGTGTAGAGCCAGACGGAGACCAGCACCAGCAGCGGCGCCATGACCACGGCCAGCGCACCCAGGGCCCACAGAGCCGAGGGCGCGGCCCCCAGCAGGCCGGTGACCACGCCCATGCCGATGAGCGGCACGCGGTGGGCGCGCAGCAGCGCCTGGCGCTCTTCGGGGGTGGCCAGGTTGGAGAGGGTGTCGAACGCCATGACCCGGTAAGTGAGCCAACCCCAGATCAGGGGCGGCAGGACCATGGCCATGGGCGGGATGAACCACAGCGGCCAGCTCACCACCATCGCGAACAAAGCCATGAGGGTGGCCCCCAGAGACCACAACAGGGACTGCCACACGCTGGCCTCGTGGCGCGACACCAGGCCAGGAAAGCGACGCGACCGAACCAGCTGGACGATGGCGGGCATCATCAGAGCGGCCACCAGCAGCAGACACACCACGACCACCACGGGCACCGCAACCATCAGCACGATGACGGGCGCCAGCACCGAGCGGAAGGCGGTCGCACCGATGGTGTCCATCCAGGCCAGCAGGGCCAGGCTGAGCGACCAGGCGTCCAGCCCCTGCCGCACCGCGGCCACGGCGTCCGACCAGAAGAGCCAGGCCAGACCACCCAGGGCCGCCATCGCCAGCAACAGGGGCAGAAGCGAGAGAAACACGACCCGCGGATGCAGGCAGCAGGCCAATGCGCGCCAGAGGGCGTCCACACAGGTCTGCCAGGGCAGCAGACCGGGCAAGGCGGCAGGCGGGTTCTCGGTCGGGCGGGCGTTCATGTGCCCAGCATACCGAAGGCCGGAAGGGTCGGCTCAGCCGCCCGACAGCAGCCGCTTGAGCCCCAGCCACTGCTGGGCGACAAAGCCTTGCCCGTAGTCGCGCCCGCCATGCTCGGGGAGTTGGTCGCGGATGCCGGTGGGCTCGAAGCGACCGTCGAAGCGGGCGGTGCCGAACACGATGTCCCAGATGGGGAAGAGCACCGCGAAGTTGCAGCCTCCCAGGCTGCCGACCCCGGCGTCGCCCTCGTGGCCCACCCCGATGCCGTGGTGTTGCCAATGGAAGCGCGGCCCGACCAGCAGGCGCTCGCCCAACCACCCGAAGCTGAGGCGCGCGTTGGCGTGAGAGAGGTTTTCCAGCAACTGCGTCACGGCCACCACGGCCACAAACTGGCCTGGCGGCACGCCGATGGCCCTCGCGGTGAAGGCGATGATCACGTCACGCAGGACATCGTCCAGCAGGTGATTGCGGTTGTCGCTCCACATGGTCATGTGGCGCTGGCTGTGGTGCACCGCGTGCAAGGCCCACCAGCGGTCGACCTGGTGCTGACCACGGTGGATCCAGTAATCAAGCAGGTCAAAGGCCAGCAGGTAGACCACGAAACTGGCCCAGGCCGTGTCGCTGATGCCAGGCCACCAGGGGGCCATCAGGGCATCGAGCTGAATACCCTGGATGCCGTGAACACTGGCCTCGCCAAAGAGCATGTCCAGCAGGGGCTCGACCGAGAAGAACATGGCCACGCGGAAAGCGCCCAGGCGGTGGATGAGCGTGTAGAGCACATCGACCCGCACCGCGCTGCGCGGCGCGTTCAGGTCGGCCGGCCGCCAGCGCTGCAGGGGCGCGATCACGCACAACATCACGAGCAACTGGATCAGGCCCACCAGCAGCCACCCGGTGGCGGTGTAGGCGTCTTCCAGCAGGTTGCCCCAGCCCAGGGCGTAGACCAGGGGTTGGACCACGGTTTCAAACAGGGCCTGTTGTGCCTGGCCAAAGGCGTCCGTGAGCGGCAGGATCAGCGTGTCGTCCAGCATGGTGGCAACGGGAAGGGCAAAGGGTCAGCGCGGGGCAGGCCCCACCTGGGCAAAACGCGGGTGCTCCCGCAAGGTGGCAAAGCACATGCCCCGTTCCTGCAGGCCCACGATCAGGGGTTCGAGGACGGCGGGCGCCCAAGGTTCCTTCCGCGACCAGATGCCCAGGTGCATCATGAGGACATCGCCCGGGCGAATGCGCTGCAGGGCCTGGTCCAGCAGGCGCTGGTTGGGGTAACGGTCACTGGGCAATTCGTCGCCCAGGAAACCCGCCTCTGACCACCCCACGTGCTGCCAGCCACAGGCCTGGGCAGCCGCCAGCAAGGCGGGCGAGGTCTTGCCGCCCGGTGCACGGAAGAGCGCGCGCATGGGCTGGCCTGTCATCTGGGCGAAGCGGCGGGCTGGCCGGGCCAGTTGGTCGCAGTATTCGGCCGCAGACAGGTGCTGCACCGTTCCGGCCTGGGGGCCGGCCGTGGGCTTCATGGTGAAGCCGCCTTGCGCGTCGGCGCGCCAGAGCAGGTGATCCCAGGTGTGGGAGCCAAAGTCATGGCCTTGCACCGCCAGGCGCTTCCACCAGTCGGCCCAATGGGCATCGAGGGTGCTGCCTTCCGGGCGACCCTCCACAGCCTGGGTGCGCTCGTTGGCGAGGAAGAACGTGGCCTTCACATGGTGCCGCGCGAGCACGTCCACGATCAGAGGGGCCACGCCCATGTGACCGGTGTCGATGGTGAGGTAGACCGGCTTGTCGCAGGCAGGCGCCACCGGGACGGCTGCGCCGGCGGCAGCAAAGCCCTGGGGCAACAGAGCGAACAGCGCCAGACCGCACACCGCCAGCTTGACGCTGAAGCGCCGGCCCAGGCTCGGCCCGCGGGTGGCACTTACGCGATGTGGCTCACTGGCGCGGCGCATGGTCCAGCGTCCACACACCGTGCGGAGAACGCCCCACGGGCACCTGGCGCACCACCTTGCGGGTGGTGGTGTCGATGAAGGTCACCTTGCGGGCCCAGCGCGAGGTGACCATGATGGTCTTGCCGTCGGCCAGGAAGTCCATGCAGTCCGGGCCACCCGGCGCAGGATAGTTGTCGACCACGGTCATGGTCTGCATGTCGATCTTGCTGATGGTGTTGGCCACCCGGTTGCTGACCAGCACGTGGCGCTTGTCACCCCAGGCGCGGAAGGCGTGGGCGCCATCGGCCGTCTTGATGCGCTTGCTGAGCACCGGCTTGGCGCCGCTCACGTCGTAGACCTCGACCACGCTGTCACCCGTGAGGGCCACCAGCAACTGCTTGTCATCGGGCGTGAGAAAGACGTCGGCAGGCATCTTGCCGACCTTGATCTTCCAGCGCAGCGCCTGGGTGGCAAGGTCGACGGCGACCAGCTCATCGCTGTCCTGCATCGAGACATAGGCAACGGTGCTGCGGGTGTCGATGTAGACGTGGCTGGGCGTCTTGCCCGAAGGCACACGCTTGGCCAGGGTCAGGTTCACGCCACCGGCCGGATTGGGCGTCGAGCGGTAGATGTCGACGTGGTCGAGGCGGTTGGCCACGGTCACGAGCCACTTCATGTCGGGCGAAAACCGCAGCTGATACGGGTCGGAGATGCCATCGATGACACGCTGGACCTGTCCGGTTCTGGGATCGAGCAGGGTGAGCGAGTCAGACAGGGCGTTGGCCACCAGCAGCGACTTCTCGTCGGGCGAGAGGTAGAGGTGGTGCGGCTCCTTGCCCGTGGGCACGCGGCGCAACTCCTTGAAGCTGACCGGGTCGATGATGCTGATGGTCGCGTCCAGCGAATTCAGCGCAAAGATGGGGTGCTGCGGGGCGGGCGCCGATTGGGCCAGGGCCGTCGAGGACACCAGCCCCCACAGGAGGCCGATGTGCAGCATGGCGCCAAGGGGTCGGCGAACAAGCTCGCGGCGCGAGCTGGAAAACAGGGAGAAGTTCATCAGTGGGCTGGCCTGCGGTCAAGCCCGGGAGTGTAAGCGCCCGCGCCCACCCGCCTTCTGAGGCAGGACAAGCCGGGCGCGGGCCCGCGCTCACTCGTCGTCGCCACCCAGCACCGAGCCCAGCAGGCCACCAGCGCCGAATCCACCCAGCACAGAACCCTCTTCCCGGCTGCCGCCACGCTGCGGGGCGGCAGCGAAGATGCGCGAGGCCAGGCGCGAGAACGGCAGGCTTTGCAGCCAGACATGGCCGGGCCCCGTCAGGCGGGCCAGGAACAGGCCCTCGCCACCGAACAGCGCCGTCTTGACCTTGCCGACGTACTGGATGTCGAAATCCACGGTCGGGGTGTAGGCCACGACACAGCCCGTGTCGACCAGCAAGGTTTCGCCGGCCTTCAACTCACGGCGCACCACCGTGCCACCTGCGTGCACGAAGGCCAGACCATCGCCCTCGAGCTTCTGCATGATGAAGCCCTCACCGCCGAAAAAGCCGGTGCCCAGCTTTTGCTGCACGGCGATGCCCAGCGACACCCCACGGGCCGCACACAGGAAAGAATCCTTCTGGCAGATCAGCGTACCCCTCAACTGGGAGAGGTTCATGGGCAGGATCTTGCCGGGGTAAGGTGCAGAAAACGCCACACGCTTCTTGCCGGATCCCTGGTTGGTGTAGACCGTGGTGAACAGGCTTTCACCCGTGATCAGGCGCTTGCCGGCGCCCATCAGCTTGCCGAAGAAGCCGCCAGACTGCTTGGCGCCATCGCCAAACACGGTGTCCATCTCGATGCCGGCGTCCATGAACATCATGCTGCCGGCCTCGCCGATCGCCGCCTCGCCGGGGTCGAGTTCGACTTCGACGAACTGCATCTCGGCACCCTTGATCTCAAAATCCACCACGTCCATGGCCATGTCTGCTTCTCCTGCAAAAGAGCGGAGCGCGCCCGGCTTGGTCGCACCAGGACGCCCCAGGTGTTCACGGGGTAGCCACACCCGCCCCGGCGCCGCACAATCTGCGCGGATGCATGGGGGGCATGGCATCGCGCCGCATTGTGGCCGAGTTCCGCCCTGCCCTGCAGGCCTCCTTCCGTGGCGCCTTCCACACCCACCACGATGCCCGCCCTCGACCACCTGCACCTGCCCACCCTCACCCTGCTGGTCTGCCTGATCCTGGCCACCGCGGCGGCGATCATGACCCTGGTGGGGCTGAGTCAGCGCACCTACCAGGGCTACTGGTGGTGGACCGCCGCCCAGTGGCTCAACATGCTGGGCGCCGCCTGCCTCTACCTCAAGGACGCCAGCCCCTGGGCCCTGCCCCTGTCGGTGCTGCTCTCCCTGCAATGGCCCCTGACCATGCTGGCGGGCATGCGGCGCTTTTATGCCCGCAGCAGCTTCCCCACCGCCGACTGGGTCGACATGGTCCTGCCCCTGGCCGGGGCCAGCGTCTACGCCATGGTGTGGTTCCACGACGCGCAGAATGTGGCGGCCCGCGTGGCCGTGTTCAGCCTGTTCAACATTGGCTGCTACCTCTACACGACCTGGCAGGTGCAATCCATCCGGGACTGGCGTCAGAGCCCCTACCTCAAGGCCGTCCTGCTCTTCCTGGTGCTGGGGGCCCTGATCCAGGTGCCGCGCCTGACCTCGGCCATGGGCCACTGGGGCGTGCCGGTCAGCGATCCCAACGTGATCCAGCAGCCCGTGGTGCTGCTCGGCCTGGTCATCGGAGTGATGTTTTCGGTCTACATGTGCCTGCTGCTCACCTACGAGCGCACCGAGCAGGACCTGCGCGAGTCCCACCGCCAGCTGCGCGTGCTGGCCGATGTGGACATGCTCACCCAGGTCCCCAACCGTCGGCACTTCAACGACATGGCCGAGCAGACCCTGAAACTCTGCACCCCGGGCCGCGCGGCCCTGATGCGCTTCGACATCGACCACTTCAAGCAACTGAACGAGACCCGGGGCCACGCCGCGGGCGACGAAGCACTGAAGCTGGTCGCCAGCAGCGCCCGCAAGATGCTGCGAAGCCGAGACATCGTGGGCCGACTGGGTGGGGACGAGTTCATCGCCCTGCTGCCCGACACCTCCATCGACGACGCCCTGCACGTGGCCCAGCGCATGGTGCGCCATGTCGACCGCGAGCGCGGCTCGCAGGGGCAGCCGCTGCTGAGCCTGAGCTTCGGGGTCGTGCAGATGCAGGCTGGCGAGGCCCTGCCCGAAGCCATTCAGCGCGCAGACCTGGCCTTGGCCGAAGCCAGCCAGATCCCGCCCCACCGCGCTACGCCCGCCGAAGCGGCAGCTGCCGGCGACCCCAAGGCATGCCCGCCTCGCCGCCCCCTGGGCCTGACGCCTCGCTGAGCCTGGCCCACAGCGGCGACAATCCCCCCCATGACTGTTTACGACGTGGTGGTGATCGGCGCAGGTGCGGCCGGTCTGTTTTGTGCGGGGGTAGCGGGCCAGCGCGGCCTGAAGGTGCTGGTGCTCGACCACGCCCCCAAGGTGGCCGAGAAGATCCGCATCTCGGGCGGCGGGCGCTGCAACTTCACCAACCGGGACGCCACCCCTGCCAACTTCCTGAGCGAGAACCCGCATTTCTGCCGCTCGGCCCTGGCGGGCTACACCCCGGCCGACTTCATCGGCCTGATCGAGCAGCACGGCGTGCGCTGGCACGAAAAACACAAAGGCCAGCTCTTTTGCGACCACCGCGCCGAGGACATCATCCAGGTCCTGCTGAAGGAATGCGAAGCCGGTGGCGTGACGCGCTGGCAGCCCTGTGGTGTCCGCGCCGTGCGCCCTCAGGCCGGCGCCGCGGAGGGCCAGGCCCGATTCGAACTCGACACCGACCAGGGCTTGATCAAGGCCCACCAGGTGGTGGTGGCCACCGGAGGCCCCTCCATCCCGAAAATCGGCGCCACCGACTTCGGTCAGAGGCTGGCGGCCCAACTCGGCCACCGTGTGGTGCCCCTGCGCCCGGCGCTGGTGCCCCTCACCTTCGACCCGCAGGTCTGGGCCCCCTTCGTCCCGCTGGCTGGCATCTCGCTCGAAGTGGAGGTCAGCGTGCCCCTGCCGGAAGGCCTGGGCGGCAAGCGCAAGAAGGCGGGCGACGCGCACTTTCTGGAAGACCTGCTCTTCACCCACCGCGGCCTCAGTGGCCCCGCCATCCTGCAGATCTCCAGCTTCTGGCAAGCCGGGCAGCCCCTCACGCTCAACCTCGCTCCTCAGCGCGACCTGGCCACGGCCCTGAAACAGGCCAAGGCCGGCTCACGCAAGCAACTGTCGACCCAATGGGCCACTTCACTGGGCGAAGCCGTGCCGCAGCGCCTGGCCCAGACCTGGCTCGCCCTCATCGCCGGACAGGCCCCAGCCCTGCAGCCAGAAGCCGCGCTGGCCGAACTCAAGGACAAGGACCTCGACACCCTGGGCCAATCCGCCAATGCCTGGCAGTTGCTGCCTCACGGCACGGAAGGCTATGCCAAGGCCGAGGTCACGGCCGGCGGCGTCGACACGCGCGAACTCAGCTCCCGCACGATGGAAAGCCAGCGGATCCCTGGCCTGCACTTCATCGGCGAGGTGGTCGACGTGACCGGCTGGCTCGGTGGCTACAACTTCCAGTGGGCCTGGGCCAGCGCCATGGCCTGCGCCCGCGCCCTGACGCCGTTTTCGGCTCCCCACGCAGATTAAACTCGCACCATGAGCAGCACACATTTCGGTTTCCAGCAGGTTGACGAGTCCCAGAAGGCACAGCGCGTGCGCGGCGTTTTCGACTCGGTGGCCAACAAGTACGACGTCATGAACGACCTGATGTCGATGGGCCTGCATCGCTTGTGGAAGACCTACACGATCGCAGCCAGCGGTGCCCGGGAAGGCCACAAGGTGCTCGACATCGCCGGTGGCACGGGCGACCTCTCAGAGGCCTTTGCCAAGCGCGTAGGCCCCACTGGCACCGTGGTGCACACCGACATCAACGAGGCCATGCTCAGCACGGGCCGCGACCGCCTGCTCAACAGCGGGGTGATCCTGCCAACCACACTGTGTGATGCCGAGCAACTGCCCTTCCCCACGGGCACGTTCGACATCGTCACCGTGGCCTTTGGCCTGCGCAACATGACGCACAAGGACAAGGCCCTGGCCGAGATGAACCGCGTGCTCAAGCCCGGTGGCCGCCTGCTGGTGCTGGAGTTCTCCAAGGTGGCCAAGCCGCTCGAGAAGGTCTACGACTGGTACTCGTTCAAGATCCTGCCCAAGATCGGCCAACTCGTGGCGGGCGACGCCGCCAGCTACCAGTACCTGGCCGAGTCCATCCGCATGCACCCGGACCAGGCCACGCTCAAGGCGATGATGAAGACCGCCGGCTTCGGCCACGTGGACGTGCACAACATGACCGGGGGCGTCGTGGCCCTGCACATGGGCATCAAGTGCTGAACTGAGCCTTGCCTCAGGCGCCACCCAACAGGTCGCGCTTGAGGCCGCTGTCGGAGGGTTTGTCACCCAACCAGATGCGCAGGAGCGCACGGTAAAAATCCTCGCCAGGGATGTCGGGCTGCGTGAGCACCCGCTGCCCCATGCTCAGGCGTGTGCCCGATTCCGGCAGGTAATCGATCTGGATCAGATTGCCCTTTTGGGCGTCACCACCCCGCGTGATCGCGGCCTCGAACGCGGAGAGCCGCGCGTCCAGCCCGGCCAGCTCGGCTTCGCTGGCATTGGCCCGCATGCCGTTCACCAGTGCCTCGTTGAGCTGTGCCACGGTCACGTCACGCAGCAGGACGATGCGCAGGCTTTTCGGCCCTGGCATCGCCAGCATGTCCTGCGGCATCGACGCATGCTGCGGCGCATACAGCCCGACGGCGTAGACCTTCACGATCATCTTCACGCGCAAGCCGGCGCCGTTGAGCTGCAGCGCCTGCCCAGCCAGCATCTGCTCGCCATCGAAACGCACACCGGCCACGACCTTGTCGGCCCAGGCAGGCAGCGACGCCCCCAACAGGCCAGCCAGCATGACCGGGCGACACCACGCCCGAAGGGCAAGAGGCAAGAAGGCGGAAAGCGGACGCTGGCTCATGGCGACTCCTGCAGCAGGCGTGTGGGATGGCGGGTGGCGTTACACGACCACGGCCGACGGCTGGCATGGTCCTGATCGCCCGGCACAAACGAGGGGCGATCTGCGTCAACGGCGGCGATATTACATTAACTCTGCAATATACGGCCAGTATCATGCTGGGCATTCTTTTGCGCCCTGTCAATGCC
>NZ_JAIZVX010000238.1 GCF_021768455.1 Aquabacterium sp. | reverse complement strand
ATAGATGTTTTACGTCCAGCGCAACGCCGAAGGCCGCCTGCTGATCGCCGATGCCTTCAAGGGCCTGCTGCGCGTGCGTGGTGAGGGGCCGCGGGCCGAGGTCGAAACCCTGCTGGCCACCGTGCAGCATCCGGTGCCGGACGACCCCGTGCGCTTTGCCGACGCCGTGAAGGTGGCCCCCCAGGGCACCATCTGGCTGACCGACGCCTCGCGCCGCTTTGGCGCTCAAGCCCTGGGCAGTACCTTCGAGGCCAGCGTGCTCGACATCCTGGAGCACAGCTGCACCGGTCGCCTGATCGCGGTCGATCCACTCACCCGCCTCTCGCGCGTGGCCTTGCAGGGACTGTGTTTTCCCAATGGCCTGGCCATGTCGGCCGATGGCCGGCGACTGCTGCTGTCGGAGACAGGCACCTACCGCATCCTCCAGCTGGACCTGGCCCGACTCTCGGTGGTGCGCACCGCCCAGGGTGACAAGGGCGTGCCCACTCTTGCCCAGGCCATGCAGCAGGGCGCAGCCCGCGTGCTGATCGACAACCTGCCGGGTTACCCCGACAACCTCACGGCTGGCCAGAACGGTCGCTTCTGGGTGGGGCTGACCAAGCCGCGCAGCCCGGTGCTGGATTTTGCCGACCACCACCCCATCGTGCGCAGCGTCACCCTGCGCCTGCCGCGCGCCCTGTGGCCGGTGCCCAAGCCCTATGGCCACGTGATCGCCTTCGACGAGCAGGGCCACATCCTGGACGACCTGCAGGATCCCTCCGGCGCCTATCCCGAGACCACCGCCGCCACCGAGGCCGATGGCAGGCTCTTCATCCAGAGCCTGAATGCGGGCAGTGTGGGGTGGCGGCCTTACACGGGCCCCATGCCCTGAGGCACGACGGTGTCGGCTGGGCTCACACCCGCCATGCGTCAAACCCCGTTTTGCAGATCAGCGCGCCCACCACGATCAGGAAGGCGATGCGCACGAAGCCTGCTCCGTGCTTGAGCGCCAGGCGCGTGCCGACCGAGCTGCCGGCCACATTGGCCAGGGCCATGGGCAAGGCCAGGGCCCAGACGACGTGGCCATGCGGGATGAACCACGCCAGGGCCGCGGCGTTGGTGGCCAGGTTCAGGCGCTTGGCGGCGGCGCTGGCGTGGAGGAAATCCCAGCCCAGCAGGCGAACCAGCGCGAACACGAAGAAGCTGCCCGTGCCGGGGCCGAACACGCCGTCATACAGGCCGATGGCGCCGCCAATTGCCGTGGCGATCAGGGTTTCGGTGCCCGGCGACCAGTGTGGGGTGTGGGCGTGCCCCAGGTCCTTGCGCCACAGGGTGTAGGCCCAGACGGCGGCCAGCACGAAGGGCAGCGCTGCGCGAAAGCCCGTGGCCGAGACCCGCGTGGCCAGCCAGGCGCCGAACATGCTGCCGGCCATGGTGGCCGCGAAGGCGCCCAGCAGGCGGGCCGAGGGCAGTTTCACACGCCGGGCGTACTGCCAGGCGGACCAGGCCGTGCCGGCGATCGCGCCCGCCTTGTTGGTGCCCAGCAGCGTGGCCGGAACCGCCTGCGGAAAGAGCCCGAAGAGGGCCGGCACCATGATGAGGCCGCCGCCTCCCACGATGGCATCGACCAGGCCGGCCGACGCAGAGGCGAGCAGCATCAAGGCCACGTTGGTGGCGTTCAAGTCCAGCATGAAGGGATGTGGCTCAGCCGCGCACTTCGCCCTGGCCCAGCACGACGTACTTCAGCGAGGTCAGGCCCTCCAGGCCCACCGGGCCACGGGCGTGGAACTTGTCGGTGCTGATGCCGATCTCGGCGCCCAGGCCGTACTCGAAGCCGTCGGCGAAGCGCGTGGAGGCGTTGATCATCACGCTGCTGGAGTCCACCTCGCGGATGAAGCGCATGCCGTTGGGGTGGTTGGTGGTGAGGATGGCATCGGTGTGGTGCGAGCCATAACGGTTGATGTGGGCGATGGCCTCATCGAGCGAGTCCACCACCTTGATGGCGATGACCGGGGCGAGGTACTCCTCGAACCAGTCCTGCTCGGTGGCATCGACCACCTGCGCGCCCGGCACATCGCTCAGGATGGCCTTGGCGCGGGCGTCGGCGCGCATTTCCACCCCCTTGTCGGCGAACACCTTGCCGATCAGCGGCAGGAAGGCGGCGGCCTGCGCGGCATGCACCAGCAGCGACTCGGTGGCGTTGCAGGGGCTGTATTTCTGCGTCTTGGCGTTGTCCGTCACCTTCACGGCCAGGGCCAGGTCGACCTCGCTGTCGACATAGGTGTGGCAATTGCCATCGAGGTGCTTGATGACGGGCACGCGGGCCTCGGCGCTGATGCGCTCGATCAGGCCCTTGCCACCACGCGGGATGATCACGTCCACAAACTGCGGCATGGTGATCAGCTGGCCCACGGCGGCGCGGTCGGTCGTCTGCACCAGCTGCACGGCATTGGCGGGCAGGCCCACTTGCGTGAGGGCGGCCTGCACCAGCTTCCACAGCGCCAGGTTGGAGTGGATGGCCTCGGAGCCCCCACGCAGCACGCAGGCGTTGCCGCTCTTGATGGCCAGCGAGGCGGCTTCGATCGTCACGTTCGGGCGGCTCTCGTAGATCATGCCGAAGACGCCGATGGGCACGCGCATCTGGCCCACGCTGATGCCGGTGGGGCGGCGGCGCATGTGGGTGATCTCGCCGACCGGGTCGGGCAGGGCCGCGACCTGTTCGCAGCTCTCGGCCATGGTGGCGATGACCTTGTCCGTCAGGCGCAGGCGGTCGACCATGGGGGCCGAGAGGCCATTGTTTTCGGCGGCCATCACATCGGCCTCGTTGCGGGCCTTGAGCTCGCCTGCGTGGGCGCGGATCTGGCCGGCCAGCGCCAGCAGCGCGTTGTTGCGCAGCGCGGTGCTGGAGGCGGCCATGGTGGTGGCGGCCACGCGGGCGGCCTGGCCCACGGCGCTCATGTACTGGTCGACCGGCAGGTCGGCTTGAGGGGTGGCGGCGGTGTTCATCCCGTGATTGTCGCAAACCTGGGCGGGCCGCGCAGCCCGGAGGGGCACAGCCATGGGCGCTGGCCTATGCTGGCGGGGTGCCGCGCGTCATCCACATCCATCCCGAGGCCCCGCCCAAGCCGCCCGAAGGCCAGCCCTGCAATGGCTGTGGCGTGTGCTGCCTGGCCGAGCCTTGCCCCGTGGGCGTGCTGGTGAGCCGGCGGCTGACGGGGGCTTGCAAGGCCCTGCGCTGGTCGGATGCGGGGCGGCGCTACAGCTGTGGCCTGCTCGGTGATGCGGACTGGCGGGGCCTCGCAGATGGCCCCGCCCCCAAGGGGATGCGCGCGCTGCTGCGCCGCC
>NZ_JAIZVX010000131.1 GCF_021768455.1 Aquabacterium sp. | reverse complement strand
CGCTGGTGGAGGTGCTGGTGTCGCTGCTCATCCTGTCTGTGCTGGCCGCCACCGCCTGGAAGGGCATGGACGCCATCGGGCGTGCGCGCGAGGTGGCCGATGGCAAGCTGAAGGAGACCCTGCGCCTGCAGTCGGTCATGACGCAATGGGAAGCCGACATGGCCCAGGTGCTGGACACGCAGGTGGTGCCGGGCCTGGCATTCGATGGCGGTGCGCTGCGCCTGACCCGCAAGGCCCAGTCGGGCGTGATCGTGGTGACCTGGGTGTCTCGTGATGGTCGCTGGCTGCGCTGGGCCAGCCCGGTGGTCAGCCGGGTGGGCGATCTGCGCACGCAGTGGCAGCGCTCCTACACCTTGCAGGGGCGCGAGGCCGGCACACTGACCGCCTTGTCGGGTCTTGTGCAATGGCAGGTCTACTGTTTCCGCGGCGGCTCACTGAGCAACTGCCAGTCTTCCGGCAACGTGGCCGCAGGGACAGGCAGCACGGCGAGGGTGCTGTTGCCCGAGGCCATTCGCCTGTCGCTCACCCTGGATGAGCGCAGCGGCCTGCCCGGCAATGTCCAGCGCGATGTCATGCTGGCGCCCCAGCCGAACTGAGGTCCGAAGCCATGAGCCCCCCTCCCTTGTCCCGAACCCGGCTTCGCCTGGCCGACCGGCCCGCCAGACAGCGCGGCGCCGCCTTGCTGATGGCCATGGTCATCGTGACGCTGGTGGCGACCCTGTCGGCGACCATGGTCTGGCAGCAATGGCGGGCCGTGCAGGTCGAGGGGGCCGAGCGTGTGCGGACCCAGGCGCAATGGGTGCTGGTGGGCGCGCTGGACTGGGCCCGCCTCATTCTGAAGGAAGACGTGCGCAACGGCGGGGCCGACCACCTGGGCGAGGCCTGGGCCACACCCCTGGCCGAGGCCCGGCTGTCGACGTTCCTGGCGTCGGACAAGGACAACACCGATGACGCGCCCGAGGCCTTCCTGTCGGGCAAGGTCGACGATGTGACCGCTCACTACAACCTGCGCAACCTGATCGACGCCAATGGCGAGGTTGACCCGAAGGAGCTGAACGTGTTGCGCCGGCTGTGCGAGTACACCAGCCTGTCGCCATCGCTGGCCGATGGTGTGGCCCAGGCCTACCGCAAGGCCTGGCTGGCCCAGCAGGCCTCGGATGCGGCCGTGCTGGCCAAACTGGGGGGCGAACAGGCGCTGAACGCGGCACCGCTGATGCCGCAGTCCATGGACCAGCTGACCTGGCTGGGCCTGGACGCTGGCACCGTGGAGCGCCTGCGGCCCTACCTGACCTTGCTGCCCGATGCCTCGGGAGTGAACGTCAACACCGCGCCCAAGGAGGTCATCGCCGCCGTGGTGGACAAGATGGACCTGGGCACGGCCGAGCGCCTGGTGCAGGCCCGTCAGCGCAGCGCCTTCAAAGACCCGTCCGAGATCCTCAAGGTGCTGGGGGCCACCAGCCTGGACCTGGGGCGACTGCGGGTGACCTCCGACTTCTTCGAGGTGCGTGGCCGCCTGCGTCTGGAGGACAACGTCATCGAGCAGCGTCACCTGGTTCAGCGGGTGGGCACCGACGTGATCGTGCGCTCCCAGACCCGGTTTTCGGGGCTGGACCAGGGCGGGGCCCGGACCGGAGGGCTGCCATGACCCCCAGGCAAGCCCTCCCCTCAGATCGGTATCCGCCCCAGAAGGGCCGCTATTTCGCGCCTCCTACAATGCGGGAGCGCCTAAGCTGGCTGCAGGGCCTTCCTTTCCGACACATCCACCACCGGGCATGAGCATCCTCATCATTCAACTGCCGGCGCGCGCGCGCCTGCTGGCCGATGCCGAGAAGGCCGAAGGCACGAGCGCCTCGTCGGCGTCGAGGGAGTATGCCTACGTGCTCAGCGCCGATGGCACTTCGGTGGGCCGACAGGGGCGTTGCCCTGCGCCCATGCTGCCCAGGGCCGAGACCGTGGTGGCCGTCATGACCCCGCAAGACAGCAGCTGGCACCGCCTGACCCTGCCCAAGGCCCCCGCCGCCCGCCTGCGCGCGGCCCTGGCCGGCATGCTGGAGGAGGCACTGCTGGTCGACCCCGACGAGCTCCACCTGGCCGTGGCCCCGCTGGCCAAGCCGGGCCAGCCCACCTGGGTCGCCGCCTGTGACCACACCTGGCTGACCAGCCAGCTCATGGCCTTGGAAAAGGCCAAGGTGCGCGTGGAGCGCGTGGTCCCGGGGGTCTGGCCCGACGAGCCGGCCACAGCCTATTTCCACGACAACCAGGAAGGGGCCGACGGGGAGGCCGCCGGTGGCAGCGAGGCCATGCTGACCTGGTCGACCGCCGAGGGGGTGGCCACCTGGCCGCTGCAAGGATCCCTGGCGCGCGCGCTGTTGCCCGATCCGCTGCCCGCCCAGGCACGCTTCTTTGCCACGCCCGCCGTGGCCTCGCCCGCGGAGCGCTGGCTGGGGCGCGCCGTCGAGGTGCAAAGCCCTGCCGAGCACCTCTTGCAGGCTGCGCGCTCGCTGTGGAACATCCTGCAGTTCGAGCTGACGCCGCGCAGCAAGGGACGGCATGCCCTGAACGACCAGTGGCGCCGTTTCCTGAGCCCACAGTGGCGACCCGCCCGCGCGGGGCTGGTGGCCCTGCTCGTGACCCAGGTGCTGGGCCTCAACCTCTGGGCCTGGCACCAGCAGCGCGAGATCCGGCTCAAAAAGGCCGAACTGGTGCAGGTGCTCAAGCAGGCCCACCCGCAGGTGCAGGTCGTGCTCGACGCGCCCGTGCAGATGCAGAAGGAAACCGAGGCCCTGCGTGCGGCGGCCGGGCAGCCGGGTGACAACGACCTGGAGGCCCTGATGGGCGCCCTGGCCCTGGCCTGGCCGCCCGAGCAGCCCACCGGTGGCCTGCAGTACGACGGCAACAGCCTGGCCTTGCTGCCACCCGCTGGATGGGGCCCAGGTGAATTCGAAGCCTTGCGCAGCAAGCTGGCCGCCACGGGCGTGCAACTGGACGTGGCCGAGGGGCGACTGAGCGTTCGCCGCGCGCCCCGCAGCTGAGGCCCTGGCCCGACAACGCAGACACGATCACTTCCATGGACGCCTCTTCTCTTCAAGACCTGCGCCAGCAATGGCAGACACGCTGGTCCGCGATGGCCCCGCGTGAGCGCCAACTGCTCACCGCCGCGGCCTGGCTGCTGGGGCTGACCCTGCTGGTGCTGGTCGCCATCCGGCCGGCCTGGCGCACGCTGAGCGAAGCCCCGAAGCAGCTGCAGGCGCTCGACGCGCAGCTCGATGACATGCGCCGCCTGGCCCGCGAGGCCGAGTCCCTGCGGGGCCGCCCGCCTGTGCCGCCAGCCCAGGCCGAGGCCGCACTCAAGGCCGCGACAGACCGGCTGGGCAAAGGGGCGCAGCTGAGTCTGCAGGGCGATCGTGCGACCGTGTCGCTGAGCAAGGTGTCGGGTGCCGACCTGGCCACGTGGTTGGACGAGGTCCGGGCAGGTGCCCGGGCGCGGCCGGTGGAGGCCCAGTTGGGGCTGGTCGAGCCCGGCCTGTATGCCGGCAGCATCGTGTTGGCCCTGGCGCCGGGAGGCGCACCGCGCTGAGCGGGGCGAGGTCGCGCATGGCTGGCTTTTCATTCTTTTCCCGCCGCAGCCCTGCCTGGATGCAGGGGGCGGGTGCGCTCACCACCCGCTGGCTGGAGTCGACGCTGGAGGTGGCGCGCTGGGAAAACATGCGCAAGGCCGGCCGGCGTTGGGGCTGGTGGGGCGGAGGCCTGGGTGCCTTGCTGGGCCTGGTGGCCTACGCCCCAGCGCCGTGGCTGGCGCAGGCCGTGGCGTCCGGCAGTGGTGGGCGCGTGCTGCTGGCCGATGCCCAGGGCACCATCTGGAATGGCCATGCCGTCGCGGTGCTGACCGGTGGTGCCGGCAGCCGCGACGCCCGAGCCCTGCCTGGGCGCCTGCACTGGACCATGCGCCTGCAGGGCCTGGGCGTGAGCCTGAGCCTGCAGCAGGACTGCTGCCTGCCCACCCCGGTGGTGTTGGCGATCAAGCCAGGCTGGGGGCGTGTGCGGGCTGAACTGGGTCTGCTTGCCTCGCCCGACCAGGGCGCGCCGCAACCCATGGGGGGCATGCAGGGCCTGGGTCACTGGCCTGCGGCCTGGCTGAGTGGCCTGGGCACACCCTGGAACACGCTGGAGCTGGGTGGCGTGCTGCGCCTCGATGCCCAACGCCTGGCCTTCGAGTGGGTGCAGGGGCGCCTTCGCATCGAGGGGCAGGCGGCGGTGTCGCTGGACAACGTCTCCTCCCGCGTGACCACGCTGGAGCGCCTGGGCTCTTACCGCCTGGACGTGCGCGGCGATGCCGAGGGCCAGGCCCAGATGTCGCTCTCGACGGTGGACGGTGCCTTGCAGCTCTCCGGCACGGGCGGAGTCGGCGCGGGCGGCCTGCGCTTCCTGGGCGAGGCCACGGCGCGCGAGGCAGAGCGCGGTGCGCTCGACAACTTGTTGAACATCATCGGCCGCCGCACGGGCGACCGTTCAGTCATTTCGATCGGATAAGGCATGCGCACCCATCACCTGTTGACTCGTCCCCGCGCCACGGCGCTGGTCACGGCCCTGGCGCTTGGTTTCGGCCCGGGTGGCCTCCTGCCTGCCGTGGGCCTGGCGCATGCCGCGCCGGCGGCCGCGACCGCCAAGCGCGCGGAGAAGGCCGTGCCCTCGGTCACGCTGAACTTCGTCAATGCCGAGGTCGAGGGCGTGGCCCGGGCCATGGCCGCGATCATGGACCGCCAGATCATGGTGGACCCTCGCGTCAAGGGCAGCATCACGCTCTACAGCGAGCAGCCGCTCACGCCCCGTGAGGCCTACCTGAACTTCCTGGCTGCGTTGCGCGGACAGGGTTTCAGCGTGGTCGAGGTCGCCGGCCTGCTCAAGATCGTGCCCGAAGCCGAAGCCAAGCTGCAGACCGGCACGGTCGACGTGGGAGCGGTCAAGCGCTCGGGCGACCAGGTCCTGACGCAGATTTTCCGCATCCAGTACGAAAGCGCCAACAACCTGGTCACGGTGCTGCGCCCGCTGATCAGCCCGAACAACACCATCAACGCGAACGCCGGCACCAACACCCTGGTGATCACCGACTACGCCGACAACCTCAAGCGCATCGCGCAGATGATCACGGCGCTCGACGTGCCCATGGCCACCGACATGGAGGCCATCCCGCTGCAATACGCCATCGCCTCCGACCTGGCCCCGGTGATCCAGAAGCTGGCCGATGGTGGTGGGGCGGCCTCGAACGCGGCACCCGGTACAGCGGGGGGCACCGGGACCACGATGGTCCTGTCCGACCCGCGCACCAACACCCTGATGGTGCGCGCCCCGAATGCGGCGCGCATGAGCCTGGTCCGCAGCCTCATCCAGCGCCTGGATCGGCCGGGCACCAGCGGCCTGGGCGGCAGCGGCATCCACGTGGTCTACCTGCGCAACGCCGATGCCATCAAGCTGGCCCAGGTGCTGCGGGCGTCCTTCCCCGGCGCAGGTGGCAGTGCCAGCGGCGGGGCGTCCAGCGGTGGTGGCGCCTCGGGAAGCAGTGGTCTGCCCACGTCGAGCACGGGCCAGGGCCTGAACACGGGCAGCTCCTCCAGCAGCGGTGGCAGCTCGTCGCAATCGACCGCGCCGGTGGGCGCGTCGGCCCAGCCCTCCACGGGGGGCTTCATCCAGGCCGATCCGAGCACCAACTCCCTCATCATCACGGCCACCGATGCGCTGTACCGCCAGCTGCGCGCCGTGATCGACCAGCTCGATGGCCGCCGCGCCCAGATCTACATCGAGGCCATGATCGTCGAGGTCAGCGAGAGCAAGCTGGCCGCGGCCGGCTTCCAGTGGGCCGGTGGCCTGGGCAGCAGCAATGTGGTGGCCGCGGGCACCAACCTGGCTCAGGGCAGTGTGGCCGGGCTGTTCAGCCTGATCGGGGCCTCTACCTCGACGGCCGCCAGCGTGTCCGGCCTGAACATCGGCTTCGCACACAAGCTGGCCGACGGCACCTACAGCCTGGGCGCCCTGGCCAGCTTCCTCGAAACGAATGCCGATGGCAACGTGCTGTCCAAGCCGAACATGATTGCGCTGGACAACGAAGAGGCCAAGATCGTCGTGGGCCAGAACGTGCCTTTCGTGACGGGCTCGTACACCAATTCGTCGTCGACCAGCTCGGGCACGGTCAACCCCTTCACCACGGTGGAGCGCAAGGACGTGGGCCTGACCCTGCGTGTGCGCCCGCAGGTGGGCGAAGGCGGCACGGTGCGCATGACCGTCTTCCAGGAGAACTCGTCGGTCGACAGCTCGACCACCAGCTCCACCACAGGCCTGACCACCAACAAGAGCTCGATCGAGACCACGGTTGTGATCGACGATGGCGCCACCCTGGTGCTGGGCGGTCTGCTGAAGGACGACTTCAGCAACGGCGACAGCCAGGTGCCCGTGCTGGCCGACATCCCCGTGATCGGCAACCTGTTCAAGAGCCGCCAGCGGTCGCGCAAGAAGACCAACCTGATGGTCTTCCTGCGCCCGGTGGTGATCCGCAACCAGGACGAGAGCAACCGCATCACGCTGGACCGCTACGACTTCATGCGCCAGAAGCAGGCCGGCACCCAGCCTGAGCCCAGCACCGTGCTGAACAAGGTCAACAGCGCGCCCGAGATGGACCCGCTCAAGCTCAGCAATGAGTTGAGCATGCCCTCGGTGCGCCAGCCGCTGGACGACCCCAACGCGCCCCAGCCCAATGTGGTGATGCCGGCCGGATCGGGCTATGTGCCCAAGCTGGTGCCGGTGCCTGCACCCGTGCCTGTGGCCCCGGCCTCGGCCAAGTAAGGCAGGGAGACGCAGCATGGGCGCACGCCACCCCCTTCCTTATGCCTTCGCCAAGGCGCACAGCGTCTTGCTGGAGAGCGATGGCGAGCGCGCCATCCTGTGGGCCAGCGAGTCCGTGTCGCCGCAGGCGCTCTCCGAGGTGATGCGTTTGTATGTGGTGAACGCCATCGAGCGCGAGCCGGCCGACAGCCTGGCCCAGCGTATCTCGGCGGCCTACTCGGCCGGTGAGGGCAGCGCGGCCGCGGTGGTCGGCGAGGTCGAGTCGGCGGTGGACCTCTCCCGCATGATGCAGGACCTCCCCGCGGTGGAAGACCTGCTCGAATCCAGCAACGACGCGCCCATCATCCGCATGCTCAACGCCCTGCTCACGCAGGCTGCGAAGGACGGCGCTTCCGACATCCACATCGAGCCCTACGAGCGGTCTTCTGCCGTGCGTTTTCGGGTGGACGGCACGCTGCGCGAAGTGGTGCAGCCCAACAAGGCGCTGCATGCCGCGCTGATCTCCCGCCTGAAGATCATGGCCGAGCTCGACATCTCCGAGAAGCGCCTGCCGCAGGACGGTCGCATCAGCCTGCGCATCGGTGGCCGTGCGGTCGATGTGCGGGTCTCGACCCTGCCTTCCGCCCATGGCGAGCGCGCCGTGCTGCGGATCCTGGACAAGGGCGACGCCCACAAGTTCACGCTCGAATCCTTGGGGATGAGCGGCGAGTCGCTGGACAAGTTCAAGCGCCTGCTGCGCCAGCCCCATGGCATCGTGCTGGTCACCGGCCCCACGGGCTCGGGCAAGACGACCACGCTGTACGCGGGGCTGAGCACGGTCGATGCCGCCACCACCAATGTGCTCACCGTGGAAGACCCGGTCGAGTACGAGCTGGCGGGCATCGGCCAGACGCAGGTCAACGCCAAGATCGACCTGACCTTCGCCAAGGCCCTGCGCGCCATCCTGCGCCAGGACCCGGACGTGATCATGATCGGTGAAATACGCGACTTCGAGACGGCGCAGATTGCCGTGCAGGCCTCGCTCACCGGGCACCTGGTGCTGGCCACGCTGCACACGAACGACGCGCCCAGCGCCGTCACCCGCCTGACCGACATGGGCATCGAGCCCTTCCTGCTGTCGAGCTCGCTGCTGGGCGTGCTGGGCCAGCGCCTGGTGCGCAAGCTGTGTGTGCACTGCAAGCGCCAGGACGGCGGCGGCAAGTGGCACCCGGTGGGCTGCAAGGAGTGCGGCATGAGCGGCTACAAGGGCCGCACCGGCGTGTATGAACTCATGGTGGCCGACGATGAGATCCGGGCCCTGATCCACGCCCAGGCGGCCGAGGCCAAGCTCTTCGAGCACGCCCAGCTCAACGGCATGAAGACCATGCGCGACGATGGCGACCGCCTGGTGGCCGAAGGCGTGACCTCGCTGGAAGAGGTCTTGCGGGTCACCCGCGAATAAGGCCGCGCCACCATGCCCGCCTACCGTTTCGAGGCGCTGGACGCCAGCGGCAAGACCATCCATGGCCTGGTCGAGGCCGACAACCCCAAATCCGCCCGGAGCCAGCTGCGCGCGCAGAACATGGTGCCGCTCAAGGTGGACACCGTGTTGGTGAACGAGGCGCAGGGCGGCGGCTCGGCGCAGTTCTTCGTGCGCAAGGTCTTCAACGCCTCGGCGCTGGCGATCTGGACGCGCCAGCTCTCGGGCCTGGTCGTGGCCGGTCTGCCGCTGGAGCGCGCGCTCACGGCCCTGGCCGACGAAGCCGAAGACCCGCGCCAGCGCGAGCTCGTCTCGCACCTGCGGGCCGAGGTCAACGCAGGCGCCCCCTTTGCGCAGGCCTTGAGCGGCTCGCCGCGCGAGTTCGATGACGTCTACCGCGGTGTGGTGGCGGCCGGCGAGCAAAGCGGCCAGCTGGGCATCGTGCTCGACAAGCTGGCCACCGACCTGGAAGAGCAGCAGGCGCTCAAGGCCAAGCTGATCGGGGCGACGCTCTACCCGGCCATCGTTTCGCTGTTTGCGGTGGTGATCGTGGTGGCGTTGCTGGTGTTCGTGGTGCCGCAGGTGGCGCAGGTGTTCACCAGCAGCAAACGGGCCCTGCCCCTGCTCACCCAGATCATGCTGGGCCTGAGCGCCTTCATGCGTGGCTGGGGCTGGTTGCTCGGGCTGGTGCTGGCCGCGGGCTTCAGTGGCTTGATGCTGGCGCGGCGCAACGAGGGCTTCCGCCAGCGCTTCGACGCCTTCTGGCTGGGGCTGCCGCTGATCGGCAGGCTCTCGCGCGGCTACAACGCGGCGCGCTTTGCCGGCACGCTGGCCATGCTGGCCGGCTCGGGGGTGCCCATCCTGAAGGCCCTGCAGGCCGCGGCCGAGACGCTCTCCAACCGGGCCATGCGCGCCGACGCGCTGGAAGCCCTGGTGCAGGTGCGCGAAGGCGCCCCGCTGGCCTCGGCACTGGGCGCCAAGAAGCGCTTCCCCGGGCTGTTGTCGATGTTCGCCCGCCTGGGCGAACAGACCGGTCAGCTGCCGCTGATGCTGCAGCGGGCCGCCAACCAGCTGAGCACCGAGGTGCAGCGCCGGGCGCTGGCCATCGCCACCATCCTGGAGCCCCTGCTCATCGTGGTCATGGGCCTGGTGGTGATGCTCATCGTGATGTCGGTCATGTTGCCGATCATGCAGATGAACACCTGGGTGAAGTGAGGCTTTGAGCTGAGGCCTTGCGCGTGGCGCCACCAGCGGTCGGCCCAGGTGCCGCCGAGGCTCAGCCCTCTGAGAGCTGGTGTCGGATCGCCAGCAGCAGGACTTCGGCCCGGAAGGGCTTGTGCAGCACGGGCACGCCGCTGGCCTGCAGCTGCTGCAAGGGCACCGAGCCGGTGTCCCCGGTGATGACCACGGCGGGCAGCCGGGGGTGCAGGGTCCGCGCCATGTGGATGGCCTGCAGGCCGTTGCCGTCTTGCAGGCGGTGGTCGGTCAGCAGCACGTCGACCGACATGATGCGCTGCAGCAGCTCTTCCAGGTCCTCCAGCGAGCCGACTTCGCTCACGTGGGCGCCCCAGGCCCGCAGCTGTTCGCGCAAGGCGTGGCGCAGGATTTCGTCGTCGTCGAGCAGGACGATGTGGCGATCGGCCAGGGGCCGGGCCACTTTGGGCGGCATGGTCGCGATGTGCTCGCTCATGTAGCCGTCGTGGTGCTGGCGGCCCTGGGCCATCGGCACCTTGATGCTGAAGCAAGAGCCCATCCCCGGGCGCGAGCGCAGGGTCAGCTCGCAGGCCATGAGCCGGGCGGCGCGCTGCACGATGGCCAACCCCAGGCCCAGCCCCTTGGCCTGGTTGCGCTCCGGGTTGCCCAGCTGGACGAAGTCTTCGAAGATGCGCTGTTGGTCGGCCTCGGCGATGCCCTGGCCGCTGTCCCACACCTGGATCAGCAGGTGTTCGCCACGGTGGCGCACACCCACCAGCACCCCGCCGCGCTGGGTGTAGCGCAGGGCGTTGCCCACCAGGTTGCGCACCATCTGCTCCAGCAGCACCGGGTCGGACCAGGCCACGGCGCGGGTCGGGTGCACGCGCAGGCTCAGGCCCCGCAGGCTGGCGGCCTCCTGTTCGTGGCTGAGGATGCCGCGCAGCATGGTGTGCAGGTCGACGGCCTGCCAGTGCGGCTTGATGGCGCCGGCATCCAGGCGGGAGAGGTCGAGCAGGCCGTTGAGCAGGCCTTCCATGGCGCGCACGGCTTCCATCAGCTTGACGGTCATGCCTTGCAGGGGGCTGTCGCGCAGGCGGTCGCGCAGCAGGCTGGAGAGCAGGCCCACCGCGGCCACGGGCTGGCGCAGGTCGTGGCTGGCGGCGGCCAGGAAATGGCCCTTGGCGGCGTTGGCGGCCAGCAGTGCCTCGGTGCGCTCGCCCACGCGGGCCTCGAGCGCGACGTTGAGCGCTTCGGTGCTGCGGGTGAGTTCCACGAAGCGGTGCATCAGCACGATGCCGTAGCTGGCCAGGGTGATGGGCGTGGCCAGGGGCAGCCAGTAGGTGTGCATGACCGACACCAGGCCCTGCATGCGCAGGTAGTCGTGCACGCCCGCCACCAGGGAGACGGCGATGCCCAGGATCATGCCCATGGCCGAGACCCGGTTGAACCGGCGGTGCAGCTTGAGCAGCAGGGCCAGCGTGGGCAGCATGAGCAGGAGCAGCACGGGGTAGAGCAGGCTGCGGGCCTCGGCCAGCAGCCCCTGTTGTGCGGCCACGCCGGCCACGAGGGGAAAGCCCAGCAGCACGGACCAGAGCACGCGGCGGAACCAGGGCCAGCCCTGCTCGGCGATCGCCATGGCGAACGCGCCCAGCAGCACGGTGGCCGTGGTCTGGGCCGTGAAGTAGAGCCAGGCGCTGAGGTCGGGGTGCAGGGTCGGGCCGTGCACGATGTAGTAGCTGCAGTTGCGCACCGACACCACCACGCACAGCATGCCGAGCATGCCCATGCCGAGTTCGCTGCGGCGCCGCCACCAGATCAGGATCAGGAAGAGGGCGAAGGCGGCGGCCACGATGTTGATGGCCAGGGGCAGGTCCTGGGTCAGGAAAGACTGGGCGGTGAAGCCCTCGTCCAGCGCGGTCATGGGGCCGATCATGGGCGCCGACAAACCGCCCATGCTGCCGTAGCGGGCCTCGATGGTCAGGCGGTTGACCCCATCCTGCAGCAGGCTGACGGGGAACTGCACCATGTAGGCCAGGGGGCGCCCGGTGGGCTCGCCCTCGGGCACGCTGATGTGAATGAGCTGGCCGTTGACCCAGATGCGGTGCTGGAAGCTCAGTCGGTCGACCCGCACGGCCCAGGTCTGCTGGGCCAGGCCGCCGGCCAGGGGTTGCCGGAGCACGAAGCTGGACTCGTAGCGGGCGACGCCCTTGCTGGGGATGCCACGGGCGGCCCAGGTGTCGGGCAGGTTCACGTCCTGCCAGGCGCTGCCGGCCTGTGCCGGGGTGGGCATGAAGCGGAAGCGGTGCGCGGTGAACTGGACCAGACCGAGGTCGCCCTGCTTGATGAACAGGGGCGCGAGCGCCCAGACCGCCAGCGACAAGGCCAGGGCCAGGCTCAGCCAGCCGCCCATGTCGTCGTTGGCGTTGCTTTGCAGCTGCTCGGGTGGCAGGGCTGCGACCAGCGTCCAGATGGCGTCGTTGTTGGCGCTCAAGGCGTCGCCTTGCAGCAGCGGGCCCATGAACACGCGCTCGCTGGCGGCGGCGAGGGTCTGGCCATCGGCTTCCAGCGCGCGGGCGCGGACGGTATGGGTGCGAGTCTGCAGATCGACCGGCATTTCACCCAGGTGCTGCAGGCTCGGATGATTCAGCGCGGTCAGCGCAGCTTTTGGCTGACTGCGTCCCAGCGCGAGTTCGGCCGAGAGGGTATTGGCGTAGATCTGCTTGTCGGTCTTGAGCTGATCCATCTG
>NZ_JAIZVX010000130.1 GCF_021768455.1 Aquabacterium sp. | reverse complement strand
GCTCTACACTTATCCACAGCTGACCACCCTTTGGTCGGCTACCAGCCCTGGCTCAATATTGGATCGGCACGGTGGCTCAGATTTGGATCGGCGCGGACAGTCACCTTCTGGCTGGAGTTTTCAACACGGTTCAACTTCATCGCGGTCGACTACCTGCTCTACACGCAGGAGGTGATCGGCAACATCCGGCAGTCCTATCCTGTTCCAACCGTCTTGGCGGCCATCGCAGTGGTGGCTGGTCTCATTGTCTGGTTCTTGCGGGGCGCCGTTCGAAACATGGACAACGTCAAGATCACGCGCATCCAGCGCGCCAAGCTGGTGGCAGCGGGCGTGGTTCTGCCCGTGATCGCGGGGTTCACGGTCAGCGTGGACCAGATGGAAGGGGCAGGCAACGCCTATGCGGACGAGATCTCCGGGAACGGTCTGTTCACGCTGGCGGCGGCCATGCGGCGGAACGAACTAGATTTCGATCGCTTTTATCGAACGATGCCGCAAAGCGAGGCAGACCGAATTCTTCGAACCATGGGGATGCAACGCAGACCGTTGTCCGATCTTTCTGCTCAGGCATTGAAGGGCGCCGCGAACCACGCATGGCCCTTCATCCGGCGTCCACGGAACGTGGTGCTGATCTCGGCGGAAAGCCTCTCGGCTTCATTTCTTGGCGCATACGGCGACTCGCGAGGGTTGACGCCCCGGCTCGATGCACTCGCCAAGCAAGGACTGCTGTTCTCGCACGCCTATGCCACGGGAACACGCACGGTCAGGGGGTTGGAGGCGCTGTCGCTGGGAACGCCCCCAGTTCCCGGGCAAGCCATTGTCCGCCGACCTCAGAACGAACACCTCGCCACGCTGGGAGAAGTGCTTGGCGCTCAAGGCTTCAAGCCCTACTTTTTCTACGGCGGGTACGGCTACTTCGACAACATGAATGCCTATTTTGGGGGCAACGGCTACAAGGTGATCGACAGGACGGACATGGAAAAGCGCACCATCGTCTTCGAAAACGTCTGGGGTGTGGCGGACGAGGTGCTGTTCAGCCAGGCCTTGAGCACGCTTGATGAGGAAAGGGCGCAAAGCAGTCCATTCTTTGCGCACATCATGACGACGTCCAACCACCGCCCTTACACCTATCCCGCTGGCCGCATCGACATCCCTTCGCCCGGTGGGCGACTCGGCGCCGTCAAGTACACCGATTTCGCGATCGGCGACTTCATCGACAGGGCTCGTGCACAACCCTGGTTCAAGGACACCCTGTTCATCATCGTCGCCGACCATGGCGCGTCGGTGGCGGGAAAGACCAAGTTGCCACTGGATGGCTACAGAATCCCTTTGATCTTCTTCGCGCCTGATCTGCTGAAGCCAAGTGTATACGAACCGCTGGTCAGCCAGTTGGACCTGGCACCCACGATCGTCGAGCTATTGGGGAAAAAGGGGGCCGACTACTTTTTTGGACGCTGTCTCTTCGAAGAAGAGGAGCCGTTGAGAAGGGTCTTCGTCAGCAACTATCAGTCGCTTGGCTACCTGCGAAGCAACACGCTCACGGTGTTGCTGCCTCGGCAACGGGTGGAGAGCTACAGGGTCGATCCTCGGACGCTGGAGACGACGCCCAAAGCAGTGGATCCGGTCTTGTTGAATGAGGCGATCGCCTACTACCAGACGGCATCGAGGTCCTTCAAACTGGGGGCATTGAAGCTGCCCAATTGCCCCCATCAGCAATGATCTGGCAGCGGATGCATCAGGACCTGCGCTGGCCCCGAAGCAGCCGAGTCATCGGCCAGCCTCGGGGGCTTGCATCACTTCAGCGCAAAGCGAACAGAGACTGGCTTCTTGCCAGGCAGCGTCACGACAGCCACCGCCTTGGCGCCCGCGATCACATCGAAGGTGCCTTTGGCTTCCAGCTTCTCACCCGCTGGCGCGAGTTGCACTTCGTTTTTGTCGGCGCCCTTGATGAGGGTCAGTTTGCCGCTGGCACCTTGCATCTTGACAGCCTTGCCGTGATCGCGCACATACAGGCTGATCAGGTCGGCCTTGGCCACCAGTTCGAAGTCCATTTCGCTGGCTTCCACCACCACGCCGCCGTGCAGCGGTTCATGTTCGTGCCCGTGTTCGTGTCCATCCGCCGCAAAGGCGCTGGCACTGATGGCCAGGATCGAGCAGGCAATCAGGCTGTTCACTTTTCTCATCTTCAGTCCTTGAAGGTTATGGAGGTGAAAGCCTATGCAGATGCAGGCGACAGAAGGCCAACTCAAAGATGACAAATTCGTCATCTTCCTTGTGTAACAGCCATTTAACAATCAAACGCATGAAAATTCTGGTGATCGAAGACAGCGTCAAGATGGCCGAGTACCTTCGCAAGGGTCTCTGCGAGGAAGGCTATGTGGTCGACGTGGCCAACAGCGGCATTGACGGCTTGCACATGGCGATCGAGATCGACTATGACCTTCTCGTCCTGGATGGCATGCTCCCCGGCATCGACGGCCTGGCAGTGCTCGCTGCTCTGCGGCAAAGCAAACAGACGCCGGTGCTCATGTTGACGGCCCGCGGACAGGTCGAAGACCGTGTCAAAGGCCTTCAAGGCGGAGCGGACGATTACCTCGTCAAACCGTTCGCGTTTTCGGAATTGGTTGCGCGCATCCAGGTTCTGCTCAGACGGTCGGGCGGGCAGCGAAATGCTGGCGAGCCGACGGTTTTGAAGGTGGCCGATCTGGATGCGGATCTGCTTCGTCGAAAAGCCACGCGATCTGGGCAGCGGCTCGACCTCACGGCTAAGGAGTTCAACCTGCTGAGCCTGCTGCTGCGACGCCAGGGCGAAGTGCTGTCGCGTACCGAATTGGCCGAGCAGGTCTGGGACATGCACTTCGACAGCGAGACCAATGTCGTGGAGGTGGCCATTCGTCGCCTGCGCTCCAAGCTGGATCAGCCTTTTGAGAGACCGTTGTTGCACACGGTGCGCGGGATGGGCTACGTGCTGGAGGTTCGCGAGCCGTGAGCGACATTGTCACGACGGCCAGCCTTCGGGGGCGGCTGTCACGCTGGTTGGCGCTCCAGACCATGCTGGGCCTTGGCCTGGTTTGCGTGGTGGTGTACGTGCTGTTCGCGCTGACGGTGTCCGAGCGGCAGGATGAAGCGCTGTCACAGAAGCAGAACACCGTCGAACACCTGCTTGCAGGCAGCGACGGTGAGCGGGACCTGGCTGATGTGCGTCAAGTGCTTGGCAGCTTTCTGGCAGGGCATGACGAACTTTCTTTGCGCTTGATGGGGCGTGATGGCCAAGTGCTTTTTGAGACATCTTCATGGCGGGCCGGTCCAAATGAGATCAAGAGCAGGGCGTTCGACATCAAAGTGCGGTCTGAAGATGGCGGAATGGCTCGGGCCATCTTGGTACTGGACAAACGCATGGATGACGCCTTGCTCGCCCGCCTGGCGTGGACGCTGGCGGTCGCGGCGCTGGTGGGTGCCCTGGCGGTTTCCGTCGGAGGGTTCATGCTGGTTCGCCTGGGTCTGGCGCCACTGCACAAGCTTGTCGAGCAGACCGGACTCGTCACGGCCACGGACCTGGAACGACGCCTGGACGGCGCGGGTCAGGCCTACGAACTGCAACCCTTGATTCAGCAGTTCAATGCCTTGCTGGACCGCCTTGGCGTTGCCTACAAGCAGATGGAGGCCTTCAATGCCGATGTGGCACACGAACTGAACACGCCGCTGGCGACGTTGATCAGCAGCTGTGAGTTGGCGTTGCGCAAACCTCGAAGTGCCGATGATCTCAGAGAGGCATTGGCATCCAATCTAGAAGAGCTACGCAGTCTTGCCAGTATCGTCGGCGACATGCTGTTTCTGTCCAATGCCGAACGTGGTGGGCCTGCGCGGCGCGAATGGACGCCTTGCCTTAGTGTCTTGGCGGAAGAGGTGATCGAGTTTCATGAGGCGGCGCTCCTTGACGCGGGGCTGACTGCCAAGATCTCGGGCGATGCTTTCGCCACGGTGGATGGCCCGTTGTTGCGGCGGGCGCTGTCGAATCTCTTGGGCAATGCCACGCGCTACGCTTCACCGGAGTCATCGGTGTTGATCCAGATCGATCGCGAGAAAATCGGCTGGGTGAGGATTGCCGTCTACAACAAGGGGGCGACCATCGGTGTGGAGCATCTGCCCAGGTTGTTCGACCGCTTCTACCGAGCCGATCCCGCGCGCAGCCCTGCGGATCGCAACCATGGGCTTGGCTTGTCCATCGTGGCGGCCATCGCGCGAATGCATGGCGGCCATGCATTCGCGGAGTCAGCCGCAGGCGTGACCCGCATCGGGATGATGTTGCCCGACGCCGCTGGACCTGGCCCAACCTTGTGATGGGCCGCTGCCCCGTTCCGTCAATTGCTTTCGTGCAGGTTGGGGGTGATGTAGACCTTCAGCGATTTGTTAGTGAAGCCCTTCGGTGCCACGGCCATCAGGTCCACGGCCTGATGGTTGAGCACCTCGAACTTCCAGCTGAAGCTCTTGTCGCCGCTGCGGAAAGTGACGGTTTCGCCGCAGACCACGTTGACGAACTTGGCGGATTCGACATCGACGACCTTGACTGCTTGGGATGGGCTGGACATGGCGCCATACATGGACTTGCCGTCGCGGGTAGTCGATCGATCCGTCGTGGCGCTCGCCAAGGCCGCAGACAATGCGAGGCTGAGAACGAAGGCGGTTTTGGTCAGGCAATGATTCATGATCAGCTCCAGTTGGTTCCGGGACAACCGGCACATCGATTGATGGGCTTGAGCGGCATGTCCTGGAGGTGACTCTAGAAGTTCGTGCCCGACACGCTCCGTACAGATTGGTTACAGTTTTGTCATCTCCTTTTGCCGCGCCGAGCAACTTGCTGGGCCTATGGCGAGAGTGCCGAAGGCGTCTTTGTTTGTCCAGAATCGGCGTACTTCGTCCAGCTGCGGCCCATGGCCGCAGAATCTGACTCCAGCGTTGGAAAGTGACCATACTTTGCCGAGAGCTCATCATTGGCCACCGCGATCGGCGCCCCTCGACTCAATTCCAGGCCTGTTCGATCGGAACCCGATGCACAGTGAACCAACAAGGGCGTGGGCGATGTCTTCATCAGGAGACTGCTCAAGTGTCAGTTCTCCCTGTAGGCGGACAGGGGCACATCCAGAAGCCTGACTCCGGTGGTTTCCGTGATGGCCACGTCGCTGTCGTACCAAGGTTGACCATGATTCGTGCCACGCAGGTTCAGAACAGTCTTGACGCCATGCTGGTCGATGGTCTGACATAGCGCAGGGCCAGCCTGGCCCACAGGAGAAGGTGGCCGAGGCAGCCAAGTATCTCGATGATCAGCGGGGCAGGGTGTTGCCCATGTACGAAAATCTCCGTTCGCTCTCCAAGGCGTTGCTTGATGTTGGCCAGTGCATGGCGCATTCTTCGCATCTGATGAGGGCTTGCGCCACTTCGAGTTGATCCTGTTGCAGCACAGCCGTCTGGATGCGGTCCTGAGCGATGTGGCTGCACAAAGACGGCGGGCCGAAGGATGGACCTATCTCGCGGATGCGGGGCGCATTGCATGGCTACAGGAGCCTGATGCGGTCACGCACATGAAGGACAGACATGGCCACGCCACGCTCAAGAAGCTGGCCATCGCTTCAAATCTGTTCGACGTTTTTGATGAACCGTTGCTCGACGTTGGATACCGCACTTTGTACAGAGCCAGGAGCTAACTGATGTCATCACTGCTATCGGATGTGGCTCTGCTTTCTCTGTGGACGATCAGTCTGTCCGCGGGCCGTACATGATGATGGCCATTCCACACAGGCTGACGGTTACCCCGATCCAGTCTGTCGCTGTTGGCTGGACTTTGTCGACCAGCATTAACCACACGATGGCCACAAGGATGTAGACCCCGCCATAGGCGGCGTAGACGCGGCCAGCCGCGCTGGGGTGCAGCGACAGTAGCCATGCAAAAAGGGCCAAACTTGCCGCCGCTGGCAACAAAAGCCACGCCGAGCGGCCCTGGTGAAGCCAAAGGTAAGGTAGGTAGCACCCAAGGATCTCGGCGATGGCCGTGACGACAAACAGCAGGAAGGTTTTGAGCAAATCCATGTCGGCATTTTCATACAAACCTCTTGCATCTCAAGTAGCTTGAGGTCGTACCGTTGTGATGTGGGCGACGTGCTCACTTACGGAAAGACTGAAATGAGACCTTGGAAAGCCGCTGTCGGTGTCGGAGCAGAATGTGCTGCCTGCTGTGCCGTCCCCCTGCTTGGTGGTACTGCTGCCCTGGCGGCAGGATCTACCGCCCTTGCTGCAATCGGAGCATCCATGGTTGCATGTGCTGATGAGCTTGTCCTGATTGGTGGGGTATTGCTGGTGTTGGCCTTAGGCAGTGTGCTGATGGCCTGGCGCCGTCGGCGCACATCGGTCAGTCCTAAGGTCTCCATGTGTTCGGGGGGCTGCAATCTCAGATGATCGGCATGGCCCGTTGACCTAAGCTCGGCAGTCTGGGCAACGGGCTTGGTGGTTGAACTAGAAGTGCACGGGTGATTCGAGCCGCTTGGGCTTGTGGCTCGCAGGTGCCGCCGCGTCCACTCAAACCCTGTGGGTGTGCAGCAGGAGTCTGCGCGTGATCTAAGATAGAAAGATGGCTGCACCAAATTTATCAATCTGCGTTGTTGCCAAACGGACGGGTTGCTCTGTCCCGACCATCCGCTACTACGAGGATATTGGCCTCTTGCCAAACGCAGATCGGACGGATGGATGTCGACGAAATTTCTCGGAGGCGACCATCGCACGTCTGACTTTCATCCGTCGATGTCGAGACTTCGGCTTCTCCATTGATCAGGTGCGAGAACTTGTCTGTCTTGTCGATGAGCCAACTCGACCTTGCGTTGAAGTCCGAGACCTCGCTGCCAAGCATTTGGCTGAGGTGCAGCGTAGGCTGTTGGAACTCCAGGCACTAGAGAGCAGCCTGGGAGCCTTTGTGCGCGCATGCGACAGGGATTGCGCGGGGGGCCCTACGCTCGATTGTTCCATTCTGGAGGATCTGTCTCGTCCGGCCGCGGCCGCGCCGAGCCGAAGCTCAGGCTGCTGTGGTACTTGAAGCAAGGTTCTTGCAGGCCTGATGTTCAGATTCTTGCGTGAAAGTCCCTGATCGCCGTCCCCATCAACGTGCCGATGACCACAGGCACGCATGGCACGGCCAGGGGATGCAAGGTGAAGGGCAGCACAAACGCCAGGACGGTTGCGCAACTGGTGAGGATGGCCAAGCAGGCATACAAGGCGAACATCTCCGGGCTGTGGTGCAGGAACTCTTTGGCTTTGACCACTCGTACAAGGCAGCCATCCACCAAGGCAGCAACCGGGAAGGCCAACAGCCAGGGGAGCCACTCCAGCAGCATGGCCAGGCGGAAGCTGGCGAGCAGCAGCAGTGCGTCAATCGAGCGGAAGTAGGGGTTGTTGAACAGCCGTTGGTTGACCGAAGCCATTTCTTGCCCGACAGCCGCGTTGACGCCACCCACGGGGGCCGCGTCTTTGGATGAGGGGACAGGTGATGCCTGACGTGCAGACTGCTGCATGCTCATCGCACGCGACAGCATGCGGGTGCCCGCGTCTTTGCCCCAGAACACCGCCGCATTGGTGTATTCCGTTCGCAGTTGCTCTATGAACCGTTCTGGCGGATGGGCGGACGGCACATAGAGCACCAGAACCAGCAACACCAGCAGTGACACCACGGCCATCGCCCTGATCATGCCGCCCTCCTGATGGGTTGATCGTCCCCATGCGCATCCGGATCCAGGATGGGGAAGCGACCTTTGATGATGCGCCCGCCAGACACCGAGGCAAAGTACTGAAGGTTGGGCAGTTTGCCCAGGACATCGGCGGGCACCATCTCCTCGAAGCTCTCGGAGAGTTGGCTTGAATAGCTGGTCGAGAAGTCACCCAGATGGGTGTCTGCACCATGCCCGAGCCCAACTCTCATCGAATGAATGGCGGTCTTGCCAAAGGTCTCCACGATGAAATCCTGCGTGGGGCGGTCTTTTGAGCGCAGCGCAATCAGGTTGTTCAGGTTGCCCAGTGCCATGCGCGCAGCCGCTTCGCTGCCCAGGCGTTTGGCCAGGTCCGCCAGTGTTTGCATCGCGCAGGTGGTGTAGATGCCGCCCTCGGCACCTTTGTTGAGGATCTCGATCAAGGGCTGGTTGATGACGTTGGCCACCTCATCTACAAACAGCGCAATGCGCCGATAGCCGCCGAGGTTGTAGCGCATGCCCGCCCGTGCGGCCAGGTCGGCCAATGCCAGCGCACCGATGGCCGAAGCCACCGAAGGGTCGGGCAGCGAATCCAGACACATGTACAGCACATGCCCGCCGCGCTCGATTTTCTCGAAGTTCATGATCGGGCGCGTGTCGTCGGCGTCGAACGGATCAGGCGACAGCGTACGACCCAGGTCACCCGAGGTCAGCATCGACAGCACGGGCAACAGGTTGGCGGTGATTTTTTGATAGTGCTCGCGGTTGTGCCTGAAGGTTCGCACCTGGGCATCGATCACCTTGCTGCGTTGTGACTGGGCAATGTGGTGTTCGTAGTACGCGACAAAGGCCATCAACTCGGCGCTGGCCGCTTCTGATGGGCGCTTCATGTGGCCTCGATGAGCCTCCTGCATCAGCTTCTTCATCTCGGGCAACTCGCGCCAGGCGGGCCCCAAAGTTTCTTCATAGAAGCGGCGCAGAGAGCCTTCTAGCACGGGTTCGATGCCACCTTCGATGTAGCGGGTCAGCTTGGCCAGGTTAGGTCGTTCTTCCAGTTCGACCAGGCCTTGCACGACCACGTTGACCGCATCCCAGCCGAAGGCGGAGAACGCGCCAGCCGTGTCCGGCGGCATGATCGATTGGATGCGGGATGCAATCTCGGTGGGCTTTTGCCAGTTGAAGGTGAAGTCCAGCCGCACACCGGCTTCCGGGAAGGCCGGATGGAACTCCATGAAGGTGTCGGGCTCACGCCAGTCCTGGCAGGCGCGTTCCACCACGCGCTTGAGGCGACGGCTGTTCTTGGGGTCGATGACGATCACCACGTCGCCGCGCCTGACGGCCTGGGTGATGAGGTTGGCCAGGGCCACCCCTTTGCCAGATTGCGTGGTGCCGACCAGCAGCGTGCCGCCTTCGAAGTTCTGCAAGGGGCGATGCAGTGGCACCTCATGAGGCTCGACGCCGTGTATGTAGGGCAAGCCGATCTCCGCATCAGGTTGGGGGGCGCTGTCATAGCCCAGCAGACTCAAGAGGCGCGGAGACACCGTGAAGTCGCGATAGTCGATCTTGGCCAGTTCATACAGGCGCTGGGAGTGCACGGGCCGCCACTCGAAGCCGAAGCCAAGGAAAACGGCCGTTGGATCCTGACACCACCGCGCCTGGGTTTGCGTGCTGATCACCTGGATGGCGTGACCAGCCAGCGACGCCCTCAGCACGAGAATGCGCAGCGCCTGCGAGAACCTGAGGGCACTCATGCCGAGGCAAGTGATGGACAGGGGGAAAGCGAGAATGCGGGGCAGTTGTCCGATGGCGCCGACCGCCGTGAAGAACATCAACGCGATGCCCCAGGCAAGGCCTGCATAGGCCTCGTAGGCGTGGCGCCATGGCATCTCGTAGCGGCGGATGGGCATGTCACCCTCCCTGAGCCTCGGGCGAGGCAAAGGCTTCCATGTCCACGCCGCTGATGAAGTGCGGGGCTATGGTTAAACCCACGGTCGATGTGCCGTTGAAATCCCTTGAGGTTGTTGGTGGACCTTTGCCCGCGGCGCGAACTAGCATGTGCACGTCAGACAGGGCGCGCAGAGCCATCGAGGGTTGAATGCCGCGCCGCTCGAATTCCTGCAGAGGCACAAACACCCCCGACGCGACAGTGCAACCCTGGGCGGGACCAGTACCTGTGTTCAAGGTGTTGATCACCTCGGTCAACGCGTCGCGCACCACGGGGTTGAGGCGCAGCGGCGCTTGAAGACCTATCGTCGCTTGCTGAGTTGGGTGGGCATCGCTTGTCGATACCAAGGCAGTCGGCGGGGCGGTCGACAAAAGTGCCGCTTCGGCTTGAGCCTCTCGGACATTCGAAGCTGCTTGTGGAGTTTGCTCGGCGTTACCAGGGATGAGCGAGAGTTGTGTGCCTGGCGGGCCATCAGGGCGAGATCTTGGTGCAACCGGTTCGCCCGCTTGGGCCGACGGACTGTTGTTGCTTGGCGCACTCGTGAGGTTTTCCGCCAGAGGCGGCGGCAACGGGTCATGTCCTGCAAACAGGATCGCCTGCGACGACAGCTTGACTGCGTCGATTTTGGCCTTGCCGCCTGGTGGTTGGATGAGCCAGATTGGGGCTCCTGTGGGCGTGGGTTCGAAGACGCCGGCTAGCAGGAGCACTTCCATGATGGTCTCCGGCGCTTTGGGAATGCCTGGCAACTGGGCGGCGTCCAGTTGCTTTTGGAGGTCTTCGGCAGCGCTAGGCCAGGCCAGGAACAGGCCATCGGGGCCGAGCCAGACGCGAGACTTCTCGCGATTGGCTTGCCACCCCGAGTTGGAGACCGCGAGATGCCTTAGCGCGTCAACCAGGTAGCGTTCCAGGTGCGAACCGTATTGAGGCGTACCGTAGCGGTCGGCATTGGCCAGCAGGTTGCGGTCAATCACCAGCGCCAAGGAGCGCCGGACCAACTCGTCCAGCAAGTTGTGATCGCGATGCTGCGAGATGCCGCTGACGCTGCCCATGAGGTGAGGCACGATGACTGTGTTGTCTTCAGCCAGGTAATGCATGACCGTTGGGGGTACGACATGGGCCAGCGTGAACACGCCCAGGCTGCGTGTCTCGATGGCGTGTGGGCGCCAGCGCAAGAAGTAGCGGTCCGCTTGTCGCTCCATCAGCCAATCACTCAGGGACAGAAGGTAGGCTGGCCACACATCGCCTGGGGCGTTGGTCACGATGATGTGACTGAGCACCCGGTGGGCCTCGCAGCAAAGCCCCGCGACGAAGGTTGCCAGGCGCCAGCGCGGCTCCAAGTGGCGGCGTGCCGATATGTTGGAGCGACCTGAGAATATGTGCGCGTCTGTGCCCTGCAGGCTGAAGAAGCTGACTTCCATGCCCAGGCGCAACAGGCCGCCAGGGGTGCAGAAGTAGTTGTCTGATGTGGCTGGCAGCAGGTGTACTAGGTTGGCGTATCGTCTGATAAGTGACAGGATGGTTTGTTCGAACTCGGTACGGTCAGACCCATGGCAGAGCTTGATGCGGGCGATCAGGTCATCGTTTTGCGACAGCAGAGCATCAATGGGCAGGGCCTCGAAGCCGGGATCTGACGATGCAAAAGTGCTGTGTGGCTGAGACGGGGCAAGCATGGTGGTCCATTTCAAATGACCCAACCATTTGGTCACCATGCATAGCCGTGTGCACCTCAAAATGCCGTCTGTTCATCTGGGCTTTCGCCATCGAGACTTGACGAATGAGGGGCAATTTCGGATCAGAGCGATGGGCGTCGATCCGTCTGATACCTTGGCCTTGACTCTGCATGCAACGACGAGGATGCAGGCCCGTTGGTCATGAAGCCACGGAACTTGCAATGTAGGATGTTGGAATCCAAACTCGGCGTAGCCAAACACTGCAATCATGACCACGTACCAAGAACTCCTGGCCCAGAAGGCTGCCCTGGACAAGCAGGCTTCGGAGCTGGACAGGCAATTGCAGGATGCCCGCAAGGCAGAGCGAGCTGGGGTGATTGACCACATCAAGCAACTGTTGGCTGCCAATGGTTTGACTGTGGCCGACTTGGGGTTGAAGGCCGGTGTGGCGACCCGCTCCAGTGCTGCAGCAGGCAGCAAGGTCGCCCCAAAATATCGCAACGTTGACACGGGCGAGACCTGGAGCGGACGGGGACTTCAGCCTAAGTGGATCAAGGCCGCGTTGGCCGCTGGCAAGACGCTGGATCAACTGAAAGTAGGTTGATTACAAGGCCATCGGTTCAGGGGGTAGTCGCAGGTGCGGTCGCCATCCCGTTCTTGGGAAACGAGGCCTGGAGCCGAGGGTCACAACTGTAGCGCTGTACCAGTTTGCAGAACGGACAGTTGTCGCCCAAGTGGACCACGGTGCCGATGGCCATCAGCACATCGCTGCCGCAGGTCGGGCAAGCGAGGACCTCGAACACCGGGGTGCTGGTCAACCAGATGCCATCGGTGTGCGATGTCAGATCAAACGCTCGGTCAAAGCTGATGCGGTGCGTGTCCGCGCCGATCCAAATCTGAGCCACCGTGCCGATCCAATATTGAGCCAGGGCTGGTAGCCGACCAAAGGGTGGTCAGCTGTGGATAAGTGTAGA
>NZ_JAIZVX010000129.1 GCF_021768455.1 Aquabacterium sp. | reverse complement strand
CTCGTCGGGTGCGCAGGGTTCTGGGGGATGGGGCCGGTGAAGCTCAGCCCAGGAGGGTGTCGAGCGAGACCCCGGGCGCGCGGGGGCGCTCGGTGAGCTGCCGCTCGACGGTCAGCAGGTGGGCATCGACCAGGGCCGCGGCCAGGTCGGCGTCGCGGGCTTCGATGGCCTTGAGGATGTCGACGTGTTCGTCGTGCGAGGTCTCGGCGTCGTCGGCCGACTGGTACATCAGCGTGATCAGCGAGCAGCGCGAGACCAGCTCCTGGATCAGCCCGACCAGCACCTGGTTGCCCAGCACCTGGGCCAGCACCACATGGAAGTCGAACAGCAGCTTGGAGCGGGTGGGCACGTCGATGCGCTTGACGGCATCTCGCTCGGCCTTGATGTGGGCCTTGAGCTGTCTGATGTCGGCCGAGGTGACCCGCGAAATGAGTTCGCGCAGCATCTGCCCTTCGACCATGCGGCGCACCGCAAACACTTCCCGCGCTTCGGTGATGGACGGGGCGGCCACGAAGGCGCCGCGGGCGGGCTCGAGCTTGACCAGCTTGAGTTCGCTCAGGCGGTTGAAGGCCTGCCTCACGATGGTGCGCGACACGCCGAAGCGATCGGCGATTTTTTGCTCCACCAGCTTGGCCCCAGGCAGCAGGCGGTGTTCGACGATGGCACGCGTCACGGCCGAGACGATGTGCTCGGTGCTGGAACCTTCGGCCTCGGGGCCGAGTGGCTCGCCCGTCGGGATGGCGTCGGCGTCGGCCTTTTTCAAGGGCGCGCGTCGGGCAGGCGCTTGCTCGCGCTCGGGCAGGGCCTCGTTGGCGGCGCTGTCGTGCGGGAAGGCAAGGGTCTTGCGTGTGGCGCTCATCGTGGTTAAAGTGTATACAGTTTTGTGAAACTTCTGCAAGGGCCTTGTGGCCCACATCATGGCCTGACGATGGTAACGATCCGCGCTCTGCGGCCCAGCGTCAAGGCCCGCGATTTGCATGAGCACCATGAGGCACACACCGTGCCAGGACCGACCCGATGAGCGACACCCTGATCCCCCCGGCCGCCGGCCGCCTGACCACCCATGTGCTGGACACCGTGCATGGCACGCCCGCTGCCGGCATGAAGGTGGACCTCTATGTGCGCCACAGCCCGACCGAGCCGTCGCAGGAAAGCGGCGCTGACGGCCGCTGGCAACTGCTGCGCACCGTGGTCACCAATGCCGATGGCCGCGTTGATGGCCCCTTGCTGGCCGGCGAGGATTTCAAGCCCGCCCATTACCGCCTGGTGTTCGATGTGGCCCCCTATTTCGCGGCCAAGAGCGCCGTGCAGGCCGACCCGCCGTTCCTGACCCAGGTGCCGCTGGATTTCAACATTGCCAACGCCCAGGCCCATTACCACGTGCCCTTGCTGGTCAGCCCCTGGGCCTACTCCACCTACCGCGGCAGCTGAGGCAAGAAGATGGATTTCTCTCCTGTGCTGGCCTACGCCTTCGACTGGTTGAACCTGCTGTTGCGCTGGGCACACGTCATCGTGGCCATCGCCTGGATCGGGTCTTCGTTCTACTTCGTCTGGCTCGACAACACCCTCACACCGCCTGAAGACAAGGCCTTGCGCGACAAGGGCGTGGGCGGCGAACTCTGGGCCGTGCACGGCGGTGGTTTCTACAACCCGCAGAAGTACGCGGGCGTGCCGCCCAAGCTGCCGGCGCACCTGCACTGGTTTTACTGGGAAAGCTATTCCACCTGGCTCACGGGCTTTGCGCTGTTCACGGCGCTCTACCTGTTCAACGCGGGCACCTTCCTGATCGACAAGACGGTGCACGACTGGCCGCCTGTGGCAGCGATCCATGCGGCGCTGGGCTTCCTGGTGGGGTTCTGGCTCATCTACGACGTGATCTGCCGCACCCTGGGCAAGGGCAAGCATGGTGATGCCATCGTGGGGGCCTGCATCTTTGCCGTGGTGGTGTTCGCATCCTGGCTGGCATGTCAGCTCTTTGCGGGCCGTGCGGCCTTCCTGCTGGTGGGCGCGATGATGGCCACGAGCATGAGCGCCAACGTGTTCTTCTGGATCATTCCGGGGCAGCGCAAGGTGATCGCGTCGATGAAGGCCGGTGAGCCGGTTGATCCGGTGCACGGCCAGCGTGGCAAGCAGCGCAGCGTGCACAACACCTACTTCACCTTGCCCGTGCTGTTTGCCATGCTCAGCAACCACTATGGCTGGGCCTATGGCCACCCGCAGAACTGGCTGGTGCTGGTGCTGATCATGGTTGCGGGCGCACTGATCCGGCAGTTTTTCGTGCTGCGCCACAAAACCGAGGTGGCAGGCAAGCCGGCCCCCTGGGCTTGGGCGGTGGCAGGTGTGGCCGTGTTGCTGGGCGTGATCGTCTGGCTGGCGCCCCAGCCTCAGCCACGCCAGGCCGCGGTCCCCAGCGAGACGCCCGCTCAGCTGTTCACCCAGGCCCAGGCGGTGGTGCAGCAGCGCTGCGTGCTCTGTCACAACGCCCAGTTGGCCAACAAGGGGGTGATGCTGCACACGCCCGATCTGTTGCAATCGCATGCGCAGCAGGTCTACCAGCAGGCCGTGGTGCTCAAGGCCATGCCCATGAACAACGCCACCCAGATCACCGAGGCCGAACGTGCCTTGCTGGGCCGCTGGTTCCAGTCGACACAGGCCGGTCAGGCCGGGCCCAAGTCCTCCCCCTAAGTTCCCAGGCTCCAGGCGCCTTCTTAGGGATGGGGCCTGGGCGGTGGCGCGCCAAGAATGGGTTCACCAGCCCGATGCTGGTCACCCTTTCACGCACTGGAGCCCCACCATGAAGCACACCACCCGCCTTGCCCTGATCGCTGCCCTGACTGCCTGCGTGGCCACCGCCCCCGGCAGTGCCATGGCCATGGGCATGAAGAACGCCCCCTGCGATTCGCTGATGGACTGCGTCTACACCGCGGTCTGGTATTACTTCTACCGCTGAACAAGCACCGGCTTTGCCATGAAAAAGGCCTCCCGGGTCTGGCGTCTGGCGCCGGCCCGGGAGGCCTTTGGTGTCGTGGTGCGCAGGGGGAGGCCCTGCGTACATTTGGTCAGAACAGATGCAGGCTGATCCAGTAGGCGAGGCCGGCCACGAAGGCCGACGCCGGGATGGTCAGGATCCAGGCCCACACGATGTTGCCCGCCACACCCCAGCGCACGGCCGAAGCCCGCTGCACCGAGCCCACGCCGACGATGGCGCCGGTGATGGTGTGCGTGGTCGAGACCGGCACGCCCAGTGCCGTGGCGATGAAGAGCGTCAGCGCGCCACCGGTTTCGGCGCAGAAGCCGCCCACGGGCTTGAGCTTGGTGATCTTCTGACCCATGGTCTTGACGATGCGCCAGCCACCAAACATGGTGCCCGCACCGATGGCCATGTAGCACAGCACGATGGCCCAGGTGGGCGGTGCCTTGTCGGCCGTCGAGGCGTAGCCGGTCGAGATCAGCAGCATCCAGATGATGCCGATGGTCTTCTGCGCGTCGTTGCCACCGTGGCCAAGGCTGTAGGCGCCGGCCGAGACCAGCTGCAGGCGACGGAACCAGCGGTCGACCTTGGAGGGCGTGGTGCGCCGGAAGATCCAGGCCACGATCACCATCATCAGCGAGCCGAGGGTGTAGCCCAGCAGCGGAGAGACGAAAATGAAGGTGACCGTACGGATGATGCCGGTGGCCGCGAGGGCGTCGGCCCCGGCCTTGGCGATCACCGCGCCGACGATGCCCCCGATCAGCGCGTGCGACGAGCTGCTGGGGATGCCGTAGTACCAGGTGATCAGGTTCCAGGTGATGGCACCCGAAAGCGCCCCGAAGACCACGTGCACATCGACCACCCCCGGGTCGGCGATGCCCTTGCCCACCGTGGCCGCCACGCTGAGGTGGAAGACAAAGATGGCAACGAAGTTGAAGAAGGCGGCGAACACCACGGCCTGAGCCGGGCGCAGCACGCCGGTCGACACGACCGTGGCGATGGAGTTGGCCGCGTCATGGAAGCCGTTCATGAAGTCGAACAGCAGCGCGAGCGCGACCAGGAGAACGATGACCCACAGGGCCACCTGCATGCTAGCCATGGTTGTGCGCCCCGATCAGGAGTTCTCGAGGATCACGCCCTCGATCAGCTTGGCCACGTCTTCGCACTTGTCGGTGACGGTCTCGAGCAGCTCGTAGATGGCCTTGAGCTTGATCACTTCGCGCACATCGGGCTCTTCGCGGAACAGCTTGCTCATGGCAGAGCGCATCACGCGGTCGGCGTCGCTCTCGAGCTGGTCGATCTCTTCGCAGGTCTTCAGTGCAGCGGCAGCCGTTTCGGGATCGCCGATGTCGTGCAGCAGGGCCACGGCGTCCTTCAGGCGCTCGACGCTCTTGACGCACAGGTCGGTCAGGCGAACGATTTCGTCCGTCATGCGGCGCACGTCGTACAGGGCCATCGTTTCGGCCGCGTCCTGCATCATGTCGGCCACGTCGTCCATCGTGTTGATCAGCGAGTGGATCTGCTCGCGGTCGATCGGTGTGATGAAGGTGGTGTGCAGCAGGCGGTTGACTTCTTTGGTGATCTGGTCAGCGGCGCTTTCGGCGGTGTCCACGTCCTGGTTGTACTTGTCGCGCAGCACCGGGTCGTTGTAGTGCTTGACCAGGTTGGCGAAGGCATGGGCCGCTTCCACAATGTGGTTGGCGTGCTCGTTGAACAGTTCAAAAAAATTGCCCTCACGGGGCAGAAGTTTTCCAAAGAACATGACTGTTGTTGTGTCAAAGCAATGACACGTTCGTGACGGTGGCGGGATTTTAGCCGTCAGCGGCGTGACCATGGGCCGAATGGCCCATGGTGTGCTGACGCCGAGGCAGATTCCTGGCGTGAAGCGTTCAAATTGACGCCGACGAGGCCAGCTGACGTGCCAGGGTGTTGTGCCGCTCGACCAGCGGCCCCAGGTCGACCGTGGTGAGCCGTCCGTGGTCGGCCACGACACGGCCGTTGACGAGGGTCCAGGCCGTGGGTTCGCCGTGGCACATCAGCAGGGCTGCAACCGGGTCGTGCACGGCGGCCCCGGCCATGCCCAGGGTGCGCAGGTCGAAGATGGCGAGGTCGGCGGCAAAGCCGGGCGCGATCTGACCGATGTCGTCTCGGCCCAGGACTGCGGCGCCACCGCGGGTCGCGACCTTGAGGGCATCGCGCGCGCTCATGTCGGACGGTCCGTGGTCGCAGCCAAACTGGGGACGGCCATCCGGCCCGATGCGGGGTGATTCAAGGCTGCGACCCACGCGCGCCAGCAGCATGGCCTGCCGGGCTTCGGCCAGCAGGTGGCCGGCGTCGTTGCTTGCCGAGCCATCGACGCCCAGGCCCACGGGCACGCCCGCGTTCAGCATGCGGCGCACGGGTGCGATGCCCGAGGCCAGGCGCATGTTGCTGCAAGGGCAGTGGGCCACGCCGGTGCGGGTGGCGGCGAAGCGGCCAATGCCGTGCTCGTCGAGCTTGACGCAGTGCGCGTGCCAGACGTCGTTACCCAGCCAGCCCAGCGATTCGGCGTACTCGGTCGGCGTCTTGTTGAAGCGCGCGCGGCTGTAGGCGATGTCGTGGTCGTTTTCGGCCAGGTGGGTGTGCAGGCGGATGCCGCGGCGGTAGCTGCGTGCCAGGTTGGCCGATTCGCGCATGAGCTCGGGGCTCACCGAAAACGGCGAGCACGGCGCCAGGGCGATGCGCACCATGGCATGGCGGGATTCGTCGTGGAAGGCCTCGATCAGGCGCTGCGAGTCGGCCAGGATGGCGGCTTCCTGCTCGACCAGGCTGTCTGGCGGCAGGCCGCCTGCGCTCTCGCCCACGCTCATGGAGCCCCGGCTGGCGTGGAAGCGCATGCCGATCTCGCGCGCGGCGTGGATGCTGTCGTCCAGCTGGACGCCATTGGGGTAGATGTAGAGGTGGTCGCTGCTGGTGGTGCAGCCGCTCACCAGGAGTTCGGCCATGGCCACCTGGGTGGACACGCGCACCATTTCGGGTGTGAGACCGCCCCAGATCGGGTAGAGCGTGCGCAGCCAGCCGAAGAGCTCGGCGTTTTGCGCCGCCGGGATGGCCCGGGTCAGGCTCTGGTACATGTGGTGGTGGGTGTTCACCAGGCCGGGGATGACGACGTGGCCGCGCGCATCGATCGTGTGCTGGGCCTGGGCCAGCAGCGCGGGGTCGAGGCTGGCCGTGGGGCCGCAGGCGATGATCTCCGTGCCTCGGATCAGCACGCTGGCCTGTTGCCATTCGGTGCCGGCGTCGTCCATGGTGGCGACGCAGTCGGCGTCCTTGATCAGCAGGGTGGGGGCGTTGGAGGGCGTGGCCACGGTGGCTTTCAGAGAGGGGCTTGGGTGCGGGGCAGAGGGGTCAGACACCCTGCGCGGGACAGTGCTGGAGCAGTTGCGCCATCACCGAGATGGCGATGACGGCCGGCTCCTTGCCCGGCAGATCGGGCAGGCCGATGGGGCACTGGAGGCGGGCCAGGGTGGTGTCGTCGATGCCTTGGGCTTCGAGGCGGTGGAAGAACTTGGCCCGCTTGGTCTGAGAGCCGATCATGCCCGCGAAGTGGAAGTCGCCCCGGCGCAGCACGGCTTGCACGATGCGCAGGTCCAGGTCGTGGCGGTGGGTCAGCACCAGGTGGCAGGCGCCTGGAGGGGCATCGGCCACTTCCTGGTCGGCGGCATCGGTGGGCAGCCAGGTGATGTGCGGTGGCAGGCCGGCCAGCATGGCGGCATCCGGCAGGCCGGGGGCCGCACGCTGGCGGTCCGGCGCCAGGGCGCTGGCCGGTGCGCCCTGCATGAAGGCATCGAGTTCCTCGGCGCGTTCGTCGATCCAGCGCACCGTGCAGTCCAGATCGGCCAGCAGCTTGACCAGGGCCTGGCCCACGTGGCCGGCGCCATGCAGTTCCAGGTGGAAGCGTGGCGCAGGCAGGAGCCAGGCCTGCAGGGCGGCAGCGTTCAGTGCCGCGAAGTGCAGGGTCACGACGCCGCCACAGCACTGGCCCAGGGTGGGGCCCAAGGGAAAGGGCTGAGACCAGGCCCGGGTGGCCAGACCGGCCTCGGTCAAGGCCTGGCGAGCCAGGGTGATGGCCTGCCATTCGAGGTGGCCGCCACCGATGGTGCCGTTCACCTCGTCCTGTGCGACCAACATGCGCGTGCCGGTGCCGCGGGGCGTCGAGCCCTTGATGTCGCCCACGGTGACGACGAAGGCCGGGCGTGCCGCGGCCAGCCATTGCTGGGCGGTGGCGTGCACGGCGCGGGCGGTGAGGCTGCTCATGGTGAAGGGGAGGGGCTCAGGGGGCCAGGGTGGTTTGGACGGCGTCCACCGCATCTAGGATGGCTTCGGGCGTGGCGGGCGCGCGCAGCGGCGGGTTGACGCGGTGGCCGCCGACCGCCGAGATCGCATCCCGGATGGCCAGGAAGACCGAGAAGGGGTGCAGCAACGGAGGCTCTCCGACGGCTTTGGAGCGGTAGATGGTGTCCTCCACATTGCGGTTGTCGAACAGCCTCACGGTGAAGGCCTCGGGCACGTCGCTGGCCGTGGGGATCTTGTAGGTGGAGGGGGCGTGCGTCATGAGCTTGCCTGTTTGCGGGTGCCAGTACAGCTCTTCGCTGGTCAGCCAGCCCATGCCCTGCACGAAGGCGCCTTCCACCTGGCCGATGTCGAGTGCCGGGTTGATGGACTGCCCGGCGTCGTGCAGCACGTCGGCGCGCAGCAGCTTCCATTCGCCGGTGAGCGTGTCGACCAGCACCTCGCTCACGGCCGCACCGTAGGCAAAGTAGTAGAAGGGCCGGCCGGTCATGGCGGTGCGGTCCCAGTGGAGTTTGGGCGTGGCGTAGAAACCGTCGGACCACAGCTGGATGCGGGCCATGTAGGCGTCCATCACCACGTCTTCGAAGCGCAGGGTCTCGTTGCCAGCGTGCACGAGGTCGGCCTCGAAGCGCACGGCCTCGGGCGTGACGCCATGCTTCATCGCCAGGCGGGCGGCCAGCCGCTCCTTGATCTGGCGGGCGGCATCGGCCGCGGCCTTGCCGTTGAGGTCGGATCCGGTGGAGGCCGCCGTGGCCGAGGTGTTGGCCACCTTCGAGGTGTCGGTTGCGGTGACGCGCACGCGGCCCAGGCTCACGCCCAGGGTGTGCGCCACCATCTGCGCCACCTTGGTGTTCAGGCCCTGGCCCATTTCGGTGCCGCCATGGTTCACGAGGACGCTGCCGTCGTTGTAGACGTGCACCAGCGCGCCGGCCTGGTTGAGGTGCACCACGTTGAAGGAGATCCCGAACTTCAGGGGCGTGAGCGCCAGGCCCTTCTTCAGCACGGGGCTGCTGGCGTTGAACGCCGCCACGGCGCTGCGACGTGCGTGGTACTGGCTGCTTTCGACCAGTTCGTTGATCAGCGGGCGCAGCACGTTGTCTTCCACCTGCTGGCCGTAGGGGGTGGTGTCGTTCTGGCCGATGCCATAGAGGTTGGCCAGGCGCACCTCGAGCGGGTCCTTGCCCAGGCTGCGGGCGATGTCATCGAGGATGACCTCGATGGCCAGGGCACCTTGCGGCCCCCCGAAGCCGCGGAAAGCGGTGTTGCTTTGCGTGTTGGTGCGGGCGCAGTAGCCGTTCAGGTCGACATGGGGCAGCCAGTAGGCGTTGTCGAAGTGGCACAGGGCGCGGGTCATGACGGGCGCAGACAGGTCTGCCGAGAAGCCGCAGCGCGAGACCATGTCGACCTTGGCGGCCAGCACGCGGCCCTCGGCATCGTGGGCGACGTCCCAGTCGTGCACGAAGCAGTGGCGGCGGCCGGTGACCATGAAGTCGTCGTCGCGGTCCAGGCGCAGCTTGACCGGGCGCTTGAACAGGCGCGCCGAGATGGCGGCCACGCAGGCAAACAGGCCGGATTGCGATTCCTTGCCTCCAAAGCCGCCCCCCATGCGGCGGCACTCGACGAGCACCTGGTGCGCATGTACGCCCAGCACGTGGGCCACGGCGTGCTGCATCTCGCTGGGGTGCTGGGTGGAGCAGTGCACCAGCATGCCGCCATCCTCCTTGGGGATGGCGTAGGAGATCTGGCCTTCGAGGTAGAACTGTTCTTGTCCACCCAGCTGGAAGTGGCCCTGGGCCCGGTGGGGCGCGGCGGCCAGGGCGGCATCGGCATCGCCCCGGGCCAGGCGCATGGGGGGCACAACGTAGGCGCCCGCCGCGTGGGCCGCTTCCGGCGTGAGCAGCGCGGGCAGCGGGTCGATCTGCAGGAATTCCCTGGCGCGTGCCGCGACGCGGCGGGCCGTTTCACGGCTGGCCGACAGCACGGCAAAGACGGGTTGCCCCAGGTAGTGCACGGTGCCATCGGCCAGCACGGGGTCGTCGTGCACGATGGGGCCGCAGTCGTTCACGCCTGGGATGTCGGCCGCGGTGACGATGCCCGCAACGCCGGGCAGGGCCTTGAGCGCAGCCACGTCGATGCCACGCAGGGTGCCGTGCGCCACGGGCGAGAGGCCCAGGGCGCAGTGCAGGGTGCCGGCCAGTTCGGGCAGGTCGTCGATGTAGGTGGCGGTCCCGGCCACGTGCAGGTGGGCGGACTCGTGTTTGTGAGAGGCGCCCGCCACACCAGGGGTGGTACGGGTGTGGGCAGCAGCGGAGGTCAGGAAAGCGTCGGCGGCCTGGTTCATGGTGTGCGCTCCGGGTTCACGCCGTGGCGGGCCAGACATGGACCTGGCTGGCGGGCAGGGGGGATTGCGGGCGGGTCTCGAGCCAGAAGCGCTCGAGCAGGTTGGCGGCCACCTTGAGGCGGTAGCCCTGGGTGGCGCGCAGGTCGCTCAGGGGCTGGAAGTCCTGGGCCAGCGCGGCCTGAGCCTGGCGCAGGGTGGCCTCGTTCCACGCTTGGCCGATCAGGGCGGCTTCGGTGGCGGCGGCGCGTCGGGCGGTGCCGGCCATGCCGCCCCAGCCCAGCCGCGCTGCGGTGATGGTGTCGCCATCGAGCTGGATCATCAGACCGGCGCACAGGGCCGAGATGTCGCTGTCTCGCCGCTTCGAAATCTTGTAGGCCCGGAAGACCTCACCCTGCGCCACTTTGGGCAAGGGCACACGGATGGCCTGGAGGAACTCGCCTGGCGCCAGCGCGTTCTTCATGTAATCCAGGTAGAAGGCCGACAGCGGCATCTCCCGCGTGACCGAGCCCTGCCGCAGGACAACCGCAGCGCCCAGGGCCAGCAGGATGGGTGCGCTGTCGCCAATGGGCGAGCCATTGGCCACGTTGCCGCCCATGGTGCCGGCGTGGCGCACCGGGGGCGAGGCAAAGCGCAGCCAGATTTCCTTCAATGCGGGCACGTGCTGGCTCAGGGCCGACCAGGCAGCCTCCAGCGTGGCGCCGGCGCCGATCTCGATGCCTTCGGGCGCGCCAGAGGAGCCTCCCCATGGGGTGATGGCCTGCAGGGCGCTCACGCGGCCCAGGTAGACGATGTCGCCCAGGGGCTTGAACTGTTTGGTGACCCACAGGCCCACATCGGTGCTGCCGGCCAGCAGGCGGGCCTGAGGCAGTTGCTGGCGCAGGCTGGCCAGTTCGTCCAGCGTGCGCGGCGCGTGAAAACGGGCGGTCTGGCCCGGCGCCGCAGGGTCCGGGCCTTCGTAGACCAGGGGGGCATCGGTGTCGGCCAGTTGCTTCAGCAGGGCCAGCACGGGCAGGGGATCGAGCGCCACGCGTGGGGCCTCGTACATCTGCGCGCCGGCATCGAGGATGGGGCGGTAGCCCGTGCAGCGGCACAGGTTGCCCGAGAGCGCATCGGCCAGGTCGCTGCGGGGCAGGGCGTGGGGGTGCTGTTCGTAGCTGTGCCACAGCGACATCACGAAGCCCGGCGTGCAGAAGCCGCACTGCGAGCCGTGGCAATCGACCAGGGCCTGCTGACAGGGGTGCAAGGCCCCGCCGTTCAGGGCGGGCAGATCCTCGACGGTGAACAAGGCCTTGCCATCGAGTGTGGGGAGGAACTGGATGCAGGCGTTCACCGTGCGCCGCTGCAGGGCGCCGCTGGCATCGGCCTCGGCCACCACGACGGTGCAGGCCCCGCAATCGCCCTCGGCACACCCCTCCTTGGTGCCGGTGCAGTGCGCGTGTTCACGCAGCCATTGCAGCACGGTGGTGGTGGGCGGCAGGCCGCTGACCTGCTGGACCTGCCCCTGGTGGACAAAGTGAATGGGGCGCGCAGGGGCTTGGCTCATGGGTGGGGGCTCCGACATCGATGGAAACGCACTGCTTGGTCTGCAGAACGGCACGAGGGTAGCGCTTGTGCATGCAAGCGGTATACCATCTTGTTTATAAGCAAGATCACATCTGCCGTATGACCCAGAGCGCGCTTTTCGACAAGATTGACCTCTCTCTCATCCGTGTCTTGCATACCGTGATTTCCGAATGCAGCGTCTCCCGGGCGGCCATCCGCCTGCAAACCAGCCAGCCCGCCGTCAGCGCCCAGTTGCGCCGCCTGCGCGAGCTGACGGGGGACCCATTGCTGGTGCGATCCGGCCAAGGCATGGCCCCCACCGACGTGGCGCTCAACCTCCTGGCCCCGGCCGCGGCCATCCTGCAGCATGCGCAAAGCATGTTCGGGCACAAGAGCGCCGTGCGCGGCTTTGACGCAGCCAAGGCCGAACTGACCTTCCGCATCGCCACCACCGATTACCTCGACCCCTTCTTCCTGCCCGAACTGACCTTGCACTTGCGCCGTCTGGCGCCTCTGGTCAAAGTGGAGGTGGTGCAACTCACCACCGACCTCGATTACCGGCGCAGCCTCGCCAGTGGCGACATCGACCTGGTCATCGGCAACTGGCTGGCCCCTTCCGATGAATTGCACCTGGGCCGCCTGCTGACCGACGAAGTGGTCTGCCTGGTCTCGGAAGACCACCCCGCTGCCCGCCTGCCCAAGGAAGGCAAGCGCGCCTGGACGGTGGCCCAGTACCTGGACGCCGAGCACATCGTGCCGCCGCCCTTGCACCCCGGTGCCCTGGGCATCATCGAAGAACACCTGGCCAAAAAAGGGCTGGAGCGCCGCATCGTCGTGCGCAGCCCTCACTTCTCGCAGCTGCCCTACATGGTGGCAGGCTCCTTGCTGGTGCTGACCACGAGCAAGCGCTTCTGCGAGCGTTATGTGAAGCAGTACCGCGTCAAGATGATCCGCTGCCCAGTGAGCTTCCCGGCCATGAACTACTACCAGCTCTGGCACGACCTCACCCACCAATCGGCCGCCAGCCGCTGGCTGCGCGAACAGGTGCGCGAGGTGGTGCGGGGCCTTCAGCAGGTGCGCCCGCCATTGCGTAACGAGGCCAGCCCCCCGGCCATGCCTCACTGACACGCACTGCCCCCCACCT
>NZ_JAIZVX010000019.1 GCF_021768455.1 Aquabacterium sp. | reverse complement strand
CCCGGGCCGCTTTCGCGACAGCCCCTGAATCGGAGGCCGCGCCAGTTCATCCGGTCCCGGTTGCGGACGCACTGCGATGGGACCCGACTCGCTACAACCCGCAGTCTGTGACGGTGGGTGACCAGACCATTCAGGTTAGGGCTTATGAGGGCGTGCCGGTGGTTGCCCGTCCGATCGAACCGGCCTACCAGGCCATCAACCTGTACGTGCCTGAGGTCTACTTCCACGGGGGGCACATCGGTGCCTTTGATGCGTGCACGGCGCCTATTTTCCTGCCAATCGGTGTGGGAGGCTACATGCCCGCAAAGCCAGGCACCCTGACCAGTCGCATGGGGCCGCCTTCAACGGAGGCAGCGCCAACAGCCAGTGCCATCGCCTTGTCTCGCGGTTTCATTGTGGCCGCCCCAGGCGCCCGCGGTCGGACCCTGCAGGCGGCGGACGGACTCTGGACCGGCAAAGCCCCGGCTGCGATCGTCGACCTGAAAGCAGCGGTGCGCTGGTTGAGATACAACAGCGGGCCATTGCCTGGCAATGTGGAGCGCATCGTGTCAAATGGCACCAGCGCAGGCGGTGCGCTATCTGCCTTGCTAGGGGCCAGTGGCAATCACCCGGACTACGAGGCCGACCTGCAGGCCTTGGGTGCGGCACCGGGCCGAGACGACGTCTTTGCCGTCTCGGCCTATTGCCCCATCACCAACCTTGCCCATGCCGATGAAGCGTATGAGTGGCAGTTCGAGGGGCTGCGTGAGTACCGCAATGTGGCCATCACCATGCTGGATTTCAGGGTGCAGCGTAAGGAGATCGTGGGGCGGTTGGACGAGGCTCAACTGGTTTTGTCAGCTGCATTGCGTGCCGATTTCGTTGCGTATGTGAACCAGCTTGGCCTTCGGGCACCTGATGGCACGCCCTTGACCCTGGAGGCCGATGGGCAAGGTCGCCTTCGCGACCACATCACCGCCCTGTTGAAAGCTGCTGCACAACGCGCCCTGGATGGTGGCGAAGACCTTGCTGGTGCCCATTGGCTGACCATCCAGAATGGGCAGATCCAGGCTTTGGACTTTGATGCACATGTGCGGGCAGCAGGACGCATGAAATCCTTGCCCGGATTCGATGGCCTGGCACTGGAGACGGGAGAGAATCAGTTGTTCGGTTCGTCGATGACCGACAACCGCCACTTCACCGATTTCGCGTTTCGCCGCAGCATGGTGAGCGATGCGGAGTGCGCTGATGTGCGCACGGTGAGGTCTATGGACGCGATGTGGCAGATCGCCGATGAGCGCTCAACGGTGGCCTCACGCTGGCGCATTCGTCATGGCGCTATGGACCGTGACACCTCTTTCGCTGTGCCGACGCTCCTGGCCGCAGCCGCACGGCAACGCAAGGCCGCGGTGGACTTCGCCTTGCCATGGGGACTCCCACACTGCGGCGACCATGACCTGGACGAGTTGTTTGCCTGGAGTGAGGGCGCTGTCGTTTCCGGGTGAAGCTGTTTCCTCGCTCGCGCCACAAAAAATCATGATTTCGCCTTTTTCCGCGGCTGACCACAAAGTCCTCACAGAAATGCATGTGGCACGAATGAGGCGCGGTGAATCGCGAGTTTGCCAGCTGCTTTGTGATGTGAGAACGTAGGCAGGACAGCGTCGAGATAGACTCCATTCGCGTCTCCTGCTTCGCGCGGTTGTTGCGATATGGCAACAGGTCGGCGGGGCCTGCTTCAGCAGGCAAAAAAAATCCCTGTGAGCTGCAGTAGCGCACAGGGATTTCAGTGTTTGGTGGCCTGGGGCGGAATCGAACCACCGACACGCGGATTTTCAATCCGCTGCTCTACCAACTGAGCTACCAGGCCATCTGTCTTGCGTCTTCGTTGTTTGCTGCGTTGCAGTGATCAGCGAAGACCTAGACTATACATCAATTCGAAGCAGTTTTCTTCGATCGACCCAAATCAACACCAAGTTGTTTCAATTTTCGATACAGGTGGGTGCGCTCGAGGCCGGTCTTCTCGGCCACGCGGGTCATGCTGCCGCCTTCGCGAGCCAGGTGGAACTCGAAGTAGGCGCGTTCGAAGTCGTCACGGGCTTCGCGCAGCGGGCGGTCGAGTTCGAAGCTCTGCTCGTGCTGCGGGCCGCTGTGAACGGGGCTGCTCATCACGCTGCCATGGCCCATGCCGTAGCTGCTGGGGGCATGGTGCGGTTCGGCGTGGCCGACGAGCTCATTGCGCATGGGCGCCAGGCTGGCGTGGCTCATGGCGGCATAGGAGGGGGCTGCGGTGATCGGCGTGACGGTGGCCAGGTGGACCGGCGGTGCCGAGGCGGCGCTGGCGCGGGGGGCCGGCTTGGTGAGGCCCTGTTCCACGGCGCGGAGCAGCTTCTGCATGGTGATGGGCTTTTCCAGGAAGGCCTGGGCGCCGAACTTGGTGGCTTCGACCGCGGTGTCGATCGTGCCGTGGCCGGACATCATGATCACGGGCATCGTGAGCTGACCGCTGGCGGACCATTCCTTGAGCAGGGTGACGCCGTCGACATCGGGCATCCAGATGTCGAGCAGAACCAGATCGGGCTTGCACTGTTCGCGCAGGACGCGGGCCTTGGCGGCGTTTTCAGCGACTTCGACGGTGTGTCCTTCGTCGCTCAGGATTTCTGACAGCAGGGCGCGGATGCCCAGTTCGTCGTCAACAACAAGAATGGTGGCCATGAATTTTTTGTACCCCAGGATGGGGATCACGCTTGCGAGTGTGACCGATCCTGGCTGGGTTGAGATGACAGCTTTGAAAATGATAGCGAAACTTGTGCCCCGATCACATGCGCTGCCTCATCTGGATACCCTTGAGAGCCCTCGGGGGCGGCCACTTTACGTGCCGTGAGGTTGCGGATGCGGACCAGGGCGGTGTGCTCGTCGGCGATCTTCTTCACGACGGCCAGGCCCAGGCCGGTGCCTTTGGCCTTGGTGGTGATGTAGGGCTCGAAGGCGCGCTTGAGGATGGCTTCGGGGAAGCCCGGGCCGTTGTCGCGCACCAGCAGGCGCACGGCGCGCACCTGGCCATCGTCCCTCAGGGAGGCGTCGGTGCGCAGGGTCACCTGAGGTGCGGTCCCGTCGCGCGGGTGTTCGCCGATGGCGTCGAGCGCGTTCTGCACCAGGTTGTGCACCACCTGGCGCAGCTGGGTGGCGTCGCCCAGGATCTCGGGCAGGTCCTGGGCCAGCTCCACCCGCAGGGTGCCTTGTTCGATGGCGTGGCCGTAGAGGGCCAGCACGTCGTTGACCAGGGTGTTGAGGTCCAGCGGCATCAGCTTGGCGCCGGGCAGGCGGGCGTAGTCGCGGAACTCGTTGATCAGGGTCTTGAGCGCCTGAACCTGCGTCACGATGGTGGTGACCGAGCGGTTGAGCAGGCTGCGGTCGGTCTCGCCAAGCTTGTCTTCCAGCTTGAGTTGCAGGCGTTCGGCCGAAAGCTGGATGGGCGTGAGCGGGTTCTTGACCTCGTGCGCCATGCGGCGGGCCACCTGGCTCCAGGCCTCGGCGCGCTGGGCCGAGACCACGTCGGAGAGGTCGTCGAACACGATGAGGCGTTCGTCCGGGGGCAGTTCTGCGCCGCGCACCAGCAGGGTCAGGGGCTCTTGTGCACCATGAAGGGGCAGCTCGTAGGACTCCTGCCATTGCTGGCGCTCACCGGGGGTGGGATCGGTCTCGTGCAGCTCGAAGCGCTGGCGCAGGGTCCGGCCAAAGTCTTCCAGTCCCGGCACGTCTGACAGCGGGCGCCCTCGGTAGGCCGAGATGGGCAGCTTGAGGATGCGGGTGGCGCCGGGGTTGACGGTGTCGATGCGTCCCTGGGCGTCGAACACGATGACGCCGGCGGTCAGGTTGTCGAGGATGGTCTGCAGGTGGGCGCGGGCGCTGTCGAGCTCGTTGACGCTGTGTTCGGCGAGGGTGCGGGCGTCGGCCAGTTGCTGGGTCATGGCCGCGAAGGAGCGGGTGAGGCCGCCGAGTTCGTCGGCCGAGGCGAAGATGGCCTTGGGGCGCAGGTCGCCACGGGCCACCTCGCCCACGCCTTCGGCCAGCAGCAGCAGGGGCTTGGCCAGCTGTTGCCCCAGCACGGCGGCGAGCAGGAAGGCGCCGAAGACGGCCAGGATCAGGGCCAGGGTCAGCGTGCCGATGTACATGCGGCGAAGGCCTTCGCGGCCCAGCGAGCGCTGCTGGTATTCGCGGTAGGCGGCCTGCACGTCGAGGGCGTTGCGCACCAGGTCGGGGGCGATGCGCTGCGTGACCATGAGGAAGTGCCCGCGGGTCTGCAGGCTGAAGCTCTGGTCGGGCAACCAGGCCAGGGCGATGAGGCGGGCGCTGGCATCGCTGGCGTCGGGTTTCTCTGCCTTGTCGTCCAGGCCTTCGACCAGGGCCATCACGCCTTTGTGGCGGGCCTCCTGGCGCCAGCTCAGGGGCAGCTTCTCGGCCACCAGGATGCGCGAGACCTCGCCGCCGGCCGAGCGCTCGACCAGGCCGCTCTCGCCCAGCAGGGTGACGGTCTGTGCGCCAAGCTGCTCACGCAGGCGCTCCAGTTCGAGCAGGCTGGGCGCGCCGTTGAGCCGATCGGTGACCGCGCGGGTCTTGTTGGCCATGTCCAGCGTGAGGGTGTCGAGGGTGCTGCGGCCGAGGTTGAGGCCGGCCTCCAGCGCGCCTTCGACGCGCACGTCGAACCAGGTCTCGATGCTGCGGGAGACGAACTGGTAGGACACGGTGTAGATCAGCAGCCCCGGCACCAGGCTGACCAGGCCGAAGATGCCGGCGAGCTTGAGCAGCAGCCGACTGCCGAAGCGGCGCTGGCGCAGGCGCAAGGCCAGGCGGCCCAGCGCCAGCAGGATCACCAGCACCAGGATGGTGGCGACCACGACGTTGGTCCAGAACAGCCAGGTGAAGTGGGGTTCGAGCCGCTCGCTGTTCTGGGTGGCGAACACGAGCAGGAAGGCCAGGATCAGGCCGGTGGCCGTCATGGCTGCGCCGGAGACGATCCAGGCCCAGCGGTTGGCTTTGATGGTGCTCATGCGGTCGCCTCAGTGCCCGGCCGGGATGGCGACGCGGCGCTGCACGGCGAGGTTCCAGTCGGGCTGGCCACCGAGGCCGATCTGCAGGGGGCGGGGCAGTTCGTCGGTGTCGAGTTTGAAGCTGAAGGTGACGTAATGGTCGGCGTCGTCCTTGGGCAGGACCAGGTCGCTGATGCGCCAGGAGTTGGTGCGGCGCAGGGCGTCGAGGGCGTCGGGCAGGCGGTTGTAGCTGCGGCTCAGGCCGTCGAAGCTCAGCCGCCATTTGCGGGTGAGGGGCTGGAAGGCCAGGCGCCAGCGGCGGCTGGCGGTGGCGCGGGCCTGGTCCATCCAGTACCAGCGGTCTCGCATCAGGCTGGCCTGGGCCTCGAAGACCACGGCAATGCCTTTGCTGAGCGCCGATTCGATGTCCTCGGGCAGGTCGAAGCGCACCTCGTAGCTCAGCAGCAGGCCTTCGTCAGCACGCTGCACGCCCAGGCGCACCAGGTCGATGCCCGCATGGCCCGCCGTGTCGGCGAGCGCCGACCGCCCTGTCGACACCAGCGTGGTGGCGAGCAAGGCTGAGGCACTGCGTTGCAGCAGGTCTCGGCGGCGCATTGGAGGCATCACGCACCTTGGGTGGATTTGGCGAGCAGGGAGTAAAAAAAGCCGTCGCCACGGTCGGCCGGGGCGGCATCAAGGTATTCGACCACAGGGAGGAGGTGGCCGGGCGCGGGGCGGGCGAGGGCGCTCGGGGTGCGTTGCAAAAACGCGTCGACACGGTCCTGGCCCTCTTCCTTGAAGACCGAGCAGGTGCAGTAGAGCAGGTGGCCGCCGGGTTTGAGCAAGGGCCACAGGGCGTCGAGGATGGCGTCTTGCGTGCGGGCCAGGGCGGCGATGTCGCGGTCGCGGCGCAGCCAGCGCACGTCGGGGTGGCGCCGCACGATGCCGGATGCGCTGCAGGGGGCATCGAGCAGGATGGCGTCGAAGGGCTGGCCGTCCCACCAGGCGCTGGGCTGGCTGGCGTCGGCGGCCAGGGTGCGGGCGCGCAGGCCCAGGCGGCCCAGGGTGTCGTTCACGCGGGCCAGGCGGGCCGGGTCGGCGTCGAGCGCGGTCACGTCCAGGTCGGCCAGTTCCAGCAGGTGGGCGGTCTTGCCGCCGGGGGCGGCGCAGGCGTCGAGCACCCGGGCACCGGCTGGCAGGGCCTGGCCGCCGGCGTAGACCAGCAGGGGCGCGGCCAACTGGGCCGCGGCGTCCTGCACGGACACGTCGCCCGCCTCGAAGCCGGGCAGGCGCTGCACGGGTACGCCCTGCGGCAGGACGAGGGGTTGGGCCTGTTCGGGGCCCGTTTCGGTGGCCTGCGCCTCGCTGGCGGGCAGCAGGCCGGCTTCGACCAGGCGCGCTCGGTAGGCTGCCACCGAGCCGTGGCGGGTGTTGGCGCGCAGGGTCAAGGGGGGCTGGGCCTGGTTGGCCGCGAGGATGGCTTCCCAGTGGTTTGGCCAGTCCTTCTTGAGGCGCTTGATCCACCAGGCGGGGTGGTTGTGCCGGGCCACGGGGTCCTGGTCCAGCGCGGTCAGGAGCTCACGCTGCTCCCGCAGAAAGCGGCGCAGCACCGCGTTCACCAGGCCGCTGGCGGGCTTGGCACGGCGCTTGGCGGCCTCCACGGCCTGGTCGACCAGGGTATGGGCGTTGTATTCGGTGCCGCAGGCCAGGGCCAGGGCCGAGGCCAGCAGGGCGTCGACCCAGGGCGCCGGGGCCTTGGGCACCAGGCGCTCGCGCAAGGCCTGGGCGGTGCCCAGACGGCGCAGCACGGCGAACGACAGGGCCTGCACGCCGGGGCGTTCGGCCGCGGGGCGCTGGGCCAGGACGTCGGTGAGCGACTGGCCCTGGCGCACGGCGGCCACGGCGTCGGCACAGCCGCTGAGCAGCTGCCACAGGGGCAGGCTGTGGCCGGGCGTGTGGATCGGAGAGGAGGGTGCAGGAGGGCGCGCCGGTGTGTTCATGGCGCGCAGTCTATGCGCTGACCGGCCTGCCTGGCCGGTCGGGGCGGGTGAAGCCGCGTGAAGCCCCTGGTGGTGGGCCGAGGCTCAGGCACCCAGGAAATGCTTGCGGTAGCGGGCCGGCAGGTCGGCGATGCGCATGAGCATGGGCAGGTCGGCGGTGTTGAAGTCGGGGTCCCAGGCGGGCGCGCCCAGCACCTTGGCACCCACGCGCAGGTAACCCTTGATCAGCGCGGGCGGCTCGACCTGCAGGTGGCGGTCGAGCTCTTCCACCGGCAGGGGCAGGCGTGGGCGCACCTGCCACTCGATGGGGGCCAGGTGGGTCTGGCGCAGCTGTTCCCACAGGCTGGCGGCGATGTGGCCGCCGTCGCGCATGCTGATGCTGGCGCAGCCGACCATGGTGTCGAGCTCGTTGCGGACCATGAACTCGGCCAGGGCACCCCACAGCGCCATGATGGCGCCACCGTGACGGTGGTCAGGGTGCACGCAGGAGCGGCCCAGTTCCACCATCTTGCCGCGCAGGGGGCGCAGGCGGGTCAGGTCGAATTCGGTTTCGCTGTAGAGGCCGCCCACGCGTTTGGCGGCGGCGGGCGTGAGCACGCGGTAGGTGCCGATCACCTCGCCGTCTTCGCCACCCAGGCGCACCAGCAGGTGCTCGCAGTAGGGGTCGAAGAGGTCGATGTCGTGGCCCTTGGGGCTGCCTTGGGGCACGCTCAGGCGGGCGCCCATTTCTTCGGCAAAGACAAGGTGCCTCAGGCGTTGCGCGGCGAGAACATCTTCTTGAGTGCGCGCCCAAACAACTGCCAGGGTTTGTTTGCCTGCGAGCTCAGCCTGGGGCGTTGAGCCCGGGTGAAGTGACCTCCGTGCGGCACGGGCGTCGGCCGATAGGTGGGCAGACAGGTCGGCCATCGGCAGGGTGGGCAGGGGCAGGTCACGCATGGTCTTCTCCATTGGCTTGCTTCGTGGGCATGGGCCGCACTGTGGGCTCGCGGGGTGACCGCGCCATGACCTTGGCGTGACAGTTGCATGACGATCGGGAGGGGCGCTGTGGCGGGACGCGCGCGTACCGTTTTGACGAGGCTGACGGGTGTCAACCCCCATACAAATCCCCGCATGCGGCTTCAACGTGCACTGCTAGCATTCCCTGTATGAGCATCCAGATTTTTGGTTTGCCTGTGTCGCGTGGCGTGGCCATCGGCCGGGCCGTTTTGGTGGCTTCCAGCCGCGTCGACGTGCCCCACGTCTTCATCGACCCGACCCTGATCGAGTCGGAAGTGACGCGCATGGCGGCGGCCCGCGACGTGGTGGCCGCCGAGTTCGACGTGCTCAAGCGCGACCTCCCGAGCGACGCACCGGCCGAGTTGGCCGCCCTGCTCGATGTGCACCAGATGCTGTTGCAGGACGACGCCCTGATCGGCTCGGCCGCCGAATGGATCCGCGACCGCCACTACAACGCCGAGTGGGCGCTGTCGGCCCAGCTGGAGGTGCTGGCGCGCCAGTTCGACGAGATGGAAGACGCCTACATCCGCGAGCGCAAGGCCGATCTGGAGCAGGTGGTCGAGCGCCTGCTGCGCAGCCTGAGCCGTGGTCTGCCTTCCGCGGTGCCGGCGCCGGGCATGGCATCGCACGATTTCGGGGGTGACGAGCCCCTGGTGCTGGTGGCCTCCGACATCGCCCCGGCCGACATGCTCACCTTCAAGCGCAGCGTGTTCAAGGGCTTCGTGACCGATGTGGGCGGCAAGACGTCGCACACGGCCATCGTGGCCCGCAGCATGGACATCCCGGCCGTCGTGGGGGCCCGCCAGGCCAGCCACCTGATCCGCCAGGACGACTGCATCATCATCGACGGTGACGCGGGCCTGGTCATCGTCGACCCGTCGCCGATCGTGCTGGAGGAGTACCGCTTCCGCCAGCGCCAGAGTGAGCTGGAGCGCTCACGCCTGGCCCGCCTGCGCCACACCCCGGCCGTGACGCTGGACGGCGAGCGCGTGGAGCTGCTGGCCAACATCGAGATGCCGGAAGACAGCCCGGTGGCGCTGGAGGCCGGTGCCGTGGGGGTGGGCCTGTTCCGAAGCGAGTTCCTCTTCATGAACCGCGCCGGTCACCTGCCCGACGAAGAAGAGCAGTTCGACGCCTACCGCCGTGCGGTCGAGGCCATGAAGGGCCTGCCGGTGGTGATCCGCACGGTGGACATCGGCGCCGACAAGCCGCTTGACGGCATGTCGGCCAGCGAACTGCGCCACGAATCGGTGCTGAACCCTGCGCTGGGCCTGCGGGCCATCCGCTGGAGCCTGTCCGAGCCCAGCATGTTCCGTCGCCAGCTGCGGGCGCTGTTCCGTGCGGCGGCCCATGGCCCGGTCAAGATCCTGATCCCCATGCTGGCCAGCCAGCGCGAAATCCGCCAGACCCTGGACCACATCGCCCACGTCAGGCGCCAGTTGCAGGACGCGGGCAAGCCCTGCGGAGAGGTGCAGCTGGGCGCCATGATCGAGGTGCCGGCCTCGGCCCTGACCATGCCGATGTTCCTGCGCTATTTCGATTTCGTCTCCATTGGCACCAACGACCTGATCCAGTACACGCTGGCGATCGACCGGGCCGATGAGGCCGTGGCGCACCTTTACGACCCCTGGCACCCGGCGGTCCTGCACCTGCTGGCCAGCACCATCGCGCAGGCGAGGGCGGCCGGCAAGGGCGTGAGCGTGTGCGGCGAGATGGCCGGCGACCCGGCTTTCACCGAGCTGCTGCTGGCCATGGGGCTGCGCAGCTTTTCCATGCACCCCACCCAGATCGCTTCGGTCAAGCAGCGCGTGCTGCGCGCCGACACCCGCCGCCTGGCGCCTTTGCTGCCCCAGGTGCTGGAAAGCGATGATCCGGAGACCACCAGTCAGTCGGTGTTTTCGCCGGCAGGCGCGCCCGCTTCGGCGCCTCCGCTGCAGGCCATGCGGGCCGGTTGAGGCCGGTCGGGCAGCCTCGGCGCGGGGGCGGCGCAGCCTCCCGCGTCCTCTTCAGCGTGCGCCCAGCACTTCCCAGCGCTCCAGCGCGTGCATCAGCTCTTCGTCGATGGCCTCGACGCGTGCGGTCATGGCCGCCACATTGACGCCTTCCTTCACGTAGACCTCGGGGTCGGCCAGTTGCCTGGCCAGCTCGGCCTGCTCGGTCTCCAGCGCTTCGATGCGGGCGGGCAGTTCGTCCAGCTCGCGCTGTTCCTTGTAGCTGAGCTTGCGCTTGGGCGTGGCCACCACCGGCGCGGCCGTGGGCACGGCGGCCTGTTCCTTGGCCGGGGCCACCGGCGTGCGTGTGTCGGCCTGGGCGGCGGGCTTGGCGGCCGAGGCGATGCTGGCCGCACCCGGCTTGCCGGCGGCCAGGGCCTGGGCGCGCTTGGACTGGATCAGCCAGTCCTCCACGCCGCCTTCGTACTCGCGCCAGGCGCCGTCGCCCTCCGACACCAGGGTCGAGGTGACCACGTTGTCGAGGAAGCGGCGGTCATGGCTGACCAGGAAGACGGTGCCGGGGTACTCGGCCAGCAGGTCTTCCAGCAGGTCGAGGGTGTCGATGTCGAGGTCGTTGGTGGGTTCGTCGAGCACCAGCACGTTGCTGGGCTTGGCAAAGAGGCGGGCCAGCAGCAGGCGGTTGCGCTCGCCACCACTCAGGGTGCGCACGGGCGAGTTGGCGCGGGCCGGCGAGAACAGGAAGTCCTGCAGGTAGCCCATCACGTGCTTGCGCGAGCCGTTGATCTCGATCCACTCGCTGCCCGGGCTGATGAAGTCGGCCAGGGTGGCGTTGAGGTCGAGGTTGTCGCGCATCTGGTCGAAGTAAGCCACGGCCAGGTTGGCGCCTTGCTTGACGGTGCCGCTGTCCGGGGCCAGTTCGCCCAGGATCATCTTCAGCAGCGTCGTCTTGCCCGCGCCGTTGGAGCCGACCAGGCCGACCTTGTCGCCACGCAGGATGGTGCCCGTGAAGCCCTTGACGATGGTGCGACCGCCAAAGGCCTTGCTGACCTCTTCCAGTTCCGCCACGATCTTGCCGCTGCGGTCGCCTTGCGAGACCTCCAGCTTGGCGCGGCCCACGACGTCGCGGCGCGACTGGCGTGCGCTGCGCAGGTCTTCCAGACGCTTGATGCGCGCCACCGAGCGGGTGCGGCGGGCTTCCACACCCTTGCGGATCCACACCTCTTCCTGGGCCAGCAGCTTGTCGGCCTTGGCATTGGTCACGGCTTCATCGGCCAATTGCTGGGCCTTGAGGGTTTCGTAGGCGGTGAAGTTGCCCGGGAAGGGGCGCAGCTGGCCGCGATCGAGCTCGATGATGCGGGTGCAGACGTTGTCCAGGAAGGCCCGGTCGTGGGAGATCAGGATGATCGAGCCCTGGAAGGCCACCAGCAGCTCTTCCAGCCAGGTGATGGCGTTCAGGTCCAGGTGGTTGGTGGGTTCGTCCAGCAGCAGCACGTCCGGGCTGGCCACCAGGGCGCGGGCCAGGGCCACACGCTTCTTGGTGCCGCCCGACAGGCCCGCGATCGGCAGATTCGGGTCGAGGTGCAGGCGCTGCAGGGTTTCGTCCACGCGCTGTTCCCAGTTCCAGCCGTTGCGGGCTTCGATCAGGGTCATCAGGGCGTCGAGGTCGTCGCCATCGGCATGGGCTTCGAAGCGCTCGCGGGCGGCCTTCACGTCGGCCAGGCCCTCGCTCACGGTGCTGAACACGGTGGCGTCGTCGCTGAAGGTGGGCTCCTGGGGCACGTAGGCCACCTCCACCCCATTCTGGATCTGCAGCTGGCCGTCATCGGGCTTCTCCAGCCCCGCCAGGATCTTGAGCAGCGAGGACTTGCCCGTGCCGTTGCGGCCGATCAGGCCGACGCGTTCGCCGGTTTCCAGCGCCAGCCCGGCGTGGTCCAGCAGGGCCACGTGGCCAAAGGCGAGTTGAGCGTTGCTCAGGGTCAGAACGGCCATGGGGATGCGATCTCAGCAAAGGGAGTAACCCGCTATTGTCGCCGCAAGCGGGGGAGTGTGTTCCGGCGCCACCCGCGCGACAATCGCGGCCCATGCCTACGCAGTCCACGCATCGCTCTCTGCTCTCCTGGCCGCACCTGGTGCGCCGGGTGGCGCTGCCGCGGGGCAAGCAAGCCTGGCTGCGCGTGGCCGCGGTCGCCTGGTGGCTGATCGCCTGCATCGTCGGTGGCCTGGCTTTTGTGCAGTGGGTGGCGGCGCCCCCATCGCTCGTCCTGGCCGAGACGGGGCCCGTGGTGCACCCCCTCGTCCCGCTCCGCCTGGACCAGGTCACCGAGCTCGACCAGGCCTGTGTGCTGCCCGATGCCGGGCGCCCCTCCCCACCGGATGCCGAGGCGCCCTGGCTGCACACCCACCTGCCGCACCGCTGGATGGACACCCACCCCGGTCACCAGGGGGGCATGTGGTACCGCTTTCGCGTGCGATTGCCCCGCACGCCCGATGCCGTCTGGGGTGTCTACCTGCCTCGCGTCGTGATGAACGGCCAGGTCTGGGTCAACGGGGTGGCCCTGGGTTATTCCGGCTCCATGAGCGACCCGGTCACCCGCAACTGGTACCAGCCGCTGCTCTTCACCGTGCCGGACAAGCTCTGGCAGCCCGGCGAAAACCTGGTTTACGTGCGGGTGGTCAGCGGTTACCAGTCCCGAGATGGCCTGGCCCCGATCCAGGTCGGTCCGATTGCCGAACTGGCCCACATTCACCAATGGCGACAGTGGCTGCAGATCGATGGCCAGCGCGTCATCCACGTCGCCCTCATCACCATCGGCCTCCTGATGATCCTGGTCTGGTTGCGCGACCGCAGCCAGGCGGCCTTTGGCTTCATGGGGCTGTCGGCCGTGCTTTGGGGCGTGTCGACCCTGATGCTGCTCAGCCCCACCCCGCTCACGACCGCACCCACCTGGGAGGTAGCCTGCGCCCTCACCATGACCTGGTACCAGCTGGCCTTGTGCACGGCCTTTTATCGCTTTGGAGAGGTGCGGGCGCCGGGCGTGTACCTGCTGATCGGCCTGATGGCCGCCCTGGCCCTGCCGTACTACCTGTTCTGGTCGAGCTACGTCAGCACCTGCTGGATCTTTGTGGCGGTCTACGTGCTCGCGCTGGGCGGCATGGGCCGGGCGATCTGGCATGTGTTGCGCCACCGGCGGCCCGATGCGCTGTGGTTCGTGCTCGGGTGCGCCATGCTGGTGCCTGCGGGCTGGCACGACGTGCTGGTTGTGATGGGGCGCCTGCCTTTTGATGCCATCTACTGGCTGGGGCTGATGGGGCCGGGCGTCATCGTCTGCAGCTTCGTGATCCTGGTGGGCGACTACAGCCGCTCGCGCCGCGCCCTCCATGAACTGAACCAGAACCTGGCCGCCCGCGTGGCCGAGCGGGAACTGGCCCTGCGCGAGAGCTTTGCCCGCCTGGCCGGCCTGGAGCGGGCGCAGGCGGTCTCGGCCGAGCGCAGCCGCATCCTGAAAGACATGCACGACGGCGTGGGCGCCCACCTCACCTCGGCCCTGCGCCAGCTGCATCCCCAGGCCAACCAGCCCGTGGACGTGCCCCTGGTGGCCCAAACCCTGCGCGATTCACTCGACCAGCTCAAGCTCTCCATCGATGCCATGTCCCTCCAGCCGGGCGACGTGGTGGGCCTGCTCGCCAGTTGGCGCTTTCGGCTCACCCCGCGCCTCAAGGCCGCAGGCCTGAGCCTGATCTGGGATGTCGACGAACTGCCGTCCTGGCCTGCAGGCCAGGCGCCGTTCATGCGCCAGCTTCAGTACATCCTGTTCGAAGGGTTGTCGAACGTGCTGCAGCACTCCGGCGCCACCACCCTGGTGCTGCAGGCCAAGGCCACGGACGACCACGTGGTCATCAGCCTCATCGACAACGGCCGTGGCTGGCCCCCCGATGGCCTCGCCCGCGGTCAGGGCCTGAGGACCATGCAGGGCCGGGCCACGCACATCGGGGCCGAACTGAGCTTCCTGACCCCTGAAACCGGTGGCCTGGTGCTGCGCATCGCGCTGCCGCTGCGGGAAACGGGGGAGGGCGGTTTATCCTCCGCAGCATGAGCAACGTCCCCATCTGGCGTGTCGTGCTGGTGGAAGACAACCACCAGATCCGCCATGACCTCGAAGCGTGTGTGCAGGCCCACCCTCAGCTTGAACTCGCCGCGTCCTTTGCCACCCTGGCATCTGCCCAGGCCTGGTTCTCCGAGCAGGGGGCCGACCTGTTGCTGGTCGATCTGGGCCTGCCAGATGGCAGCGGCCTGAGCCTCATGCGCGCGGTGCACCCGCGCTGGCCCGATTGCGACATGCTGGTCGTCTCCATGTTCGGTGACGAAGAGAACGTGGTGGCCAGCATCGAGGCCGGTGCCGTGGGTTATGTGCACAAGGACGACGAAGCCGCCGACATTGCCGAGACCCTGCTGGCCGTCAAGCGCGGCGCATCGCCCATTTCGCCCATGATCGCCCGCCACCTGCTGCGTCGGATGCAGCCCGTGCCCGCCTCGGCGCTGCTGGCCCGCGAGCCATTGCCGCAGGCCACCGGCAGCGCCATGCCGGAAGCCGAGGTGTCGATCGCACTCACCCGCCGCGAGCAGGAGGTGCTCGAGTTCATCGCCCGCGGCTTCTCGTATGCCGAAATCGCGCGCCAGCAGGGCATCACCGTGCACACGGTGCAGACCTACATCAAGGCGCTCTACGGCAAGCTGGCCGTGCATTCGCGCAGTGAGGCCGTCTACGAGGCCAACCGCCTCGGCCTGCTGCAGGCTTTCCGAGACCAGCTCAGGCCTTGAGCCGGGCCTCCAGCGCGTCGATGAAGCGCGCGGCCACGTCGAAGCCCATCTGATCGGTGATCTCCTGGAAGCAGGTCGGGCTGGTCACGTTGATCTCGGTGAGCCGGTCACCGATGATGTCGAGGCCGACCAGCAGCAGGCCGCGTGCCGCCAGGATGGGGCCCAGCTGGTTCGCGATGGCCAGGTCTGATTCGCTCAACGGCTGGGCAACGCCCTTGCCGCCGGCCGCCAGATTGCCCCGGACCTCACCGCCTTGCGGGATGCGCGCCAGCGCAAAGGGCACGGGCACCCCATCGATCAGCAGCACGCGCTTGTCTCCGTGTTCGATGGCCGGCAGGAAGCGCTGCACCATGATGGTCTGCGTGCCGTCTCGGGTCAGGGTCTCGGCGATGCTGCCCAGGTTCAGGCCATCGTCTTTCACGCGGAAAATGCCGGCGCCGCCCATGCCGTCGAGCGGCTTGAGGATCACATCGCGGTGCGCCGCGTGGAACGCCCGCACCGCCTCGATGTCGCGCGTCACGATGGTGGGCGCGATGAACTGCGGGAAGGCCATGATGGCCAGTTTTTCTGGGTGCTCACGCAGCGCCTGCGGGCTGTTGAAGACGCGGGCGCCTTCGCGCTCGGCCTGGCTCAGCAGGTGGGTGGTGTAGAGGTATTCGGCGTCGAAGGGCGGGTCCTTGCGCATCAGCACGGCATCGGCATCCGCCAAGGCCAGTGCGGCCTCTTCGGCCACCGTGTACCAATCGGTGGGGTGGCCCGTGAGGGTGATGCGCTCGCAGCGTGCCTGCACGCGCCCGTCGCGGTGCCAGACGATCTCGTGCGGCTCGCAGGCCCAGATGTCGTGTCCGCGCCGGGCGGCCTCACGCATCATCGCGAAGGTGCTGTCCTTGTGGGTCTTGAACGAGGGCAGGGGGTCGACAACGAAGAGCAGCTTCATGGGCTTCCTGTGCGTCATGGGGAATCGGCGTGAGAGGTGGGGCGCAGCCTGAAGTGTTCCACGAACAGCGTGAGCGCACCGGCCACCAGGCCCCAGAAGGCCGAGCCGATGCCCAGCAGGGTCACGCCCGAGAGGGTCACCAGGAAGGTCACGATGGCCGCCTCGCGGAAACGCACGTCGTGCAGAGACGCCGCCAGGCCGTTGGCGATGGTGCCCAGCAGGGCCAGGCCCGCGACCGAGATCACCAGTGCCGGTGGAAAGGCCGCCAGCAGACCGGCCACGGCGCCGCCCAGCAAGCCCATGGCGATGTAGAACAGACCTGCATAGACGGCGGCCGTGTAGCGGCGCTCCGCCTGAGGGTGGGCGTGGGGGCTGAGCACGATGGCCGCCGTGATGGCCGCCAGGTTGAAGGTGTAGCCGCCAAAGGGTGCAAACACCAGGGTCAGCAGGCCCGAGCCGCTCATCAGCGAGGAGACCGGTGTCGGGTAACCTGCCACGCGGATGGCCGAAATGCCCGGTACCGCCTGCGAGGCCATGGTCACGATGAACAGGGGCAGGCCCATGCCGATCACCGCATGCCAGGAGAAGGCCGGCATCACGAACACCGGGTGCGCCAGGCTCAGCTTCAGTTGGGAGCTGTCGAGCTGCCCCCGGCTGGCAGCCAGCAGCGTACCCACCACCAGCACGCCGATCACCGCATAGCGCGGGATCCAGCGCTTGCCCAGCAGATAGGCCAGGAGCATGGTGATGACCAGCAGTGGCTGTGCCGCTGCCGCCGCAAAGGACTGCAGTGCGAACTTGGCCAGGATGCCCGCCAGCAGGGCCGAAGCCAGGGCCACGGGGATGCGGTCCATGGCGCGCTCGAACACCTTGGTCACACCACACAGCCACATCAGCAGGCCGCAGACCAGGAAGGCGCCTGTGGCCTCCGCCAGGCTCACGCCCGAAGCCGCGGTGGCGATCACGGCCGCACCCGGGGTCGACCAGGTGATCAGCACGGGTGCGCGCAGCCACAGCGACAGGCCGATGCTGCCCACACCCATGCCCACACCCAGGGCCAGCACCCAGGAGCTGAGCTGATCGGGCGTGGCGCCCAGTTCGCGTGCGGCCTGGAAGACCAGGGCGATGGTGCTGGTGAAGGCCACCAGCGTGGCCACGAAGCCGGCCGAGATGGCGGCGGGGGAACTGTCTCGGGCGATCTGGAGCGGGGAGGTGAGGCGCACGGTCAGATTTCGACCTTGGAGCCCAGCTCCACCACCCGGTTGGTCGGCAGGCTCAGGAAGTCGGCGGCACCGGCCGCATTGCGGTGCATGCTGGCAAACAGCTTTTCACGCCAGGGCGCCATGCCCGAACCGATGGTCGGGATCACGATGTCGCGCGAGAGGAAATAGCTGGTTTCCATGTCGTCGATGTTCACCCCGTGCTGGCGCACCAGCTTGAGCGCTTCGGGCACATCGGGTTCGTTCTTGAAACCGAAGTGCAGCATGATCTGCCAGCAGTTGTTGCCCAGCGACTCGATCTCGACCCGCTTGTCAAAGCCGATCCAGGGCACCTCGTGGGACCTCACCGTCACGAACAGGTTCTGCTTGTGCAGCACCTTGTTGTGCTTGAGGTTGTGCAACAAGGCATTGGGCGTGGTGCCAGCGTCGGCGTTGAGGAAGACGGCCGTGCCCTCCACGCGCAGCGGCGGGCTGGAGAACACCGCCTCCAGGAAGGGGTGCAGGTCGATCGAGTCGGAGCGCAGGCGTTCGCTCAGCAGGTGACGGCCATCGCGCCAGGTCATCATCAGGCTGAACATGACCACGCCGATCAGCAGCGGGAACCAGCCGCCGTCGACGATCTTGATCACGTTGGCGCCGAAGAACATCAGGTCGATGACGAAGAACACGCCGGTGGCCCCCACGCACAGCGCCAGGGGCAGCTTCCATGCGTAGCGGATCACAAAGAAGGTCATCACGGTGGTGATCAGCATGTCGATGGTCACGGTGATGCCGTAAGCCGCCGCCAGCTTGCTGCTGGAGCCGAAGAAGATCACCGCCATCACGATGCAGCCGTAAAGCGCCCAGTTCACGAAGGGGATGTAGATCTGACCGGTTTCGTTGACCGAGGTGTGCAGGATGCGCAGGCGAGGCAGGTAACCCAGCTGGATCACCTGCTTGGTGACCGAGAAGGCCGCCGAGATCAGGGCCTGCGAGGCGATCACGGTCGCGCAGGTGGCCAGGCCGACCAGCGGCAACAGCGCCCAGTGCGGCGCCATCTCGAAGAAGGGGTTCTCGACGTTTTCAGGGTGTTCCAGCAGCATCGCGCCCTGGCCGAAATAGTTCAGCGTCAGGGCGGGCAGCACCAGGGCGAACCAGGCCAGGCGGATGGGCGATTTGCCGAAGTGGCCCATGTCGGCATACAGGGCCTCGGCTCCGGTGGCGCAGAGGATGACCGAACCCAGGGCGATGAAGGCCATCTTGGGGTAGTCGATCACGAAGAGCAGGGCGTGGTGGGGGCTGAGCGCAGCCAGCACCGCGGGGTTCTCGCCGATGTGCAGCACCCCCAGCACCGCCAGCACCAGAAACCACAGCGCGGTGATCGGGCCAAAGAACTTGCCGATGCCACCCGTGCCGTGTTTTTGCACCATGAAGAGCCCGGTGAGCACCACCAGGGTCACCGGCACAACGAAGCGTTCCAGGCCTGGCGCGGCAACCTCCATGCCTTCCACGGCCGAGAGCACCGAGACCGCCGGGGTGATCACGCCATCGCCAAAGAAGATGGCCGTGCCGAAAATGCCGACGGCCAACAGCCGAGAGCGCAGCGCCGGTTTGTCCTTCACCGCGGTCGAGGCCAGGGCCAGCATGGCGATCAGGCCGCCTTCACCGTTGTTGTCGGCGCGCAGGATCAGCGTCACATACTTCAGGGACACGATCACCATCAGCGTCCAGAAGATCAGCGACAGGATGCCGTAGATGTTGCCTGGGCTCAGGGGGACGTGGCCGTGGGCGAACACTTCCTTGAGCGCATACAGGGGGCTGGTGCCGATGTCGCCGTAGACGATGCCGATGGCACCGAGCGTCAGGGCTGCGAGCTGTTTGCCACTGAGGCTGTCTTTGGAGCTGGGTTGCACAGGATGCGGTCGCGGTTCAACAGGGCTTCCATTTTGCCTCTGTTCCAGCACAAAGCGCGGCAGAACGCACAAGTGACCCACCCCCGCGGCCAGGGGCGGGCACTTCAGAGCCGGCAGGTCAGGCGTAGACCTCGGCGTTGGGGTCGGTGGCCTCCAGTTCGTAGCTGGCCGCCAGCATGGCCAGGCGGGCGATCACCCCGTACATGTAGAAGCGGTTGGGCGTGCTGGCACCCGGCTTGGCGCCCGGGCGGGGCAGGTGGGCCGATTCCGCAAAGGCCAGGGGCACGAAGCTCGAGCCCGGGGCGTTGAGGTTTTCGTCGATGCCGCGTTCGGCGTGCACGCGGTAGAAACCGCCCACCACATAGCGGTCGATCATGTAGACCACGGGCTCGGCCACCGCGTCGTTCATGCGCTCGTAGGTGGGCACACCCTCCTGGATGATCACGCGGCTGACGGGCTGACCGTCCTTCACCACCGCCATCTTGTTGCGCGTGCGGCGGTTCAGGTCGGTGAGCTCCTTGGCATCGCGCACGGTCATGATGCCCATGCCATAGGTACCGTTGTCGGCCTTCACCACGACAAAAGGCTTCTCGTTGATGCCGTATTCCTTGTACTTGCGGCGCACCTTGCCCAGCAGGGCGTCCACCTGGCTTTGCAGGCATTCGCCGCCCGTGCCGTCCTGGAAGTCGACTTCGTCGCACACGGCGTACATGGGGTTGATCAGCCAGGGGTCCATGCCCAGCAGCTTGGCGAACTTCTTGGCCACCTCTTCGTAGGACTCGAAGTGCTGGCTCTTGCGGCGCACGGCCCAGCCGGCATGCAGCGGTGGCAGCAGATATTGCTCGTGCAGGTCCTTCAGCACATCCGGGATGCCGGCCGATAGGTCGTTGTTGACCAGGATGGTGCAGGGATCGAAGTGCTTGAGGCCCAGGCGGCGCTTGGTGCGCACCAGGGGCTCCAGCGTCAGCGTGCTGCCATCAGGCAGGGGCAGTTCGGTGGGTTCGGTGATGGTTTCATCGAGCGTGCCCAGGCGCACGTTCAGCCCGGCCGACCCGAAAATCTGCATCAGCCGGGCCACGTTGGCCAGGTAGAAGGTGTTGCGCGTGTGCTTTTCCGGGATCAGCAGCAGGTTCTTGGCCTCGGGGCAGATCTTCTCGATCGCCGCCATCGCGGCCTGCACCGCCAACGGGATCATCTCGTTGGTGAGGTTGTTGAAGCCGCCGGGATACAGGTTGGTGTCGACCGGAGCCAGCTTGAAGCCGGCGTTGCGCAGGTCGACCGAGGTGTAGAAGGGCGGCGTGTGCTCCATCCATTCCAGGCGAAACCAGCGTTCGATGGCCGGCATGGATTCGAGCATGCGCTGCTCCAGCTCATTGATGGGGCCGGTCAGCGCGGTGATCAGGTGGGGGACCATGGGTGCGTGGGTCTGTGGGTCGTTTGAACCCCATTCTAGGAACTTCGGGCCGCCCGTGTCGACGCGAAAAAAAAGGGCCGCCCGAAGGCAGCCCTTTTGCGGTGTAACCGGGGCCCCTGTGGGGCGCCCCGGTTCACGTCTGGATCACTTGTGGTAAGCGGTTTCGCCGTGCGAGGTGATGTCCAGACCTTCGCGCTCTTCCTCTTCAGGCACGCGCAGGCCGATCACCAGGTCAACGATCTTGTAGGCCACGATCGAGACCACAGCCGACCAGACGATGGTCAGGCCAACGGCCTTGGCCTGGATCAGCAGCTGGCCACCGATGGAGTAGTCGCCGGGGGCGATCATGGCCACGGTCGTCCAGTCGGCCACAGCCGAGGGGCCACCCAGGTTGGGCGAGTTGAACACGCCGGTCAGCAGGGCACCCAGGATGCCGCCCACGCCGTGGACGCCGAAGACGTCGAGCGAGTCGTCTGCACCCAGGATCTTCTTCAGGCCAGTCACGCCCCACAGGCAGATGAAGCCAGCCAGCAGGCCGATGATCAGCGCGCCGCCGATGCCGACGTTGCCGCAGGCAGGGGTGATGGCAACCAGACCTGCGACGGCACCGGAGGCGGCACCCAGCATCGAAGCCTTGCCCTTGAGCAGTGCTTCACCCAGGGCCCAGGCCAGCACGGCGGCGGCGGTGGCAGCGAAGGTGTTCACGAAGGCCAGGGCGGCGAAGCCGTTGGCTTCCAGGGCAGAGCCGGCGTTGAAACCGAACCAGCCCACCCACAGCAGCGAGGCACCGACCATGGTCAGCGTCAGCGAGTGCGGGGTGAAGGCTTCCTTGCCGTAGCCGATGCGCTTGCCGACCATGTAGGAACCCACCAGGCCAGCGACGGCGGCGTTGATGTGCACCACGGTGCCGCCGGCGAAGTCCAGGGCGCCCCACTGCCAGATCAGGCCGGCCTTGGCGGTCATGGCGTCGGCCACTTCCTTGGAGGCGTAGGCGTCAGGACCCATCCAGAACCAGACCATGTGGGCGATCGGGGCGTAGCTGAAGGTGAACCACAGCACCATGAACAGCAGCACGGCCGAGAACTTCATGCGTTCGGCGAAGGCGCCAACGATCAGGGCGCAGGTGATGCCGGCGAACGAAGCCTGGAAGAAGGCGAACACCAGTTCGTACATCGGCACACCCTTGCTGAAGGTGGCGCCAATGGCGAAAGTGCCGGCAGCGTTGTCCCAGACACCCTTCATCATCAGGCGGTCGAGGCCACCGATGAAGGCGTTGCCCTCGGTGAAGGCGATGCTGTAGCCATAGATGAACCACAGGACCACGATCAGCGAGAAGGTCACCATGACCTGCATCAGCACCGACAGCATGTTCTTGCTGCGGACCAGGCCACCGTAGAACAGGGCCAGGCCGGGCACGGCCATCATGATCACGAGCAGGGTCGAGACCATCATCCAGGTGGTGTCGCCCTTGTTGGGCACGGGGGCGGCGGCAGCAGGCGCTGCATCGGAGGCCGCGACCGCCGCAGCCGGTGCGGCGTCGGTGGCAGACGCGGGGGCTGCAGCGGCTTCAGCCGCGGAAGCGACAACGGGAGCCGAAGCGGCGGCGTCTTGGGCGTGGGACACGCCGAAGAGACCGAAGGCCGCCAGCCCCAGTGCGATGGACGCAATGAGCTTTCTCATGAAATGCCTCTTTGGAAAGGTCGGATAGAGGAGGTCACGGCACACACACCACCGAGGTGTGGGCCACAGATGGGGTCAGAACGCAGCGGGGATCAGAGCGCGTCCTTGCCGGTTTCGCCGGTGCGGATGCGGATCACTTGTTCCAGGCCGGTCACGAAGATCTTGCCGTCACCGATCTTGCCGGTGCGTGCCGAAGATTCGATGGCCTCGATGACGCGGTCCAGGATGGACTCGTCCACGGCGGCTTCGATCTTCACTTTCGGGAGGAAGTCGACCACGTACTCCGCGCCGCGGTACAGCTCGGTATGGCCCTTCTGGCGGCCAAAGCCTTTGACTTCGGTCACGGTGATGCCTTGGACGCCGATGGCAGACAAGGCCTCACGCACTTCATCAAGCTTGAAGGGCTTGACGATCGCGGTCACCATTTTCATGGTTGGTTCTCCGGTGAGGTTGGCAAAAATGTGGACGAACCCATGTCTGCATGATCTGTGCCAGCGCGCCAAAACGGTGAATGGGCGCCGGTGCTTCCGCGGGGCTGCACCGCTTTGGATGGATCCTGCCCTGTTTGCACTGCGAACGGGCATTTTTCACCTGGCGTACAAGGGGTTTGGGGTGCTCGCACTGCTTTGGTGCTGTCTCGGGCGCGCTTCTCGCTCCTGTGGGGGGCAGGCGGCGCAGGGGCTTGTCGGCACAATCCCGACGTCGATCGCTTTCGGTGCCCTGCATGTCCCTCGCCCTGGTCAAGAGCCGCGCCCTGGATGGCCTCCGTGCCCCGGAGGTCACGGTAGAGGTTCACCTCGCCAATGGTTTGCCGTCCTTCACACTGGTGGGCCTGGCCGACACCGAGGTGAAGGAGGCGCGCGAGCGGGTGCGCGCCGCCTTGAGCAACAGTGGGCTGGAGTTCCCTTTCAACAAGCGCATCACCGTGAATTTGGCGCCGGCCGACCTGCCCAAGGAGTCGGGCCGTTTTGACCTGCCGATCGCGCTGGGCATCCTGGCCGCCATGGGGCACATCGATCCCGCGCGCCTGGACGCTTTCGAGTTCGCTGGGGAGCTGTCACTTGGGGGTGAATTGCGCGCCGTCCGGGGCGCTCTGGCCATGGCCCTGGCGATGCGGCAGCACGCCGCTTCACCGGTGCGCACCCTGGTGCTGCCCGCTGCCAGTGCCAGCGAGGCCGCCTTGGTCGAGGGGGTCGGGGTGTGTGGTGCGGGCCACCTGAGCGAGGTCGTGGCGGCGCTCCTGCCCGAGTCCACCGTGACCCTGGCCCGGGCGCAGGTTTCGCACGCGGTGTGCGCTGACCTCTCTGGCCATGGTGACCTGATCGACGTCAAGGGGCAGGGTGTGGCCAAGCGCGCACTGGAGGTGGCCGCCGCCGCCGGCCACTCCTTGCTGATGGTCGGGCCGCCGGGCACGGGCAAGTCCATGCTGGCACGCCGCCTGGCCTCCATCCTGCCGCCCTTGTCCACCGACGAGGCCCTGGAGTCGGCCGCGGTGTTGAGCCTGGCCGGGCACTTCGAGCCGGCCCGTTGGCGCCAGCGCGTGTTCAGGGCTCCGCACCACACGGCGTCGAGCGTGGCCTTGGTCGGCGGTGGTTCGCCGCCTCGTCCCGGCGAGATCTCGCTGTCGCACCGAGGCCTGCTTTTCCTGGACGAGTTGCCTGAATTCCCCCGCGCGGCCCTGGAGGCCCTGCGCGAACCCCTGGAAACAGGGCACATCACCATTTCGCGGGCCGCGCGGCGTCATGACTTCCCTGCACGGTTTCAGCTTGTGGCAGCCATGAACCCCTGCCCCTGCGGACACCTGGGCAACCCCGTCAAGGCCTGTCGTTGCACACCTGATCAGGTCAGCCGCTACCAGGCCAAGCTGAGCGGCCCGTTGCTGGACCGGATCGACCTGCAGGTCGAGGTGCCCGCTGTGGGGCCCGAGGTGTTGGCCCGTGCCCCGGATGGCGAGCGCAGCGAGGTCGTCGCCGAACGGGTGCGCCGTGCCAGGGCGCGTCAGATGGCGCGGCAAGGATGCCTGAACAGCGAGTTGGACGGCGCCGGGCTTGACGCCCATGCCCAGCCCAATGCGGCGGCATTGGCCTTCCTGCAAAAGGCCAGCGTCCGACTGGGGTGGTCTGGTCGCGCTTTCCACCGGGTACTGAGGCTGGCCCGCACGCTGGCCGACCTGGGTGATTCGCCTGGCATTGAGCCAGCGCATGTGGCCGAGGCGATTCAATACCGACGTGCGCTGCAGCAGGGCGTGGAGGCGGTCTAGACTTCGCGACATCCCATTCGCGAGGAGTCCGTCATGCCTGTTGTGTCCCCACCTTTTGTGCGCGCCATCTGTCTGGGCGTGGCGGCGTTCAGCCTGGGGCTGGGTGCCCAGGCGGTCGAGCCCCCCAAGGTCGTGCCGGGCGGTGCTGGCAAGGTGGCCGTGCAGGGCCCCGTCCAGGTGTCTGGCGCCTGGATCCGCGCCACCGTCAAGGGTCAGAGCGGCACGGGTGGTTTCATGCAGCTCACCAGTTCACAGGCCCTCACGCTGACCGGCTTTGCCAGCACGGTGGCCGCATCGTCCGAACTGCACGAGATGCGGATGGACGGTGACACGATGCGCATGCGCGCCATCGAGGCCCTGCCTCTGCCGCCAAAGCAGCAGGTCACCCTGCGCCCGGGGGGGCATCACCTGATGCTGATGGGCCTGAAGCAGGCCTTGAAAGAGGGCGATGCCGTGAACCTCACCCTCCTGCTCAAGGCCGAAGACGGCCGCGTGATCCGGCAGGAGGTCGTGGTGCCGGTGAGGCTGACCGCGCCTTCTGGCGCCATGCCGGCCGCTGCGGGCATGCACCCGCATCACGACGGCATGTCTCACGAAGGCGCCATGATGAAATCGCAGTCTTTCTGAACAACAGAGACGGAGCGCCTTGACGGCGCTCAGCTTCACTGCTCTTCGAGTTTGCGCGGCGGGTAGGTGTCCCAGCCCTGGCAGCCGGGGCACTGCCAGAAGTAGTGCTGGCTCTCGAAGCCGCAGGCAGCGCAGCGGTAGCGCTGCAGGGGCTTGGCCGCCGTGGTCAGGGCTTTCTGCAGGCCCTCGATCTCGGTCTCGCCCAGCGGCACATGGCTTGAGAGGCGCTCACGGATCAGACCCTGTGCGGCCGACAGCGAGGGTTGGCTCATCAGGTGGCTGATCAGGCCCTGGCGCCGCACGCCTGCGTCTGGTTGCAGCAGGTTCACGGCGTTGAGCACCTCGACATTGGGGGCCTGGGTGTAGAGCCCCTCGAGTTTGGTGAGGGCGGTTTCCGTCGCGCCACAGGCCAGGGCCGCTTTGGCATAGTCCTGGGCCACCAGGGCAAAGGCCAGGGGCTGCAGGGCCATGAGCTCGTCCCAGGCGGCCAGGGCGGCAGCAGGCTGACCCAGCCTGAGCTGGCGCTGTCCCTGGATCACCAGCGGGCGTGCCGCCTGTGGTGCGGCTTCGCGGGCACGTTTGAGCGCCTGTTCGGCTTCTTCGCCGCGACCACGGGCATCGGCTTCCTGGGCTATCTCGCACCAGTGGTGGGCCATGCGTTGCGCAAAGGAGCCTGTGCCGGCCGACTCCAGCTGGCGCGCCACCTCGATGGCGGGGTGCCAGTTGCGAGAGCGCTCGTGCAGGGACAGCAGCGCCAGGCGGGCGTCGGTGGTGAAGGCGGTGCCTTCCAGCGCCTTGAAGGCTTCTTCGGCGCGGTCAAACAGGCCGGCTTTCATGAAGTCCTGGGCCAGGGCGTGCTGGGCCCGCTCGCGGGCATCGCGTTCGATGTCGGCGCGGGCCAGCAAGTGCTGGTGCACGCGGATGGCGCGCTCGTACTCGCCTCGGCGGCGGAACAGGTTGCCCAGGGCAAAGTGCAGGTCGGAGGCACCTGGGTCGTGCTGAACGGCCTCGATGAAGGCGTCAATCGCCTTGTCCTGTTGCTCGTTGAGCAGCAGGTTCAGGCCTTTGAAGTAGGCCTGTGGCGAGGCGCGGTCTTCGCGTTTGAGCTGGCGCAGGTCGACGCGCGAGGCCATCCAGCCGAGCAGGAAGGCAAAAGGCAGGCCGAGGAGCAGCCAGTACAGGTCAAATTCCATGGGGGCAAAGACGCCTTATTTGCCCGGTTTGCGCGGGGCGGGCATGTCCGGCGGGAAGGGCAGGTGCGAGGGGATGGCGGTGTCGGCCTCGGGCTGGGGCTTGCCCTTGGCGGGCACGGGGCTGGCCTTGACTGGGCCAGGCATGAGCCGGGCGCGGTTTCGGGCGTCGCGGCGGTGGCGCCACCAGCTTGGGACCATGGCCAGGGCGCCAAACACGCAACCCAGGGCGAACACGGCCAGCACGATGAAGACCATGGGGGCCTGCCACTTGTAACCCATGAACCAGTGCAGGTCGACCAGCTGCTGGTTGTTCAGCGCGAAGGCGAACAGGACGAAGAACAGCAGGCCTCTGAGCAACCAGTTCAGTGTACGCATGGGTGAAATCAATCAGCTTTCGACGGGGCCCTTAGTATCCACGCCTTCGCGCAGTGCCTTGCCTGGTTTGAAGTGCGGCACCAGTTTTTCGGGGATCAGGACCTGTTCGCCGGAGCGAGGGTTGCGGCCCATGCGGGGTGGGCGGCGGTTGATCGAGAAGCTGCCGAAGCCACGGATCTCGATGCGGTGCCCCTTGGCAAGCGCCTCGGACATGGCGTCGAGGATGGTCTTGACGGCAAATTCTGCGTCGCGCTGGGTGAGCTGGCCAAAACGCTCGGCCAGACGGGCCACGAGATCGGAACGGGTCATGTTGTGACGGCGGGAAACCGGAGGCTGTGATGAGCGTCAGGCTCGCCCTGTTGCCAGGGCGAGGCCACGCTCATCACAACCCCCGCGGGGCGAGGCCCTGAGGGGCCTGCTCCACAGGGGAGGTGGAACGCGGGTGATCCGGAAATCAGCCGTTGTTCTGGTCGAGCTTGGCCTTCAGGAGGGCGCCCAGGCTGGTGGTGCCGGAGCCTTCCTTGGTGGTTTCGCTGCTCAGACGCTGCAGAGCTTCTTGCTGCTCGACGTTGTCCTTGGCCTTGACCGACAGCTGGATGTTGCGGGTCTTGCGGTCGATGTTGATGATGATGGAGGTGACTTCGTCGCCTTCCTTCAGCACGTTGCGGGCATCTTCCACGCGGTCGCGGCTGATTTCCGAGGCACGCAGGTAACCGACGATGTCGTCACCCAGGTTGATCTCGGCGCCCTTGGCGTCCACGGTCTTCACGGTACCGGTGACGGTGGCGCCACGGTCGTTCAGGGTCGTGAAGTTGGTGAAGGGGTCAGAGTCCAGCTGCTTGATGCCCAGCGAGATGCGCTCGCGCTCGACGTCGATGGCCAGCACGATGGCTTCCACTTCCTGGCCCTTCTTGTAGTTGCGAACGGCGGCTTCGCCAGGTTCGTTCCACGAGAGGTCGGACAGGTGAACCAGGCCGTCGATGCCAGCGGCCAGGCCAACGAACACGCCGAAGTCGGTGATCGACTTGACGGGGCCCTTGACGCGGTCACCGCGGTTGAAGTTCTGCGAGAAGTCGTCCCAGGGGTTCGGCTTGCACTGCTTCATGCCCAGGGAGATGCGACGCTTGTCTTCGTCGATTTCCAGGACCATGACTTCCACTTCGTCGCCCAGGTTGACGATCTTGTTGGGAGCGATGTTCTTGTTGGTCCAGTCCATTTCGGAGACGTGCACCAGGCCTTCGATGCCGGGTTCGATCTCGACGAATGCGCCGTAGTCAGCGATGTTGGTGACCTTGCCGAACAGGCGGGTCGAAGCGGGGTAACGGCGCGACACGCCAACCCACGGATCGTCGCCCATCTGCTTCAGGCCCAGCGAGACGCGGTTCTTCTCGGCGTCGAACTTCAGGACCTTGGCGGTCAGTTCCTGGCCAACGGTCACCACTTCGGACGGGTGACGGACACGGCGCCATGCCATGTCGGTGATGTGCAGCAGGCCGTCGATGCCGCCGAGGTCCACGAACGCACCGTATTCGGTGATGTTCTTGACCACGCCGTTGACGATGGCGCCTTCGCGCAGCGTTTCCATCAGCTTGGCGCGCTCTTCACCCATGGAGGCTTCCACCACGGCACGACGCGACAGCACAACGTTGTTGCGCTTGCGATCGAGCTTGATGACCTTGAATTCCATGGTCTTGCCTTCGAACGGCGACATGTCCTTGACAGGGCGCGTGTCGAGCAGCGAACCGGGCAGGAAGGCACGGATGCCGTTGACCAGAACGGTCAGACCGCCCTTGACCTTGCCGTTGACGGTACCGGTCACGAAGTCGCCAGACTCCAGAGCGGTTTCCAGCGACAGCCACGAGGCCAGACGCTTGGCCTTGTCGCGCGACAGGATGGTGTCGCCGTAGCCGTTTTCGATGGCGTCGACCGCCACGGACACGAAGTCACCCACTTGGACTTCGATCTCGCCCTGGTCGTTGCGGAACTCGTCGATGGGCACATAGGCTTCCGACTTCAGGCCGGCGTTGACCACCACGAAGCTGTGCTCGACGGCGACGACTTCGGCGGTGATGACTTCGCCCGTGCGCATGTTGGCACGTTGCAACGACTCTTCAAAAAGGGCGGCAAAAGATTCAGACATGGAATTTCCTGTGCTGGCTTTGGACCAGCGTTAACGCTCAGTTCGACAGGAACGACCAGAGCGGGTTGGGTTGAAGAACATGACACCCAGGCGGGCAAAGCGCCCACCCCACGACGTGCGAACACCGGCCGGGCGGCAGGTGTCGGGTGTCACAGCCTTGAATCACCTCAGGATCTGGCGATCACATGAGGCCAGCCCTCGACCCACATCCCGAGCACCGTGTCCACCGATTCGTCGATGGACAGGGCCGAGTTGTCGAGCTTTCGGGCGTCGTGCGCAGGGACCAGAGGCGAGACGGCGCGGGAACGGTCCCGCAGGTCGCGCGCTTCCAGATCTGCGCATATCTCGTCGAGGTTAGCAGAAAAGCCTTTTGAAATCAATTGCTTATGCCGGCGTTCTGCGCGCTCTGCGACCGTTGCGGTCAAAAAGACCTTCAAAGCGGCATCCGGGAAGACCACCGTGCCCATGTCGCGGCCGTCGGCAACGAGGCCGGGCAGACCGCGAAAGGCCTTCTGCACGTCGAGCAGGGCGGCGCGCACACCGGGGTGCACGGAGATGCGCGAGGCCGCCTGGCCCATGTCTTCGCGGCGCAGGTCGGTGCTCACATCGCGGCCGTCGACCCAGATGTGTTCATGTTCGAAGCGCAGGCTGATGGCGCTGCCGATCTGGCGGGCCAGCGGTTCGATGGCGCTGGCGTCGTCGAGGTCGAGTCCGCGTTCGGTGGCCAGCAGGCCGGTGAGGCGGTAGAGGGAGCCTGAGTCCAGGAACTGGTAGCCCAGGCGGGTGGCCAGTGCCGAGGCCAGGGTGCCTTTGCCCGAGGCGGTGGGGCCGTCGATGGTGATCACGGGGATCAGGTCAGGATCGGTCTGGGCGACCTGGAACAGGGATTCGAAGTAATCGGGGAAGGTCTTGCCCACGCAGCGCGGGTCTTCGATGCGCACCGACACCGGCTTGCCCGGGGCGGCCGTTGGCGCCAGGGGATTGAAGGCGGCCAGCGAGAAGCACATGGCCATGCGGTGGTCGTCGTAGGTGTGGATGCTGGCGTGTTGCCACTGGGCGGCCGGGGGGGGCGTGACCTCGATGAAGTCGGGGCCTTCGACCACGATGGCGCCCAGCTTGCCCAGTTCCTTGGCCATGGCCGCGATCCGGTCGGTTTCCTTAACGCGCCAGCTGGCGATGTTGGTGAGCCGCGTCGTGCCCTCGGCGTAGAGCGCCATCACGGCCAGCGTCATGGCGGCATCGGGGATGTGGTTGCAGTCCATCTCGATGGACTTCAGTGGCCATTGCCCACGCCTGATTTCCAGCCAGTTGGGGCCGCTGGTGACCTGGGCACCCATGGCTTGGGCGGCTTCCACGAATCGGATGTCACCCTGGATGGAGGCCGCGCCCACGCCTTCGATGCGCACGGTCTGGTCGATGCCGGCCAGCGCGCCCAGGGCGATGAAGTAGGAGGCCGACGAGGCATCGGCTTCGACGTGGATCTCGCCGGGCGACTGGTAGTGGCTGCCCTGGGGGATGACGAAGCGTTCCCAGCCTTGGCGTTCGACCTGGATGCCGAACCGGGCCAGCAGGTTGAGGGTGATCTCGATGTAGGGCTTGGAGATGAGTTCGCCCACCACCTCGATGGTCAGGGCCTGGTCTTGCGACACCAGGGGGAGGGCCAGCAGCAGCGCGGTGAGGAACTGGCTGGAGACGTCGCCTCGCACCTTGATGGGCTCGTTCAGCTTGAGCTGGCCGCCGGCCAGGCGCAGGGGCGGGTAGCCTTCGTTGCCGGTGCATTCGATGGTGCAGCCCAGCGGGCGCAGGGCGTTGACCAGGTCGCCGATCGGACGCTCGTGCATGCGCGGCACACCGCTGAGCGTGAAGATGCCACCTTGTGTGGCCGAGAGCAGGGCCAGGGCCGCCGTGAGCGGACGCATGGCGGTGCCGGCATTGCCCAGGAAGAGGTCGGCGTTCAGCACGGAGAGCTTGCCGCCCAGGCCGGTGATGCGCACGGTGTCACCGGCCTGCTCGATGCCGCAGCCCAGTGTGCGCAGGGACTCGAGCATCACACGGGTGTCGTCGGACGCCAGCAGGTCGTGCACGGTGGTCGTGCCTTCGCTCAGGCCGGCCAGCAGCAGCACGCGGTTGGAGATGCTCTTGGAGCCCGGCAGACGGATGGTGCCGCCGGCAGACAGCAGGGGAGGCAGATCGAGGAAGGCGGTGGTGTACATGGGGCGGTCGGCTGGCGAGAGGGCCCCGCTGCCACCTTGTGGGCGACGCGGGGCAAACAGGGCAGGGCGCTCAGGGCCCAATTTCAGAAGGTCGGAAGGCGAGCGGGCGGTGGACTCAGCGCGCCGGCGGCTTGCCGCCCAGGGTCCATTGGCTGCGGGCGTCGGAGGCGCTCTGGATCAGGCGTTCCAGTTCCGGGCCATTCCAGTCCCGCATCTGGCGTTCCATCAACTCCAGTGCCTGGCGCACACCCTCGGATTGTTTCAGGATTTCTTCGCGGTTGGACAGGAGGATGTCCCGCCAGACGGTGGGGTCGCTGGCGGCGATCCGGCTGAAATCACGGAAACCGGGTCCGGCGAGCGAGAGGTACTCCTGGCCCCGAGGCTGATCGCCCATTGCGTTCATGTAGGCAAAGGCCAGCAGGTGGGGCAGGTGGCTGACGGCGGCAAAGGCCGCATCGTGGTGCTCGGGCGTCATGCGCAGCACCTGGCAGCCCACAGCGGCCCAGGCGTCGGTGGCCTTTTGCACCAGCACAGGGTTGGTCTGCTCCAGCGGGGTCAGGATGGTCTTGCGGCCCTGGTAGAGGGCGGCGTCGGCGTGTTCGATGCCGGCCACCTCGCGGCCCGCGATGGGGTGGGCCGGCACGAAGGAGGGCAGGCGTTCCTTGAGCACACGACGCGCCGCGTCAACCACGTCGCGCTTGGTGGAACCCACGTCCATGACCAGCACGCCGGGGTCGACCAGGTGGCGAATGGCCTTGAAGGTGGACTCGGTGGCGGCCACAGGCACGGCGATCAGCACGATGTCGGAGCCGGAGACGGCCAGCAGGGCGCTTTCAGCGGCCACATCGATCACGCCGAGGCGGCGGGCCTTTTCCACGGTCGAGGGCGACTTGCTGTAGCCGATGACCCGCTTGACCAGCCCCGCCTTCTTGAGCGCGAGGGCAAAAGAGCCGCCCATCAGGCCGCAGCCGATCAGACCGAGTTGGTTGAACATCTTGGCGATTCCGGGTGAGTCAGTGCACGTCCAGCGGGTAGCTGCCGAGCACCTTGAAGAACGAGCACTGGCCGCGCAGTTCGTCGAGCGCGGCGGCCACGTGGGCCTGGGCAGGGTGGCCGGCCAGGTCGATGTAGAAGACGTATTCCCACTGACCCGAGCGCGCCGGGCGCGATTCAAAGCGGGTCATGGAGACGCCATGGCGCTTGAGCGGCACCAGCATGTCGTGCACGGCGCCCGGGCGGTTGTGCACCGAGACGATGAGGCTGGTGCAGTCCTGGCCCGTGGGGGCGGCCACCGGCTCGCGACCTGTGGGGACCACCACCACGAAACGCGTGCGGTTGTGGGCTTCGTCCTGCACGGCGGCCTGGACCACGTGGAGCCCGAACTGGCTGGCAGCGCGCTCGCTGGCCAGGGCCGCCAGGCTGGGGTCGGCCGCCGCCAGGCGTGCGCCTTCGGCGTTGCTGGCCACGGCGCGGCGTTCGGCGTGCGGCAGGTGCTGGCTCAACCAGCCCTGGCACTGGGCCAGGGCCTGCGGATGGGCGACCACCGTGGTGATGCCCTCGCGGCTGGGCTGGCTGCGCAGCAGGTTGTGCTGCACCAGCAGGCTGGTTTCGCCGATGATGGTGAGCGGCAACTGCAGCAGCAGGTCGAGCGAGCGGGCCACGACGCCTTCTGTCGAGTTCTCGACCGGCACCACGCCGAAATCGGCCGAGCCCGCGGCGGTGGCGCGGAACACCTCGTCGATCGAGGGGCAGATGATGGGCTCGATGCTGGAGCCGAAATAGTTCAGGGCCGCTTGTTCGCTGAAGGTGCCGATGGGACCGAGGAAGGCCACGCGCTGGCGGCCTTCGAGCGAACGGCAGGCCGACATGATCTCGCGCCAGATGGGCGCGATGCTGTCGTTCAGCACGGGGCCCGGGTTGCGCTGCTTCACGCGCTCGATCACCTGAAGTTCTCGGTCCGGGCGGAAAACGGGCGAGCCGTCGATCTTCTTCACCTCGCCCACGGCCTGGGCCAGCTTGGCACGGGTGTTGAGCAGGGTCAGCAGCTGCTGGTCGACCACGTCGATGCGAACGCGCAGGTCGGCGAGCTGTTCGTCGACGGGGCGACCATCGGGCTGGAAGTGGCCTTCGGCGCCTGCTGCGGGGGGCGTGACGGGATCAACCATGGCGGGCGGCAAAGTGCTTCATGTAATCGACCAGGGCCTGCACGCCGGCCAGGGGCATGGCGTTGTAGATGGAGGCGCGCATGCCGCCCACGCTCTTGTGGCCCTTGAGTTGCAGCAGGCAAGCCTCCTTGGCGCCCGTCAGGAAGGCGTCGTTCAGGGCCTCGTTGTGCAGGAAGAAGGGGATGTTCATCCGCGAGCGGCAGTCTGCGGCGACCTTGTTCACGTAGAAGCCCGAAGCGTCGATGTAGTCGTAGAGCAGGGCTGCCTTGGTCTTGGCGCGCGCCTCGATGGCGGCCAGACCGCGCAGCTCGCCCTCTTGCTGACGCTGGATCCATTGGAAGACCAGGCCTGCGATGTACCAGGCGTAGGTGGGCGGCGTGTTGTACATCGAGTCGTTGTTCGACACGATCTGGTAGTCGAAGCCCGAGGGGGTGATCGGCAGGGCATGGCCCAGCAGGTCTTCGCGCACGATGACCAGGGTGAGGCCCGAGGGGCCGATGTTCTTCTGTGCGCCACCGTAGGCCACGCCCACGCGCGACCAGTCAATGGGGCGCGAGGCGATGTGCGATGAGCAATCGATCACCAGCGGGGCCTTGCTGCCCAGCGCGGCCAGATCGGGCAGCTCGTGCATTTCCACGCCGTGGATGGTTTCGTTGCTGCAGACGTGCACATAGGCGGCGTCGTCGCTCAGCTGCCAGGTGCCGTAGGCGGGCAGGCGGGTGTGCTGGTCGGCCTCGTTGCTGGCCGCGATGTTCACGCCGCAGTATTTCCGGGCCTCCTTGGCCGACTTTTGCGACCACGAGCCCGTGATCACGTAATCGGTCTGGCCGCCTCGGGCCAGGTTCATCGGCAGGATGGCGTTCTCGGCGATGGCGCCGCCCTGCATGAACAGCACCTTGTAGTTCGCGGGGATGCCGAGGATGTCGCGCAGGTCGGTTTCGGCCTGTTGGGCAATGGAGATGAACTCCTTGCCGCGGTGGCTCATTTCCATGACGCTCATGCCCGATCCGTGCCAGTCCAGCATCTCGCTGGCGGCTTGCTGCAGGACTTCTTCAGGCAGGGCGGCGGGGCCGGCTGAAAAATTGAAGGGGCGCGTCATGGGCGGAGCTCTGTTCAAAAGGGCAGGGCGGCGACGCGGCCCTGTCCGGGGTCATCACTTCTTGGCAGCGGGCTTGGCAGCCGGGGCGGGTGCAGCCGAGGAGGCCGGTGCGCCACCACTGAGCTTGCCGCCCGTGGCCTTGTCCAGGATCTGGCGGATGGCCTGCTGGGCGGCCTGCAGCTTGGGGTCCACCTGCGGGCGGGCGTCCTGCACGACCTTTTCCAGCAGGGTGTTGCTCATCTCGGGCAGCAGGCCCTGGTACTTCTTCAGCACCGGCGAATCCAGCATGCCGACCAGCTGACGCAGTTCGTCTTCGCTGAACTTCTCTTCAAACAGCGGGGCGATCACGCTCTGGCTCAGCTTCAGGGTGCTGGCGCGCAGGATGGGGGTGGCGGCGTCGAGGTACTTGCGGATCTCGACGTCGATGGCCTTGGCCGTGGCTTCGCGTTTGTCTTCCGGCACGGCCTGGGCCAGCACGGGTTGGGCGGCGCCGGCCAGTTGGCGGGCGGGGTTCTCGGCCAGGCCGCGGGCCGTGCCTTCCAGGGCGGCTTGCTGGATCGTCAGCAGCTTCTGCACGAGCTCTTTCTTGCTCTCGGCGTGGGCGCTCAGGCTGGTGGCCATCAGGGTCGAGGCCAGGGCCGCAGCACACACCGTTTTCGTCAGCTTCATGTCTTGTCCTTGCAAACCTGGGAAAGAAAGGCCCGTCGGTGACGGGCAGGGAGCGGGTTGGTGTCGGGGATCAGGCTTCGGTTCCGCCGGCATCGCTGCCTGCTTCACCATTGTCTGCGCCCTGGTCTTCTCCGGCGTCGTCGCCTTCGGCGGTGGCGTTCGCGTCGTTTTCGACGATGCGCTGCAGGCCGATCAGCTTGGCGCCTTCATCGAGCGCGATCAGGGTGACGCCTTGCGTGGCGCGACCCAGTTCGCGGATCTCGCCCACGCGGGTGCGCACCAGCACGCCCTTGTCGGTGATCAGCATGATCTCGTCTTCCGGGCGCACCAGGGTGGCCGCGACCACCTTGCCGTTGCGCTCGGATTGCTGGATGGCGATCATGCCCTTGGTGCCGCGGCCGTGGCGGGTGTACTCGACGATGCTGGTGCGCTTGCCGTAGCCGTTCTCAGTGGCGGTCAGCACGCTTTGCGTTTCGTCTTCGGCCACCAGCATGGCGATGACCGATTGGCCTTCTTCCAGCATCATGCCGCGCACGCCGCGGGCGCTGCGGCCCATGGGGCGCACATCGTCTTCGTCGAAGCGCACGGCCTTGCCGCCATCGCTGAACAGCATGACGTCGTGCTTGCCGTCGGTCAGCGCGGCGCCCACCAGCACGTCACCCTCGTCCAGGCCCACGGCGATGATGCCGGCCTTGCGCGGGTTGCTGAAGTCGGTGAGAGGCGTCTTCTTGACCGTGCCCAGTCGGGTCGACATGAACACGTAGTGGTCTTCAGGGAAGCTGCGGAACTCGCCTGTCAGCGGCAGCACCACGTTGATCTTCTCTTCCTTCTCCAGCGGGAACATGTTCACGATGGGGCGGCCGCGCGAGTTGCGCGAGCCCTGTGGCACTTCCCAGACCTTGAGCCAATAGACGCGGCCGCGGTTGCTGAAGCACAGGATGTAGTCGTGGGTGTTGGCGATGAAGAGCTGGTCGATCCAGTCGTCGTCCTTCGTCGCGGTGGCCTGCTTGCCGCGGCCGCCGCGCTTCTGGGCGCGGTATTCGCTCAGTGGCTGGCTCTTGATGTAGCCCGTGTGCGAGAGCGTCACCACCATGTCGGTGGGGGTGATCAGGTCTTCGGTGCCCAGTTCCTGCGCGTTGTGCTCGATGGTCGAGCGGCGTGCGCCCAGCTTGGTCTGCCCGAATTCCAGGCGGATGGCGGCCAGCTCGTCACCAATGATCACCGAGACGCGCTCGGGCTTGGACAGGATGTCCAGCAGGTCGGCGATCTCGGCCATGACCTCGCGGTACTCGCCGATGATCTTGTCCTGCTCCAGGCCGGTCAGGCGCTGCAGGCGCATCTGCAGGATTTCGCTGGCTTGCGTGTCCGACAGGCGGTAGAGGCCGTCGGGCTGCAGACCGTAGTTCATCGGCAGGCCCTCGGGGCGGTACTGCCTGGCCTCGCCGTCCACGCGGGCGAGCATCTCGCGCACCATGGACGAATCCCAGCCCTTGCCCATCAGGGCGGCCTTGGCCACGGGGGGCGTCGGGCTGGTCTTGATGGTCTCGATGAACTCGTCGATGTTGGCCAGGGCCACGGCCAGGCCTTCCAGCACGTGGCCACGTTCGCGGGCCTTGCGCAGCTCGAACACCGTGCGGCGGGTGACCACTTCGCGGCGGTGCTCCAGGAAGACCGTGATCAGGTCCTTCAGGTTGCACAGCTTGGGCTGGCCGTCGATCAGGGCCACCATGTTGATGCCGAAGGTGTCCTGCAGCTGCGTCTGCTTGTACAGGTTGTTCAGCACCACCTCAGGCACTTCACCGCGCTTGAGCTCGATCACCACCCGCATGCCCGACTTGTCGGACTCGTCCTGAATGTGGCTGATGCCCTCGATCTTCTTTTCGTTGACCAGCTCGGCGATGCGCTCGAGCAGGTTCTTCTTGTTCACCTGGTAGGGGATCTCGTCGACGATGATCGCCTGGCGGTCGCCCTTGCCGATGTCTTCGAAGTGCACACGCGAGCGCATGACCACGCGGCCACGGCCAGTGCGGTAGCCCTCGCGCACGCCGCTGAGGCCATAGATGATGCCGGCGGTGGGGAAGTCCGGCGCCGGGATGATCTCCATCAGCTCGTCGATCGAGCAGTCCGGGTTCTTCAGCGAGTGCAGGCAGGCGTCGATGACCTCATTGAGGTTGTGCGGCGGGATGTTGGTGGCCATGCCCACCGCGATGCCGGCCGAGCCGTTCACCAGCAGGTTGGGCACGCGCGCCGGCAACACCAGCGGCTCTTGCAGCGAGCCGTCGTAGTTGGGGCCGAAGTTGACCGTTTCCTTGTCGATGTCGGCCAGCATCTCGTGGGCGATCTTCGTCAGGCGGATTTCGGTGTAACGCATGGCCGCGGCGTTGTCGCCGTCGACCGAGCCGAAGTTGCCCTGGCCATCGACCAGCATGTGGCGCAGCGAGAAAGGCTGGGCCATGCGCACGATGGTGTCGTAGATGGCCGAGTCGCCGTGCGGGTGATATTTACCCATCACGTCACCGACGATGCGCGCGCTCTTCTTGAAGGGGCGGTTCCAGTCGTTGTTCTGCTCGTGCATCGCGTAGAGCGCGCGACGGTGCACGGGCTTGAGGCCATCGCGGGCATCGGGCAGGGCACGGCCGACGATCACGCTCATCGCGTAATCGAGGTACGAACGCCGCATCTCCTCTTCGAGGCTGATGGGCAGGGTTTCCTTGGCGAA
>NZ_JAIZVX010000128.1 GCF_021768455.1 Aquabacterium sp. | reverse complement strand
ACGGCTGCCAGATGAACGAGTACGACTCGGACAAGATGTCCGACGTCATGAACGCGGCCAAGGGCTACACCCCCACCAACGACCCGGAAGAGGCCGACCTCATCCTGTTCAACACCTGCTCCATCCGCGAGAAGGCGCAGGAGAAGGTCTTCTCCGACCTGGGCCGCGTCAAGCACCTGAAGGACAAGGGCGTGTTGATCGGCGTGGGCGGCTGCGTGGCCAGCCAGGAGGGCGCGGCCATCATCGAGCGGGCGCCTTATGTGGACGTGGTCTTCGGCCCGCAAACCCTGCACCGCCTGCCCGCCATGCTGGAGAAGCGCCAGCAGCAAAAGCGCCCCCAGGTCGACATCAGCTTCCCCGAGATCGAAAAGTTCGACCACCTGCCGCCGCCGCGCAAGGAAGGCGCCTCGGCCTTCGTGTCGATCATGGAAGGCTGCTCGAAATACTGCAGCTACTGCGTGGTGCCCTACACCCGCGGCGAAGAGGTCTCGCGCCCGTTTGACGACGTGCTGACCGAGGTGGCCGACCTGGTCGACCAGGGCGTCAAGGAAATCACCCTGCTGGGCCAGAACGTCAACGGCTACCGCGGCAAGATGGGCGACACGGCCGACATCGCCGACTTCGCCTTGCTGCTCGAGTACGTGGCCGAGATGCCCGGCCTGGAGCGCATCCGCTACACCACCAGCCACCCCAACGAATTCAGCCAGCGCCTGATCGATGTCTACGGCAAGACGCCCAAGCTGGTGAACCACGTGCACCTGCCGGTGCAGCACGGCTCCGACCGCATCCTCATGGCCATGAAGCGTGGCTACACGGCCCTCGAATTCAAGAGCACCATCCGCAAGCTGCGCGCCGTGCGGCCCGACATCAAGCTCTCGTCCGACTTCATCGTGGGCTTCCCAGGTGAAACCGACGAAGACTTCGACAAGATGATGAAGCTGGTGCACGACCTGGAGTTCGACGCCTCCTTCAGCTTCATCTTCAGCGCCCGCCCCGGCACTCCGGCCGCCGCGCTGGAGGACACCACCCCACAAGAGGTCAAGCTCAAGCGCCTGCAAACCCTGCAGGCGGTGCTGGAGGCCAATGTGACGCGCTACAGCCAGGCCATGGTGGGCACCCGCCAGCGCATCCTGGTCGAAGGCCCCAGCCGCAAGGACCCGAGCGAGCTCATGGGCCGCACCGAGTGCAACCGCATCGTCAACTTCGCTGCCGGCCCCACCCAGGCCATCCGCGAGCGCCTGGTCGGCCAGCTGATCGACGTGACCATCACCCAGGCCTACCCGCATTCGCTGCGCGCCGAGCTGATCCTGGCCTGAGCCAGGCACAGCGGTCACGTGCCCTGACACACCGTCGGGGCGAATGCGTGTCAGCACCGAGACAAACAGCACGGAAAAGCGCAGCACATCGGCGTTTCGGACAGGGGTGGATTGCTCGACAGTCCATGCCATGCCAACTCGCCTGGGGCCGTGCCGCCATGAAGCTGTTTCGACTGTGCACCGAGCAAATCCGCCTTCACGAACCCCTGCCGTGGAACGTCCGCAATGAAGCCGGCCAGCTGCTGCTGAGCCAGGGCTACCTGCTGGCCGATGCCGCCCAGCTGGCGGCCCTGGTGGAGCGCGGGGTCTATGTGGACCAGGAGGCCTTCGAGGCCACGCAGCGTGACACGGTGCGCCCCGAGCCCGCCGTGCTGTGGGCCGACATCAACCAGCGCGTCGACACCCTGCTGACCCAGCCCCTGCAGCACCTGCGCTTTGCCGAGGGCGTGGGCGCCGTGTCCGACGACATCCATAAGGGTCTGCTCCAGGACCCCGATGCCGGCATGTTCGAGGTGGTCAACCAGGACCACCGCAGCTACGCCGTCTCCCATGCCGTGCAGACCGCCTTCGTGGCCAGCCTCGCTGCCGAGCGCTTCGGCCTGAGCGCCACCGAGCGCCAGACCTTGAGCAACGCCGCCATCACCATGAACCTGGGCATGTTGACCATGCAGAACACGCTCAACACCCAGGCCCTGCCCCTCACACCCCAGCAGCGGGCCGTGGTGAACGGCCACGGTGCCCAGAGCCGCGCCATGCTGGAGCGTGCCGGTGTGACCGATGCCGACTGGCTGCGCACGGTCGAGCGCCACCATGTGCGCACCGATGACAAGGGCCTGCCCACCGACCGCAGCGACCTCAACCAGCTCGCCTGCCTCGTGCACCACGCCGACGTCTACCTGGCCAAGATCAGCGCCCGCAGCTACCGCCCGGCCCTGCCCGCCCATGTGGCCGCCCGCGAGCTCTTCGTGAAATGCGGGGGCGCGCAAAACCCTTACGCCACCGCCCTGATCAAGGAGATCGGCATCTACCCGCCAGGCTCGGGCGTGAAGCTCGCCAACGGCGACACGGCCGTGGTCGTGCGACGGGGCGAACAGGCCCACATGCCGCATGTGCAGAGCCTGATCGCCGCCGATGGCCGCCCTTACCCCAGCGCCTTGCCCCGCGACACCAGCCTCTCACCCTTCAAGGTGGTGGACGCCATCCCTCGGGGCCAGGTCAGACTGGCCCTGCGCCGCAAGGCCAGTCTGGCTCAGACCGCGGCCTGAACCAGGGCGGCCAGCAACTGGTCGATCTGTTCGACCGTGTGCGCCGCCGACAGCGAGATGCGCAGCCGCGCCGTGCCCTCGGGCACCGTGGGTGGGCGGATGGCCGGCACCCACACGCCTTGCGCATCCAGCGCGGCCATCACGGCCAGGGCGTCTTCGTTGCGGCCGATGACCAGAGGCTGGATGGCCGTCTCCGAGGGCATCAGCGTCCAGGGCAGGCCAGCCGACACGATGCCCGCGCGCAGGCGCTCGCGCAGCACGCGCAGGTGGTCGCGGCGCCAGGCCTCGTCCTGCAAGGCCTGCACGCTGGCCTGCAACGCCGCGGCGATCATGGCCGGCGCGGCGGTGGCGAACATGTAGGTGCGCGCCTTCTGCAGCACCCACTCGACCATGCTGGCCTCGCCCGCCACGAAGGCACCGGCCACACCGGCGGCCTTGCCCAGGGTGGCCATGTAGATCAGGCGGTCCATGCGCCCCTGCCAAGCGGGCGCCACACCCCCACGTCCGACCATGCCGAAGTGCGACAGCGTGCCCTCGCCGTGTTCGCCGAGCACGCCAAAGCCATGGGCGTCGTCGATCAGCAACCAGGCGTCGAAGCGTTCGCACAGGGCCATGAGCGCGGGCACATCGGCCACATTGCCGTCCATGCTGAAAACGGCATCCGTCACCACCAGCTTGCGCCGCGCCGTGCTGGCCTGCAAGGCGGCTTCGAGCGCCTGCAGATCGCCGTGGGGCACCACGTTCAGTTCGGCCCGCGAGAGGCGGATGCCGTCGATCAGGCAGGCGTGGTTCAGCGCATCGGAAAACACCGCATCGCCCTTGCCGACCAGGGCCGGCACCAGGCCCACGTTGGCGGCATAACCTGCGTAGAAGTACAGCGCACGAGGCAGGCCGGTGAAGGCCGCCAGGGCCGCTTCCAGCTGTTCGTGCGCAGGGCTGTGGCCGCACACCAGGGGCGAGGCCGTGGCGCCCACACCGTAGCGGGCAATGGCCTCATGGGCCGCGGCCATCACGGCCGGGTGCTGGGACAGGCCCAGGTAGTCGTTGCTGCCAAAGGAGAGTCGGGGCTTGCCGTCGATCAGGTAGGTGGTGGCGCGCAGGGCTTCCTGGGAGGGGGCCAGTTCGGCCGGGGCGATCAGGGGAGACACCTGGCGGCGATGGCGAAGCAGGTGGGCTTCGCGCAGGCGGGCCAGGTCGTGTTCAAACAGGGCGGTCATGGGGCGAGAGGTTAACAGCGCCACACCCGACCGCCCGCTTCACTGCTGCCAGCCGGCGAACAGGCCCTGGCGCGCGGCCTCGGTGATGGCCAGCACACCAGGGTGGGTCAGGCGGCGCTCGACCGTGATCACGAAGAAGTCTTCGATGAGGTCGCTGGCCTCGCCCAGGAGCCTGGCGCCGTACTGCGTGCGCATCTGCTCGTCCAGCACCATGGGCGCGGTGAACACGCCATGGCCCTGCTGCCCCAGGGTCTTGACCATGGCGCTGTCGTCGAACTCGCCCACCACACGCGGCTGCAGCTTGTGCTTGCCCAGCCATTGCGCCAGGCGCACGCCCATGGCCGACTCGGAACTCGGCATCAACAAAGGCGCCCCATCCAGGTTGGCCGGGAAACGCCCCTTGAGGCCCTTGGCCACACTGGGCACGGCGTAAAAGCCCACGCTGGCACCGCCCAGGCGGTGGTTGTAGGCGTTGACGCTCAAGGCAGGTGGCAAGGGCCGGTCAGAAAGCACCAGGTCCAGCCGGTGCACGGCCAGTTCGGCCAGCAGGCTGTCGAGCTTCCACTCGCGGCAGATCACCTTGAAGGGCTGCGGCCCCGTGAGCGCAGGCTCCATCAGGCGGCTCGCCACCATCTTGGGCACGGCATCGGCGATGCCCACGCGCAGCTCGGCCGGGCGGCGCGTGCCTGGCGGCAGACGCATCACCTGTTCCAGCTCCGAGCCCAGGCTGAAGATGTCCTGCGCATAGCGGTAGGCCAGCTCGCCGGTTTCGGTCATCGCCAGCTTGCGCCCCTTCTTCTCGAACAGGGGGCGTCCGAAGGCCTCTTCCAGCAGCTGGATCTGGCCACTCACGGTTTGCGGCGTCACGTGCAGGTGCTCGCCCGCCTTCACCACGCCGCCCAGCCGCGCCACCGTCCAGAAGTAAAGCAGGTGCTTGTAGTTCATGTCGATTTCCCCGAAACGTTCACACTCAAAAATCGAATTTACCCGAAGCTTCATCCTCCCTACATTGGCATGGTCATCCACCCTGTAGAGAGGACTTCATCATGCGTGTGTTCATCCAGACCCATGGCCTGATCCTGTCTCGCGAGGAAAGCGAGCACATCCGGCAGCGCCTCCGGCAAGCCTTGTCGCGCTTCGGCCAGCAGGCCATGGGCGCCACCCTGCACCTGCGCGACATCAACGGCCCCCGGGGCGGCAACGACAAGGACTGCCAACTCGTCGTCGAGCTCGAAGACACCACCGCGGTGGTGCGCGACCGGGGCCACTCCGTGCGCGCCCTGGTCGACCGCGCCCTGCACCGCGCCGTGCACACCGTGGGCCAGCAGCTCGGCGAAATCCGCAGCCGCACGCAGCGGGGTCGCGCCCTGAGCCGCTTGCGCCAGGAAGCGCCACGCAACCGCCGCATGGCGCGCGCGCTCGACGCCTTTGACGCCCTGCCCGACACGGCCTGATCCCACCCCCCTTTTTCACCGTTTGAAGGAAACCACCATGTCCGACGACACCCGCTCCCGTGCCATCGCCCTGCGCGCTGGCCAGACCTCTTTTGAAGACGTGCACTGGCGCGACCAGGGCGAGCAGGCTGGCACCCCCACTGGCGCCCACAGCGTCGGTGCCCAGCGCGTGCTGCGCAACACCTACGCCCTGCTGGGCCTGACCCTGGCCTTCAGCGCCGGCGTGGCAGGCCTGAGCATGAGCATGGGCTGGCCGGCACCGGGCCTGTTGATCAGCCTGGCCGGCATGTTCGGCCTGATGTTCCTCGTGCACAAGACGGCCAACTCGGGCTGGGGCCTGCTCTCGGTGTTCGCATTCACCGGCTTCCTGGGCTACAGCCTCGGCCCCACGCTGAACGCGGTGCTCGCCCTGCCTCACGGCGCGGCGGTCATCACCAATGCGCTGGGCGCCACGGCCGTGGCCTTCCTGGGCCTGTCGGCGGTGGCCCTGACCAGCAAGCGCGATTTCAGCTTCCTGGGCAAGGGCCTGATGGTGGGCATGCTGGTGGCCTTCGCCCTGGGCCTGGGTGCGGTCTTCTTCGAGATCCCCGCGCTCAGCCTGGCGGTGTCGGCCATGGTCGTGCTGCTGATGTGCGGCATGATCCTCTTCGAGACGCAGCGCATCGTCAACGGCGGCGAAACCAATTACATCCTCGCCACCGTGGGCCTGTTCGTGACGGTCTACAACCTCTTCAGCAGCCTGCTGATGCTGTTCGGCATCGGTGGCGGCAACGAGGAATGAGCCCGCCTAGCCTGGGCGCCCGCCAGCGCTCAGGCGAGTGAACGCGCCACGCTCGCCAGCGTGCGCACCAGCGGCACCATGGTCTCCGCCGGGGTGTTCGCATAGCCCATGACCAGGCCGTTGAAGCCCCCGATGCCGCCCGTGCCATAAGCCGTGAGTGGCCGGGGGCTGAGGCCTTGCTGCAGGGCCGCTTCACACAGCGCGTGGTCAGGCAGGCCCTCGGGCAGCGACAGCACCAGGTGCATGCCCGCCTGTGCGCCCAGCACCTCGCCCGGCCAGGGCCAGTGGGTGGCGAGGGCTTCGCGCAGCGCCACCTGGCGCCCTCGGTAGAGCTGGCGCATGCGGCGCAGGTGCCGCGTGAAATGGCCTTCTGCGATGAAGCTGGCCAGGGCCCGCTGCGCGATGGCGTGCCCACGCGGCGCCCAGGCGCCAATCACACCCGCCGCCTGCTCCGCCACCGCTGCCGGCAAAACCATGAAGCCCGTGCGCAAGGCCGGGAACACCGTCTTGCTGAAGGTGCCGAGGTAGACCACGGGCGCATCCTGCACCTGCCCCTGCATGGCCGCCAGGGGTGGGCCATCGTGGCGGAACTCGCTGTCGTAATCATCTTCGATCAGCCAGCAACCATGGCGACGGGCCTGCTCGATCAGCTGCATGCGCCGGGCCAGGGTCAGCGTGGGGCCCAGTGGATACTGGTGAGACGGTGTGGTGTAGACCAGCCGGGGCGTGCGCTCGGCCCACCAGGCTTCAGGCGGATGGATGCCCTCGGCGTCCACCGTCACGGGCTGCAGCCTCAGCCCGGCCTGCAACAGGGCCGTGCGGGCGCCGCCGTATCCCGGGTGCTCGATCCAGGCGGTGTCGCCCACATCGGCCAGCAGGCGGGCGCACAACTCCAGCGCCTGCTGGGTCCCGTCGGTGACGAAGACCTGGTCGGCGCCAGCGTGCACGCCGCGCGCCGCGCGGAGGTAGGTCGCGATCGCCTGGCGCAACTCGGGCTCGCCTGAGGGGTCCCGGTAGCACAGTGCGTCCGAGCCGCTGTGGCGGCGCGACTGCGCCATCAGGCGATCCCACTGCGCAATGGGAAAGGCATCGAGCGCCGGGATGCCCGGCATGAAGGGCAGCAGCTCCTGCGCAGGGTCGCGCAGACGGTGAAAACCTTCGCTGCGGCGGGACAACGCAGCGCGTCTGGGCCGCTCGCCATCAGCGGATGCACGGCCACCCTTGCGCCCCTCGGTGTGCCCCTCGGCGCGCCCGCTCCCGTGCACGCCCGCGCCCAGCGCCGCCACCACGGTGCCCTGGCGGCTGCACTGCAGGTGGCCCTCGGTGGCCAGCTGCTCGTAGGCGTGCACCACGCCGTTGCGGCCCATGCCCAGCTCCTGCGCCAGTTCGCGGCTGCCCGGCAGGCTGGCGCCAGGCAGGAGCCGGCCCTGCACGATGCCGCGCTTGAGCGCCTCGTACAGCGCACGCTGCAGGGTCAGGCCCTGAGCCCTGGCCTCGGCACGGAAGCCCGGCGGGTTCAGCACATCGAACAATTCGCTCACGTCGTGGCTCCATGGCAGTGGCATCGGATGGTTCTGTGCATGGTGCCACGACTTGCCTACAGTGCCAGGCACACACCCGGTCCCCAACCTCATCAGGAGCCCCACCATGCGCCAGACACCCAGCGCCTCTCAGCCCCCTTCGACGCCGCCGCCCAGCGCCCGCAGCACCATCCGCCGGGCCAGCGAGCGCGGCCACTACGACGAGGCCACCGTGCACGCCATCGTGGACGCGGCCTGGCTCTGCCACGTGGCCTTCACCGACACCCGCGGCCAGGACGCCGACGGCCACACCGAGCCCTTCGCCGTCAACCTGCCCACGGCCTGCTGGCGCGTCGGCGACCGCCTCTTCATCCACGGCTCCAGCGGCAGCCCGATGATGCGGCGCCTGGCCAGCGGCGTGGAGGCTTGCGTGGCCATCACCCACCTCGACGGCCTGGTGCTGGCCCGATCGGCGTTTTCGCACTCGATGAACTTCCGCTCCGTGGTGGCCTACGGGCGCTTCGAGGTGGTGAGCGATGCCGACAAGCCCGCCGTGCTGGCCGCCTTCATGGACCACATCCTGCCGGGTCGCCAGGCCGAGATCCGACCGGGCGACGCCAGCGAGCTCAAGGCCACGCTGGTGCTGGCCCTGCCACTCAACGAGGCCAGCGCCAAGGTGCGCAGCTGGGGCCCACACGACAAGGAGGAAGACACCGATCACCCCGCCTGGGCCGGTGTGCTGCCCCTGCAAACGGTGCGGCTGGCGCCCGTGCCCGATGCCACCAGCCTGGCGCGCGGCCAGGCGTTGTCGCCGGCCGTGGCCGCCTGGTGCGAGGCCACGCCGGCCCCGGCACCGCTCACAGACTGAGCCGAAACCGCCAGCGCCTCAGGGCAGCTGGATCAGCAGGCTCTCGGCCGTGGCCCGCGGGTCGTGCGGCCAGTGGGCCAGCATGGGCGCCTGCAGGTGGTTCTGCAACGTGGCCAGGTTGGCCGCCTGCTCGGGCATGGCCGGGTCGATCACATTGGCCACCCAACCGGCCAGCGTCAGACCGCGAGACACAATGGCCTCCTGCGTGAGCAGGGCATGGTTCAAACAGCCCAGGCGCAGGCCCACCACCATGATCACCGGCAGCGCCAGCCGCTCGGCCAGTTCGGCACTGGTGGCCCACTGGCCCGGGGCATCGCACAGCGGCACGATGAAGCCGCCCGCGCCCTCCACCACCACCGCGTCGGCGTGCTGGCTGAGCGCGTGGTAACTGGCTTCGATGTGGGCGATGTCGATCTGCTCGCCGGCCCGCAGCGCCGCGATGTGCGGCGAGACCGGGTCGGGCAGCGCGTAAGGGTTGTCGAAGCTGGAGGGCACGCGCAGGCTGGACGCCGCGCGCAAGGCCACGACGTCTTCGTTGAGCCACTGGCCAGGGTGGCCGTCTTCGCCCTCGACCCAGTCGCAGCCTGCGGCCACGGGCTTCATGCCCACCACGCGGGCGTGGCCACCGCGGCGCAGGGCGTGGATCAGGGCGCAACTGGTGCGGGTCTTGCCCACGCCGGTGTCGGTGCCGGTGATGAAATAGGCGGCCATGGGGCGCTCCTCAAAGTCTGCGGGCAGGGGCTCAGGGCACGGGCAGCACGGCCACCTGGCTGGACGGCAGGGCGTCAACCTCGGCCAGCACGGCGTTCAGCACACTCAGCAGGCCTTCGGCCAGGAAGACCTGGTCCGCATCGCTCAGCACATAAGGCGGCATGACGTAGAGCGTAGACCCGATGGGGCGCAGCAGCAAGCCGGCGTCCATGGCGGCGCGGTGATACCGTGCGGCGAAGGTGGGCTCGGTCACGTCGATGTCCCAGGCCCAGATCATGCCCAGATGGCGGGCGGCCTTCACGCGCGGGTGCTGGCTCAGGGGCTGGGTCAGACGGGTGAAGCGCGCGGCGGCCTCGCGGTTGCGGACCAGCACGTCGCGGCCCTGCTCATCGCGCGCCGCAAAGGTGTCGAGCACGGCCAGGGCCGCACGGCAGGCCAGCGGATTGCCCGTGTAGGAATGCGAATGCAGGAAGCCGTGGGCCGTGCGGTCGTCGTAGAAGGCGGCGTAGACGGCATCGGTGGTCAGCACGGCCGAGAGCGGCAGCACCCCACCCGTGATGCCCTTGCTCAGGCAGATGAAATCGGGTTTCACCGCGATGCCATCGGGGTCCAGGGCCTGCTGGTGCGCGAACATCGTGCCCGTGCGGGCGAAGCCCACGGCGATCTCGTCGGCGATCCAGTGCACGCCGAACTCGTCGCACAGGCGGCGCACCGCCACGAGGTACGCGGGGTCGTACATGGCCATGCCGGCCGCGCCCTGCACCAGGGGCTCCAGGATCAGGGCCGCCGTGCGTTCATGGTGGGCGACCAGGTAGGTTCGCAGCGCCTCGATGGCCGAAGCCAGATGGACCTCGGGCGAGACACCCGGCTCGGCCTGGCGCGGATCGGGCGACGGCAGCGTGGCGCTCAGGCGCAACAGCGGGGCATAGGCCTCGCGAAACAGCGGGATGTCGGTCACCGACAGGGCGCCCGCGGTTTCGCCGTGGTAGCCGCCTTGCAGGCCGATGAACTGGTGCTTCTCAGGTCGGCCCAGGTTGCGCCAGCTGTGGGCGCTCATCTTCAGGGCGATCTCGGTGGCGCTGGCCCCGTCGCTGGCGTAGAAGGCATGGCCCAGGCCGGTGAGCGCAGCCAGGCGCTCTGACAGCGCCACCACGGGCGGATGCGTGAGCCCGGCCAGCATGATGTGGTCGACCTGGCCGAGCTGGTCGGTGATGGCCTCGCGGATGGGCGCAAAGTTGTGCCCGAAGAGGTTGACCCACCAGGAGCTGACCGCATCCAGGATGCGGTGGCCGTGTTCATCCACCAGCCAGGGGCCCTCGGCCCGCACGATGGCGCGCGGTGGCCACTGTTCGTGCACCTTCATCTGGGTGCAGGGGTGCCAGACCGCCTGGCGGCTGCGCTCGGCCAGAGAGGCCGCGTTCATCGGTGTCGAAACCATGGGACGGGGGGCGGTCGGGTCGCTCAGGCACCCGGGCGGTACAGGCAACGGTCGCCCGCCGCACGCGAGACGGCCACGCCGGCCACCTTGGGGATCTGCTGCTGCACGCGCTCGAAGATGAAGACGCTGAGGTTCTCCAGCGTGGCCGCACCCAGGCCGGGCACCTCGTCGAGGAAGTGGTGGTCGAGCTGGCTGCGGATGCCGGCGATGACCTCGCGCAGCACGGCCAGGTCCACGACCATGCCCGACTCGCCGTCGCGCTCACCCTTCACGATCACCTCGGCCGTGTAGGTGTGGCCATGGATGCGGCGGCTGCCCGCGGCCTCCTCGGGCGAGACGTGCCGCTTCAGGGTGTGGGCGGCGTCGAAGGAAAAGGTCTGGCTCAGCTCGAACATGGGGGATCCTGGCGGGCCGTGGCCGCGCGTCTTTCTCTACTGCAATCGGTCTGTCGGTCTATCGGCAACACCCGGCACGGACTCAAGGCCCGCCCGCATGCGCCTGGGCGGTCATCGGATGCCCAGCGTCTTGTGGGTCTGCACACTCAGCATCCAGCGCGGGTGGTCCATGCACCATTGCACGGCCCATTCCATGGCCTGGCGGCGCGCGCCGGGCAAGGCACTGTCCATGGCCTGCACACGCAACTGCTGGAAGCCCAGTTGCTCGAAGGCCAGCAGGTCGGCCTCGGTGAAACCGGCCTGCGGCACCACCACCTTCAGTTCGTGCCCGGTGGTCTGCACCAGGGTCGAGCCGGCCTTGGGGCTCACGCACACCCAGTCCAGGCCCGCCGGGGCGGCCACGGTGCCATTGGTTTCGACCGCGATCTCGAAACCCTGCGCATGCAGGGCGTCGATCAGGGCGGTGTCGACCTGCAGCAGCGGCTCTCCACCGGTCAGCACAACGAAGCGCACGCCCTGGCGGCCGGCCTCGGTGTCGGGCCAGAAGGCGGTGATGGCGGCGGCCAGCGCGGCCGCATCGGCAAACTTGCCGCCACCCAGGCCATCGGTGCCCACGAAATCGGTGTCGCAGAACTGGCAGACGGCGCTGGCGCGGTCGGCCTCACGGCCGGTCCAGAGGTTGCAGCCCGCAAAACGGCAGAACACAGCCGGGCGCCCGGCGTGCGTGCCCTCGCCTTGCAGGGTGTAGAACATCTCTTTGACGCTGTAGGTCATCTCAACGCAATCCAGTCCACCAGACAGTGAGGGCCGAAGCCAGCACCAGTCCGGCATAGGTCACCATGGCGCCGTCGCGGCCGGTGACGATCAAGCCCACGATCAAAACAAGGGCATTGGCCGCGGCGGCCCAGCGCACCTGGTGCAGCCAAGCGACCGATTTGAGCGGCGCCCGCCAGACCACGCGCGCCAGGGAAGGCAGCAGCAAGGCCATGCCGAGGGCCGGCAGGAAAAAATTCACGATGTGATCGAGTGCGTCGAACGGACCCATGTTTTCCGGGGCTGGTAGAGGGGGAAAGCGCCGACAAACACTTGTCTTGCGTCAAGAAAGATCACACGAATGACTGGACGGCGCCGCAGGGCCGGCAAGGGCATCCGCTCAACGACGCCAAACAGCGAATCCCCGATTTTATAATGCCGACCCATGACTGTCTTGACCCTCGGGCTCAACCACACCACCGCCGCTGTCGACCTGCGGGGTCGCTTCGCGTTCGCGGTGGACCAGTTGGCCCCCACGCTCAAGGCTTTCCACGCCCGCCTCGGCAGCCAGCCCCAGGCCGCCGGGTCCGAGGTCGCGCTGCTGTCCACCTGCAACCGCACCGAGCTCTAC
>NZ_JAIZVX010000127.1 GCF_021768455.1 Aquabacterium sp. | reverse complement strand
CGCTGCGCGCGGTGGCCCAGGCTGCCCTCCTGTGCGTCCTGGCTTGCGGGCCGAGGTTCGCGGCGGCCCAGGCCGTGCTGCCCGACGTCAGCGTGACGGGCACCGCCATCGCCCGCCCCGAGGTCGCGTCCACCCTGCCGCTCACCGTGCTCACCCGTGCCGACATCGAACGCAGTGGCGCCCGCAGCACCACCGAGTTGCTGCAGGGCCTGCCCTTTGCGCAAGGCGGCGTGCCCCTGTCCACCGTCGTCGGCACCGAAACACACGGCTACAGCGGCGTCTCCCTGCACGACCTGGGCGACGCCTACACCCTCATCCTGCTCAATGGCCAGCGCCTGGCACCGTTTGCCGGGCAGTCGCCCAGCGGGGCTTTCAGCGGGGTGGACGTCGGCCACATCCCCCTGGCCATGATCGAGCGCATCGAGGTGCTGCGCGACGGCGCCTCGGCCCTCTATGGCGCCGACGCCCTGGGCGGCGTCGTCAACCTCATCACCCGCCGCGAAGACGACGGCAACGAGGCCACCGTGGGCTTCAGCAGCCCGCGGGGCGGCGCCCGCGAGTGGCGCCTGAGCGCCTACAAGGGCATCGGCAACCTGGCCGAAACCGGGCAGAACCTCAGCCTGTCGGTGCAGGCCACTCACCGCAGTGCCTTGCGCGGGGCCGACCGGTCCTTTGCCAACCGCTCGGTGCGCACCGTGCAGCAAGGCGGGCAGGCCTACCGCTACATCGACGACCCGGTCTCCTTCGCCGCACTCTATGCCGCCCCGGGCAACTTCTACGGCTTCCTCAACCCCGCGCTGCTGGCCCAGGGCGCCTGCCCAGCGGGCCAGACCTGGGACCAGGTCAGCGCCTGCCTGAGCAACCTCTCGGCTCAGATCGACCTGGTGCCCGAAGAAGACCAGCACAGCCTCATGGCCAGCTACACCCGCGAGGTGGCGCCGGGCCAGCGCTGGGCGGCCGACCTGCTGCTGTCCCGCCACCGGGTGCGTGCCCGCACCGCGCCCATGCCGGCGGTGCTCACCGTCAATGCCGGCTCGCCGCTGTACGCCGCCTACCCCGACACCCTGGGCCTGTACGAGGCCTATGCGCCCGGGTTTGCGCTCTACCGCTTCGATGCCCTTGGCCGCCGCCTCACCGACGACACCCGCACCCTGGGCGACCTGGGCCTGCGCCTGGAAGGACGGCACGCGGGCTGGTCCTGGCAATCCGGCCTCAAGGCTTCGGTCCACCATGTGGACAGCCGGGTGGGCGGGTCCATTGGCCAGGCGGCCGCCCAAAGCCTGGTCGACTCGGGTGTGCTCGACCCCTTCGCAGCCACGCCTTCGGCCGCCGCCCTGGCCGCCATCCAGCAGGCCCGTTACGACGGCGCCTGGGTCAACAGCCTGTCGCGCCTGTATGCCTGGCAAGGGCAGGCCAGCCGCGCCGTCGCCACCCTGCCTGGGGGCGAACTGCGCTGGGCCCTGGGCCTGGAGGCCCGACACGAGTCCCTCGGTTTCTCGCCCAGTGCCTACGCCCAGGGCCTGGGGGGCGACCTGGCTGCCGACGCCGCCTCGCCCGTGGTGGGCAACCAGGCCTCGCGCCGCGTGCTGGCGGCCTTCAGCGAATGGACGGCGCCCTTGAGCCAGGCCCTGGAGTTGGGCGCCGCCGTGCGTGCCGACCACGACAGCCGCGTGGGCAGTGCCCTCACCGGCAAAACCCAGGTGCGCTGGCAGCTGCAGCCCAGCCTGCTGGCGCGGGCCTCGCTGGGCACCGGTTTTCGGGCGCCCACGCTCAACCAGCTGAGCGCGCCGTCGCAAGGCAGTGCCTTCGCCAGCGCCACCTGTACCGAGGCGCTGCAAGCCCAGGCGCAGGCCCTGGGCCTGTCGCCCTGCACCCTGGGCGACACCGTCACGCTGGCGCGCCTGCAGGGCGGCAACCCTGAGCTCAAGCCCGAGCGCTCGGTGCAAGGCAGCATCGGCCTGCGCCTGGAACCCCTGCCGGGCCACAGCCTGGGGCTGGACCTCTGGGCCGTGCACATCCGCGACCGCATCGGTGTGCCGAGCGCCACCACCGTGCTGGCCGACCCGTCGGCCGTGCCCGGTGCCTGGACCACCGCCGACGACGGCAGCGGCCCTGCCCTGGCGCTCAATGGCCGCCCGCAGAACCTGGGTCGCCTCATGTCCACCGGCATCGACGTGGACGCCAGCGTGCGCCGCGGTGCGCGCATCGGCCTGCTGGAAAGCCGCCTGCTGCTCAGCACCCTGCTGCGCGAAGACGCCCGTGCCTACGCAGGCGGCCCCTGGTTCAGCGCCATCGGCAACGGCGAGCAGGGCGGTGCCACGCTCAAATGGCGCGCCAGCTGGCGCAACACCCTGGTGCGTGGGGCCTGGTCGCACACCCTCACCACCCGCTACCAGTCGGGCTACCTCGACCAGGCCGTGAGCCTGGAGCGGCTCGATGCCAACGGTGCGCCCACGGGCACCTACGACAACGTGCGCATCAAGGTGCCGGGGCAGGTGCTGTGGGATTGGCAGAGCAGCTGGCAAATCAGCCGGGCCGTGCAGATCACCGCCAGCGTGGTCAATGTGGCCGACACGAAACCGCCTCTGTCGCTCAGCCAGGGCGGGGCCTACCAGGGCACGTCCACCGGCTTCGACCAGCGTTACTTTGATGCGCGCGGCCGCATCCTGCAGCTGGAAGCCAGGCTCAGCTTTTGAGCCTGTGATGCCCTGGGCCTGAAGCGGCGGCTTTCAGTCGGCCAGCACGCCTTCGTGTTCGCGCATCGAGCCCGTTTCTCGGTACCGCGTGTGCCAGGCAAAGGCCGCTTCCAGCAGGTGGGGCGTGTGCCCGCCACGGCGGCAGGCGTCGCGGAAGTAGTCGTTCAGCAGATCGCGGTAGAGCGGGTCCACGCACTGGTCGATCACCACGCGAGCGCGTTCGCGTGGTGCCAGGCCGCGCAGGTCGGCCAGACCGTGTTCGGTCACCAGCACGTCCACATCGTGCTCGGTGTGGTCCACGTGCGTGACCATGGGCACGATGCTGGAGATGTCGCCCCCCTTGGCCAGCGACTTGGTCACGAAGACCGACATGTGGGCGTTGCGCGCAAAGTCCCCCGAGCCCCCGATGCCGTTCATCATGTGCGTGCCGTTGACGTGTGTCGAGTTGACGTTGCCGTAGAGGTCGCATTCCAGCGCGGTGTTGATCGTGATCAGGCCCAGTCGGCGCACCACCTCGGGGTGGTTGCTGATCTCCTGCGGGCGCAGCACCAGGCGTGACTTGTAGCGCTCGATGTGGTGGACCACCCGCTCGTAGCAGGCCTTCGACAGCGTCATCGACGAGGCCGAGGCAAAGGTCATGCGGCCCGAATCCAGCAGGTCGATGCTGCTGTCCTGCAGCACCTCGGAGTACATGCGCAGGTCTTCAAAGGGCGAGTCGATCAGGCCGTGCAGCACGGCGTTGGCGATGCTGCCGATGCCCGCCTGCAATGGCTGAAGCGACGGAGCCAGGCGCTGGGCCTTGACCTCGCGCATCAGGAAGTCGTTGAGGTGGTCGGCGATGGCGGCCGTCTCGGCATCGGGCGGCAGGATGGTCGAGGGGCTGTCGGGCTGGTCGGTGAAGACGATGGCCGCGATCTTGTCCGGGTCGATGGGGATGGCCGTGGTGCCGATGCGCTGGTCCACGCCGACCAGCGGGATGGGCTGGCGGTGCGGGCGGTAGGTGGGGATGTAGATGTCGTGCAGGCCCTCGAGTTCCAGCGGCATGCTCAGGTTCACCTCGACGATCACTTTCCTGGCCAGGATGGCGAAACTGGCCGAGTTGCCCACCGAGGTGGTCGGCACGATGGCGCCGTCTTCGGTGATGCAGGTCGCCTCGATCACGGCCACGTCCACCGGGGGGAGCTGGCGGTTGCGCAGCATCTCCACCGTCTCCGACAGGTGCTGGTCCAGGAACATCACCTCGCCGCGGTTGATGCGCTGGCGCAGGCTGGCGTCCACCTGAAAAGGCATGCGCCGCGCGGTCACGCCGGCATCGCTGAGGACCTTGTCGGCGTCGTGGCCCAGGGAGGCGCCCGTCATCAGCGTGATCTGGAAGGGGTGGGTCCGGGCCCGATCGGCCAGGGCGAAGGGCAGGGCCTTGCAGTCGCCGGCGCGGGTGAAACCGCTCATGCCGACGGTCATGCCATCGTGGATCAGGGTGGCGGCGGCTTCGGCCGACATGACCTTGTCCCGCAGTCGGGCCAGGCGGATGCGCTCGGGGTGCATGGTGTCTCCTGTGAAGGCGGCACGCGCCGATCGAGGGTGCCGGCCTGGCGTGCCAGCGGCAGTATCGGCAGGCCCATTTCATTCGTAAAGCGACTAATATTCATGGCTTCCAGTCGTTCAAGGAATGGGTTTGCCATGGACCTGCGTGCCCTGCGCTACTTCACCGAGACCGTGCGCCGCAACAGCTTCACGCAGGCGGCGGAGGCCTTGCACGTCACCCAGTCCACCATCAGCAAGATGGTGCGACAGCTGGAGGCCGAGGTCGGTCAGCCCCTGCTGATCCGCGCCCCGCGGGGCGTGCAGCTGACCGATGCGGGCCGCGTCGTGTTCGAGCGCGGGCTGGATGCGGTGGCCGTGGTGCAGGGCCTGCAGCGCGAGCTCGATGACCTGGCCGCGCTCAGCCGGGGCCAGCTCACCGTGGGCATCCCGCCCATGGTCAATGTGTTCTTTTCGCCGCTGATCCAGCGCTTCCGTGCGGCGCATCCGGGCATCCGCCTGCAGGTGCGCGAGGCCGGTGGCGACGTGATCGAGCGACTGGTGGCCGAGGGCGAGCTGGAGGTGGGCGTGAGCATCCTGCCCGTGTCACCCGGCCTGCAGCTGGCGGCCGAGCCCATGGGGCGTTACCCCGTCTGCCTGGTCGCCACGCCCGATGTCGCCTGGGCCCGGCTCAAGCGCCCGGGCCTGGCGGCCCTGCACGGCCAGCCGGTCGTGATGCTCAGCGAGGGATATGCGCTGAGCCGCCGCCTGCGGCAGTGCTGGGAACAGGCCGGTGTGCAGCCCGAGGTGGTGGCCGAGAGCGGCCAGTGGGATTTCCTGCTCTCGATGGCCCAGGCCGGCATGGGCACGGCCATCCTGCCCCAGCCCCTGCTGCACCGCCTCAAATTGCCCGCCGACCTGCTCGTGCGCCCCCTGCCCGCCAGGGAGCTGGACTGGGCCGTGGCCCATGTGTGGGCCAAGGGGCGTTACATGAGCCATGCGGCCCGGGCGTGGCTGGCGGTGTGTCGCCTGGCCTGACCCCCTAGATTTCAGGATGTGAAGCAGGGAGGGCTTTTTTCAAACTACGGGGTGACGAACACAAGAAGCGAGCCGGTCGCGCATGCACGACGCCGGCATCCAGCGTGGGTGCGGCCGCGCTGGTCCATTCTGCCCGGGGAGGGCAACATGAATGACGTGATCAAGCAGTGTGTGGGGTGTCTGGGCATTGTTCTAGGGCAAGCGGTTTGGGCGCAGGCGGCCGTACCGCCATCGACGCCCACGGGGGGCAGTCCGGCGAGCATCAAGCAAGGAGACACCTTGCGTTTGCGAATGGACGTCGCGGGTTTCAAGCGTCTGGAAAGCAAGCTGAGTGCGGCACCACAAGGTGTTGCCCCCGCCGCGGCAGAGACCCCGACGGACGACGCCGGCGTGTGTGCGCCTGCGAAAAGTCGTCTGGAGGTGCTGTCCACATCGGCACAGGAACTGGTCGTGCGGCCCTATGGGGTCGGTGATGCCTGCACCTACAAGGCGTTTGTGACCTTGGGCAAGGTCGAAGACGATCGCATGTACGTGGTGGAGCGTGCCAACTTGGCCGAAGGCAGCTTCCGCCGCTCAGGCTTTGTCCATGGGGTGCTGTTCGTGCCCTTCAAGCGGCGGTTTTCCGATCGGGTGCTGAGTGGTGAGGGCAATCTGGGCTACTTCGTGGGCTATGAAGTCACCGAGTGGCGAGGCTGGTCGCTCATTCCCATCGCCTCCATGGGCATCTCTCTGGTCAACGTGGACGACAACAACGCGGACACCAGCGCGGCCCAACGCTCGGACACCGGTGTGCGTGCCGCTTTCACCAAATCCATCGGCCTCGTGCTCAAGAGCTTCGACAGCTTTCAGATCGGCTTCATCCTGGGCCACGACCGCATTGGCGGGGACACGACCTGGAAGTACGAGAACAAGCCGTGGATGAGCGTGTCGATCGGCTTCCCCTTCACCCAGTGAGGCCACGGCGGGCGCACAATGCTGCCCGCTATGACCGATCTTTCCACCGACCCCAACGCCCCCCACCTCACCCGCTTCGACGCCCTGCTGCGCCAGGCCCTGGCCGACCAGCGCCTGCTCAAGCTGATGCTGGTGGCCTACCAGGGCGGCCAGCCGGTGATCGACGAGATCGGCGCGGGCGTGCAGCGCATCATGGTGCGGGCCGTGGCGCTCAAGGGGCAGCCGCAACTGAGCTTTCTGCTGCGCTACCCCACGAAAGACATCACCAAGAACCTGCCGCTGGCAGAGGGCCTGGCCCTGATCGCCGGCTGGCTGGCCGCGGGGGCGTTTCGCAACGCCCACCTGCACACGCCTTCGGAAGAGGTGCAGCTGGCCTTCAGCAAGAAGGGCAAGGCCAGCGTGCGCGTGGGCAAGCCCTCGAATGCCGAGGCGGCAGGCCGTGGCCCCGTGAGCGCCGAAGGCATGGCCGAGGCCCTGGCCGGTGGCCACAACCGCGCCAAGCACCGCCTGCTCGAGCTCTCGCGCCCCTTCCTGCACGAGCTGGGCGTGACCGATGCGTCCGGGCAGCTGATCCCGGCCATGTCTCGCAAGTGGAAGCAGATCAACAAGTTCATCGAGGTGTTCGCGGCCGCCCTGGCGCGCTCGCCGCTGGCCGAACAAGAGCGCATCCACGTGGTCGACTTCGGTTCGGGCAAGGGCTACCTCACCTTCGCCATCCACGACTGGCTGCGCCACAGCATGCAGCGCGACGCGCGCGTCACCGGTGTGGAGTTGCGCGACGACCTGGTCCAGCTCTGCCAGCGTGTCATCGGCAAGCTCCAGCTGGAGGGCATGGACTACGAGCAGGGCGATGTGCGCGATTACCACCCCGCCGACCTGAACGTGGTGATCGCCCTGCACGCCTGCGACATCGCCACCGACCATGCCATCCACCTGGGCATCCGCGCCGGGGCCGAGATCATCCTGTGCTCGCCCTGCTGCCACAAGGAGGTGCGCCCGCAGCTGCTGAGCCCGCACCCGCTGCGGCCCATCCTTCAGCACGGCATCCACCTGGGCCAGGAGGCCGAGATGCTGACCGATGGCCTGCGCGCCCTGTTGCTCGACGCCGCGGGTTACGACACCCAGGTCTTCGAGTTCATCTCGCTCGAGCACACCAACAAGAACAAGATGATCCTGGCCGTCAAGCGCGCCAAGGCCACCTCGCCCGAGGTCGTCATCCGGCAGATCGCAGACATCAAGGCCTTCTACGGCATCCAGGCCCAGTGCCTGGAGACCCTGCTCAAGGCCGACGGGCTGCTGCCCGCCTGATCTGAGCCCCGTCCTCAGCCGCCCGCCTGCTGCAGGCGCAGGCGCCTGGCGGCCTCTTCGTCGCGGGCATCGTCGATCTCGCGGATGACCTCGCCCAGGTTCACCGGCCTGTCTTCGCGCTGGAAGCGGCCGGTGAGCACCGTGTCGGTGGTCAGCAGGCCGCGTTCGTACAGGGCCCAGATCTCGGGGCCGAAATCGCTCTCCAGCAGGGCCGGGGCGAACTGGCCGAAGAAGTCCTTCAGGTTGGTCACGTCGCGCAGCAGCATGCGTTGCGCGTGGTTGTTGCCGGCGGCGTCCACGGCCTGGGGCAGGTCGATGATGACGGGGCCGTCGGCGGCCAGCAGGATGTTGAACTCCGAGAGGTCGCCGTGCACGACGCCGGCGCACAGCATGCGCACCACCTCCTGGATCAGCGTGGCGTGGTGGGCCTGGGCCTGCTCGGGCGTGAAGACCACGTCGTTGAGGCGCGGGGCGGCGTCGCCCTCGGCATCGGCCACGAGCTCCATCAGCAGCACGCCGTCGATGAACTGGTAGGGCGTGGGCACACGGACGCCCGCGGCGGCCAGGCGGTAGAGGGCGTCAACCTCGGCGCTCTGCCAGGCGGCTTCCTGGGATTCGCGGCCAAACTTCGTGCCCTTGGCCATGGCACGGGCCTGGCGGCTGTTCTTGACCTTGCGGTTCTCGGTGTAGTCCACGGCCTGGCGGAAGCTGCGGTGCGTGGCCTCCTTGTAGACCTTGGCGCACAGGGTCTGCTCGCCCTGGCGCACCACGAAGACCATGGCTTCCTTGCCGCTCATCAGCTGGCGCACGACCGTGTCGATCAGGCCTTCTTCGAGGAGGGGCTGCAGGCGAGGGGGTGTTTTCATTGTGGGATTGTGCGCCGTGTGCCCGCGGGAGGCCCAATCCGGCTATCGTGTCGGCCTGTTCCTACACCCTGACGGAGAGCGCACCTTGAAACTCATGGACTACGGGCTCCAGCCCATCGACTTCCAGAACCCCGAGACCGTGCCGGCCACCACCGCCGCCGAACGCGCCGGGTTCTCGCGTCGCGGTTTTGTCATGACCTCGCTGGCCAGCGGTTTTGCCGTGGCCTCCAACCCCGTGCTGGCCCAGGCCATCACGACCGACACCCAGGGGCTGACGGTGGCCGAGGTGAAGCTGCCCGTGGCCGATGGCGTGATCCCCGCTTACGTGGCCCGTCCGGCCAAGGCAGGCAAGCACCCGGTGATCCTGGTCGTGCAGGAGATCTTTGGCGTGCACGAGCACATCAAGGACGTGGCCCGCCGCTACGCGAAGATGGGCTACTACGCCATCGCGCCCGAGATGTTCGCCCGCCAGGGTGACGTCTCGAAGATGAGCGACATCGGCGCCATCCTGTCGGAAGTGGTCAGCAAGGTGCCCGACGCCCAGGTCATGTCCGACCTCGACGCCGCCGTGGCCTTCGCCAAGGCCCAGGGGGCCGACGCCAGCCGTGTCGGCCTGGTGGGCTTCTGCTGGGGCGGTCGCACCGCCTGGCTCTACGCCAGGCACAACCCGAAGCTGAAGGCCGCCGTGGCCTATTACGGCCTGCTCGAAGGCATGAAGGGCCCGATCAAGCCCTACGACCCCATCGAGATCGGCGAACAGCTGACCGTGCCGGTGCTGGGTCTGTACTCGGGCGCCGACGCCTTCGTGAAGCCCGATGCCATCGCCCGCATGCGTGGCGCCATCGCCAAGTCGGCCAGCGGCTCGGAGATCGTGGTCTTCCCGAACGTCGACCACGGCTTCAATGCCGACTACCGCCCCAGCTATGACAAGACGGCCGCCACCTACGCGGCCAAGCTGGCGCGCGACTGGCTGAAGGACCACGGCGTTTGAGCACGCAGCCACGCAACCCCCTGCACGGCGTCACGCTGGAGCACATGGTCAGCTGCCTGGCCGATTACCACGGCTGGGCGGGGCTGGCCGAGCGCATCCCGGTGCGCTGTTTCAGCCATGACCCCAGCGTGAAGTCCAGCCTCACCTTCCTGCGCAAGACGCCCTGGGCGCGCGAGAAGGTGGAGCAGCTCTACCTGCTCACGGTCGAAGAAGACCGGCGGCTGCGCGGGCTGGATTGAGCCTTTGGGGGGCGCTCAGCCCCTCACCCTCTCAGCCCCTCACCCCAGAAGGGCCCGCCACAGGGCCTGGCGGTAGGCTTCGCTGCCATCGCCCTGGAACACCCGCTGGGCGGTGAGCACGCCCAGCTTGCGGTAGCTTTCCCACTGGGCTTCGTCGAAGAACTGGTCGATCGTGGTCTCCTGCGGGAAGGCCGTGTGCGTGGCCTGGTACTGCGCGATGTCGATGCTCGCTCCGGCCAGCAGGGTGGGCTTGAGCAGCACGATGCGGGCGACGACCTGGTCGGTGCGCTCGTCGGCGTCGGAATGCGCCAGGTCCTTTTGCTGTGCGGGCTGCACCACATCCAGCAGCAGGGCACAGCGGCCTGACCGCGGCTTCCCCGGTGCAAAGTCTTCCGGGCGACCGAACACCTCGTGCAGACCCAGACCCGGTGGGCCGCCTTCGCTGGCCGCCGACGTGGACGCCGGGGGCGGGGGCGGGGGCAGGCCTGCCTGCGGGTTCAGGACGATCTCCAGCCCGTGGTCGATGCGCACCAGGCGGATCAGGTTGGCCAGGTCTTCGAACTGGTAGAGCGGGTCGGCGCCGCAGTCGGTCAGGACGATCAGCTGCACGGCCCTGGCGTGGGCAGGGCGCAGCAGTTCGAAGACCCCGGTGTTGTCGAAGTGGCCGCCGTCAGACAGGTATTGGTAGCGCCGATGGTCGCCGTAGAACTGCCCTCTGAGTTCGTCCAGCAGGTAGGCCTGCGTCGGAAAGGTGCGGCTGATCAGGCTCTGGATGGGGTGCTCGTCCAGTCGCCGCTGCATGGCGGCGTTGGGGGGCAGCCCTTGCCACCAACGGCCCAGCCGGACGTTGGCAAAGCCCAGCGCCAGGGACATGCCCAGCCCCGTCTGGCGCCCCAGCCCGGTCGAGAACGCCGCCCCCGAGACGCCCAGCCATTCGCCAAAGGACAGGGCCCCGCTCAACTCCGAGCCGGGATGGGCCTGAGGCATGGGGTAGGGCTTGCCGTCGAGGTAGAAGCCACCCGGGGCGAGGGTCAGCGGCCGGCCTTTGCGGTCCCGTTGCACCAGTTGTTCGCCCGGGCTCACGCTCTGGTTCAGGCACACATTGACCAGGTGGATGGGGGCCAGCCGGTTGGCGTGCACCTCGCCGAGGTCCAGGCTGTCGCCGCGCATGGGTTCGGCCACGTCCCGCGCTTTCAGGGTGAAGGCCTCGGCCTGGTCTGCGGGCACGCCGCTGGCGCGCAGCACGTCGGGTGGGGCGAAGCGCAGGAAGTTGGTGGCGCCCAGGTAGGCCCGCGTGATGCGGGCGCTGTAGAGGCTCTGAAAGGTCGAGAGGTTGAGGTAGCCGGGGAAGCGACCCACGATGAGCACCAGCACCAGCAGCACCCCGAAGCTCAGCAGGGCATGGGCCGCGAGCGTGGCCGCGAAGGTGTGGGCGCCGAAGGCACTGTCCGTGGCGGGGACGAGGTCCGGCGCGAAGGCGCGCAAGGCGGCCGCCTCGGTGGGCCACAGGATGCCGAGCAGCAAGAGTTCGAGGCCCACGGCCACCGTCAGCCACAACAGCGCACCGGCCACGCCCGCCAGCATCGAGAGGGGCACCTTGCTCAGCCACGATGGCAGGCCTTTGGTGTCACTGAGGTTTTTCACGGCCCAGCGGATGCCCCAGACCGCCCCGCCCACGACCAGTGGTGCGATGGCCACCTGCTGCTCGCCCAGGGTCAGCATGCGCAGCCACAAGGTCTGGCCCAGCGTGGCGATGAGGGTGGCGGCACCCAGGGCGAGCACGGTGGTCAGGCTGTGGGTCAGGCTTCTGGTGAGGTGGACCCGTTGCGCGGCCACGGTTTCGCCCTGCGTGCACCGCGCGGATCGCGCGAAATACAGGCAGGCCAGGAAGGGCATGGCCGCGGCCGCGAGCAGGGGCGGGCGAAGACCGTGGTCCGAGGGCGGCAGGAGCCAGGCCAGCCCTCCCAGCATCACCGAGACGCACAGCCCCAGAAAGGAGGCCAGGTTGAAGGCCACGGGGGGACGGTTGAGGTAGATGCGTGCGTCATCGGGCCGGCCGTTGGCCCAGCGCTCGCCCCACATCAGCCGTTGGAGTGCAGGGTGTGCCACCCCGGGGTGCGAGTACCAGAAGGCCACGCCCAGAGGCAGGAGCGCCAGAAACGCGCAGGCCAGCGCACCCAGGCCCAGTGGCGAAGGCCAGATGTGCACCCCGCCGATCACCGGCCCGTGGTGCAGCATCTGCAGTTCGATGTCGGCATAAAACGGCGAGGCCCAGGCCAGGAGCCAGCGGGCACTCTGGGTCAGGGCCATCAGCATCGTCAGCAGGGTGGCGACGACATAGTGGGTGGCGAACCAGTTGCGCAGGGTCACGGCCAGGCCGTAGAGCAGGTCGCCCGTGCCGGTTGGCGCCAGGTAGCGGCCGTTGTCGCGCAGCCATGCCAGGGCCGCTGCCCCGGGGTGTCGTGGCTGGTAGTGGGTGTCTCGGTGGATGCGGGAGGGCGGATCGTCCTGCAGGGCGCTGTAGGCGGTCCGCACGGTGTCCGGGTCGGATTCCGGATGGCCGCTCAGGGCCGCGCCCGTGAGCCGGCCGTTCACGAACAGGCTGCTGAAGAAGCCGCCGGTGTAGCCGCCGCCGCTCACGGTCGAGAGGTAATCGAACTGCGCCAGCAGCGGCCACTGGCGAGGTTTGGCGGGCGATGCCAGGCTGGGGTCAGGCATGAGGCCCACCGGGCCTTGGGGATCAGGGCAACGCGCCAGGCCCTGCAGTACGCCCAGGCTGAAGGTGGCC
>NZ_JAIZVX010000237.1 GCF_021768455.1 Aquabacterium sp. | reverse complement strand
GGGATCAGAGGGCAGGGCAGACATCGCCGCGCACTGTAGCGGGCGTGTCTCGGCTCGGCAAGCCCGTCGGTCAGGGCCCTACGCGGTCTGCGCGCCAGGCGGGGCCGTTTGCCCGATATGCTCCCGGGCATGCTCCACGTTCGCCAACTCGCCAAACGCTACGGCACCGAGCCGGTTTTTTCTCAGGTCGACCTCGATGTGCCCCAGGGCGAGTTCGTGGCCCTGGTGGGCGAATCGGGTGTGGGCAAATCGACCCTGCTGAACTGCCTGGCCGGGCTGGACGTGCCATCGGAAGGCCGCGTCGAGGTGCTGGGCACGCCACTGACCACCCTGGGGGAACGCGCCCAGGCCCTGTTCAGGCGCCAGCACCTGGGCTTTGTGTTCCAGGCCTTCCACGTTCTGCCCCACCTGAGCGTGGCCCAGAACGTGGCCCTGCCCCTGATGCTGCTGGGCGAGGCACCCGCGGCCTGCCGCACGCGGGTCCAGGCCATGCTGGAGGCCGTGGGCCTGGGTGGCCTGGGCGAGCGTCTGCCGCAGCAGCTCTCTGGCGGGCAGCTGCAGCGCGTGGCCATTGCACGCGCCCTGGTGCACCGCCCGGCCCTGATCCTGGCCGACGAGCCCACCGGCAACCTCGACCCGCACACCGCCGAGCAGGTCATGCAGGTGCTGAGCGAGCAGACCCGCCTGCACGGCGCAGCCTGCGTGATGGTCACGCATTCGCAGGCCGCCGCAGCGCGGGCCGACCGGGTGCTCACGCTCACCACCACCGGCCTGCGCGAGCGCGTCCATGGCTGAGGGTCGGGCGTCTGTGCCCCAGGCGATGCCCTCCCCGGTGTGGCGCCTGCTGCGGTCCTTCTCTTGGCCGGAGTGGCGCCACCATGGGCCGCGCCACGCCACGGCGGTGCTGGCCGTGCTGCTGGGCGTGGCCCTGGCGTTTTCGGTGCACCTGATCAACGAATCGGCGCTGAGCGAGTTCAGCGCGGCGGTGCGCAGCGTCAATGGCCAGGCCGATGTGAGCCTGCAGGCCGCCCGCGGGGGCTTCGATGAAAGCCTCTACCCCCGCGTGGCACAGCACCCGCAGGTGGCCGTGGCCAGCCCGGTGGTGGCGCTGCGCACCCAGGCCCTGGGCCGCGATGGGCGGTTGCACCCCCTGCGCGTGATCGGCCTGGACGCCCTGGTGGCCGCGCCCCTGGCCCCGGCCCTGTTGCCGCAGCCTGTGCCCCACTCGTCGACATCCTCCTTGACCTCTTCGTCGACCCAGGACCACCGCTTCGACGGCTTCGCCCTCGACACCATCGCGCTCAACGCCAGCGCGCGCCGCCAGCTGGGCGTGCAGGTGGGCGAGGCCCTCACGGTGCTGGGTGGAGCGGACGGCCAGACGACACTGAGCCTGCGCGTGAGCGCCACCGTGGCCGCGGGCGGCGAGGCCCTGGGCGTGATGGACATCGCCGCGGCGCAGGACCGGTTCGGGCGCCTGGGCCAGCTCAGCCGCATCGATGTGAAGCTGGCCGAAGGGGCCCGCCTGAACGACGTCATCGGTGCGCTGCGCCTGCCTCCCGGGGTGCAGGCCGATGCGGCGGGCGAGGCCAGCCAGCGGGTCTCCAACGTCTCGCGCGCCTACCGGGTCAACCTCACGGTGCTGGCCCTGGTGGCCCTGTTCACCGGGGGCTTTCTGGTGTTTTCCATCCTCTCGCTCTCGGTGGCCAAGCGGCAGCAACAGTTTGCGCTGCTGGGCGTGCTGGGCCTGAGCGCCCGCGAGCGCCTGCAGCTGGTGCTGTGGGAATCGGCCGCGGTGGGACTGCTGGGCTCGGCCTTGGGGCTGGCCCTGGGCACGGGGCTGGCCGCCGCCGCGCTCAAGCTGCTGGCCGGCGACCTGGGCGGAGGCTACTTCCCCGGCATCGCGCCCAGCCTGCAGTGGTCGCCCTGGGCGGCGGCGCTGTACGGTGGCCTGGGCGTGGTGGCCGCGCTGGCGGGCGGCTGGTTGCCAGCGCGCTCGGCGCAAGGCCTGGCCCCGGCCCAGGCGCTCAAGGGCCTGGGGGATGCCCGCCAGGCGGGGCACGGCCAGTGGCTGGGGCCGGCCTTGCTGGTGCTGGGCGGGGGCTTGAGCCTGCTGCCCGCGGTGGGTGGCGTGCCGCTGTGGGCCTACATCGCCGTGGCCTGCGTGCTCATGGGCGGCATCGCCTGCGTGCCCGGTCTGGTCGGCCTGCTGCTGGGCGCCCTGCCCGCGCCACGCCACCCGGCCACCCTGCTGGCGGTGGAACGCGCCCGCCGCATGCGCCACACGGCCACTGTGGCCATGGCGGGCGTGGTGGCCAGCCTGAGCCTCTCGGTGGCCCTCACGGTGATGGTGGCCAGCTTCCGCGACTCGGTCACCGGCTGGCTCGACGTGGTGCTGCCCGCCGACCTCTATGCCCGCACCGCCAAGGCCGGCGGCGATGGGCCCGATGGCGACGGTCTGCACCTGGGCCCAGCCCTGCTGGCCGAGATCGCCCGCACCCCTGGCGTGCGCCGCGTGGGCGGTGTGCGCGTCAGCAGCCTCTCGCTGGACGCGGCCCAAGCGCCGGTGGCCCTGATCTCGCGCGAACTGGTGGACCCGGCCAAAAGCCTGCCCCTGGTCGGCGAACTCGTCGCCATGCCCGACCACCCTGCCGCACCGGTCATCCCCATCTACGTGAGCGAGGCCATGGTCGACCTCTACGCTGCCCACCCCGGCCGCACGCTGGCCCTGCCCCTGCGCGCAGGCCAGCCGTTCGTGCCCGCCTTCGTGCGCGGCGTGTGGCGCGACTACGCCCGCCAGCAAGGCGCCATCGTGCTGCACGAGGCCGATTACCAGCGCCTCACCGGTGACACCACGGTCAATGACCTGGCCCTGTGGCTGCAGCCCGAGGCCCGCACCGATGCGGTCCAGGCGGCCATCCGCACGGCCGCCACCCGCACGGGCCTAGATGGCGCACAGATCGAGTTCGCCGAACCGCGCCAGATCCGCGAGACCACGCTGCGCATTTTCGACCGCAGCTTTGCCGTCACCTACTGGCTGCAGGCCGTGGCCATCGGCATCGGGCTGTTTGGCACGGCGGCCAGCTTTTCGGCGCAGGTGCTGGCGCGGCGCAAGGAATTCGGCCTGCTGGCCCACCTCGGCTTCACGCGGGGGCAGGTGCTGGCCACCGTGGCCGGTGAGGGCGCCGCGCTCACGGGCGTGGGCGCCCTGCTGGGCCTGGCCCTGGGCATGGGCGTGAGCGTGGTCCTGGTGCACGTGGTCAACCCGCAGAGCTTCCACTGGACCATGGACCTGCTGCTGCCCTGGTGGCGCCTCATGGCCCTGTGCGCCAGCGTGGTGGCCGCGGGCACGCTCACCGCCTTGCTGGCTGGCCGCGCCGCCGTGGGCCAGGATGCCGTCATGGCCGTGAAGGAGGACTGGTGA
>NZ_JAIZVX010000126.1 GCF_021768455.1 Aquabacterium sp. | reverse complement strand
GCTGAGCTACCGCGCCCTCGCCGACCGAGTTGGCGCACTGGCTTGCGACTGGCGCGACGCGGGCCTGCGCGCCGGAGACAGGGTTGGCATCGCCGCCACCCGGTCTGTCGACACCATCGTGGCCATCCTGGCCGCAGTCGAAGCGGGGCTGGGCTATGTGCCGCTCGACCTGGGCTACCCCGCTGAACGCCTTCGAGCCATGCTGACCGACGCGCAGGTGCGTGCCGTCGTGGGCGATCCGGCCGCGATCGCGACGCTGGAAAACCTGGTGGGTGAAGTCCCCACGCTGGCCCAACCGGCCCCCGCGGGCACGATGCCTCATGCCGGCGATGGCGACGTGCTCTATGTGCTGTTCACATCCGGATCGACCGGGCGGCCCAAAGGCGTGGCCATGGGGTGTGAGCCCATCGCCCACCTGATCGCCTGGCACCGATCACACGCCCGCCTTGGACAGCCCGCGCGCACCCTGCAGTTCGCGCCCCTGTCTTTCGACGTGCACGCGCAGGAGATCTTCTCCAGCATCGCCACAGGCGGCACGCTGGTCCTCATTCCCGATGCCCAGCGCCGCGACCCTGCCCAGTTGCGCCAAGCCATGGCCGACCTGCGCGTGGAGCGCCTCTACCTCCCCTATGTCGCCCTTCAAATGCTGGCCCAGGCCGATGGCGATGCCGCCCTGGCAGGCCAGATGCCCCTGCCCTTGCGCGACGTGGTGAGTGCCGGTGAGCAACTGCAGGTCACCCCGGACATCCGTGCCTTCTTTGCGCGCCACCCCGGCGCGGCCCTGCACAACCATTACGGCCCGACCGAGAGCCACGTGGTCACCGCCGTCACCCTGAGCGGCACGGCGGACAGCTGGCCCGACATCCCGCCCATCGGCCAAGCCCTGCCCCATGTGGCCATTCACCTGCGCCCCAGTGATCAGGCCCCCGAGCCCGGCGTGGGCGAGCTCTTCCTCGGTGGGCCTTGCCTGGCGCTGGGTTACCTCGGCCAACCCGAACTGAGCGCAGAGCGCTTTCTGGACGGCGTCGACGGTGAGCCTGGCCGCTGGTATGCGACCGGCGATCTGGTGCGGTGCGCCCCGGATGGCACCCTCACCTACCTGGGCCGAGCCGACCAGCAACTCAAGGTTGACGGCTTCCGCATCGAGCCCGGCGACATCGAGCTCGCCCTGATGGCACACCCACTGGTGCAGGACGCCGCCGTGACCGCCCCGGAATGGCCGCAGGCCGGACGCCTGCTCACGGCCCACCTGGTGCTGCGTGCCGACGCCCATGTCCCGGGCGCCCCCGAACCGGGTCCCGCCACCTGGCGGGCCTGGCTGCAAGGCCGCCTGCCCGACTACATGGTGCCGCTGCGCTACGTGCTGCTCGACAAGCTGCCCACCACGCCCAGTGGCAAGATCGACCGGCGACAACTCCCGCTGCCCGCGGCCTCGCCGGCATCCGCCCCGCTCTCGCAGGACGCGCTCGGTTCGCCGCTGGCCCGCATTCGCCAACTCTGGATGGCGCTGCTGGGCCTGACCGAACTGGCGGACGAGGCCAACCTCTTCGACGTGGGCGCCCGTTCGCTGCTGGTGATGCGCTTCGTGGCCCAGGCCAAGGCCGAGGGCCTGCCCCTGGCCGTGACCGACGTCTACGACCGCCCGACCGTGGCAGGTCTCGCGTCGGTGCTCGCGAATGCCGCTGCGGGTGCAGATTCGGGCGTGAGTGGTGGCTTTTCGCCGCGCTCTGCGCAACCCAGGCAAGGGCGCACGGTTGCCGGTGAGGGCATCGCCATCGTCGGCATGGCCATCCGCGCCGACGACGCCCGCGACCTCGACACCTTCTGGGCCAACCTGCTTGCGGGCAAGGAGGGGGTACGCCGCTTCGCGCCACATGAAATCGACCCGGCCGTGCCCGAAGCCCTGCGCAGCCAACCCAATTTCGTGGCCGCCCGCGGCATGCTGGCCGACGCAGACCGCTTCGACGCCGCGTTCTTCGGCATCTCGGCCCGCGAGGCCACGGTCATGGACCCGCAGCAGCGCCTGTTCCTGGAACTGTGCTGGTCGGCCCTGGAAGACGCGGGCATCGACCCCAGCCGCAGCAACGCCAGGGTGGGCGTCTACGCCGGCAGCGCCAACAACAGCTACCTGCCCGCCATGCGCGCCGAACAGCCGGCGTTGATCGCCCAGCATGGCGAGTTCGCCACCATGCTGGCGAACGAGAAAGACTACATCGCCACCCGCGTCGCTCACCGGCTCAATCTGAAGGGGCCCGCAGTCTCGGTGCACACGGCCTGCTCCACCTCGCTGGTGGCGGTCACCCAGGCCTGGCACGCCCTGGCGCAAGGCCAGTGCGACGTGGCCCTGGCGGGCGGTGTGAGCCTCGTGGTGCCCCAGGCTGGGGGCCATTTGCACGTGGAAGGTGGCATGGAGTCGGCCGATGGCCGATGCCGCCCCTTCGACGCCCTAGCCAGCGGCACGCTGTTCGGCAGTGGCGGCGGCGTGGTCGTGCTCAAGCGCCTCTCGCAGGCCCTTGCCGATGGGGACCCGGTCTATGCCGTGATCAAGGGCGTCGGCCTGAACAACGACGGTGGCGAGAAGGCCAGCTTCACGGCCCCGAGTGTGTCGGGCCAGGTCGAGGTCATCCGCATGGCACTGGACGAGGCCGGCGTGAACCCGCGCAGCATCGGCTTCGTGGAAGCCCACGGCACCGGCACCGCCCTGGGTGACCCGATCGAGGTCGCCGCGCTCACCCGAGCCTGGTCCCGAGACACCACCGACACCGGCTTTTGCCACCTGGGCTCTGTCAAGGGCCATGTGGGCCACCTCGTGGCCGCCGCAGGGGTGGTCGGCCTGATCAAGGCAACGCTGGCCCTGCAACGCGAGCAGGTGCCCGGCACCCTGCACTTCGAGCAGCCCAATCCCCAAATCGACTTTGCCCAGACCCCTTTCGTGGTCAGTGCTCAGAACCAGCCATGGCCGCGGGGCGAAACGCCGCGCCGCGCCGCCGTGAGCTCGTTTGGGGTGGGAGGCACCAACGCCCACGTGGTGCTCGAAGAACCCCCGCGGACCACCACCCCGAGCCCGCCGCCCCATGTTCAGGCCGATGTTCAGCCTGACGGGCCGCCCCTGGCCGCGGAATGGATCCTGCCCCTGTCGGCCAAATCGACCGAGGCCGTTCAGCGCCGCGCCAGGCAATTGGCCGAGTGGCTCTCGGCCCACCCTGAGGCCCAGCTGGCCCAGGTTGCGGGCACCTTGATGCGCGGACGCCAGGCCATGCCCCACCGCCTGAGCGTGATCGCCCGTGATGTGGCCTCGGCCATCGAGGCCTTGCGCGCGCCCCTGGCCGTGCAGCATGCGCGGTCGGTGCCGCGTCTGGTCTACCTGTTCCCGGGTCAAGGCGCCCAGCATCCAGGCATGGCCCGGGGCCTTGTCGACAGCCTGCCCGCCTTCCGCCTGGCTTTTGACGAGGTCCTTGCCGCGGCCCCGGCCGAATTGGCGGCCCGCCTGCGTCACCTGCTCACCAAGGCGGCCCCCGATGACGAGGCGGCTGCCGCAGAACTGGCCCAGACCCACCTGGCCCAGCCTGCGCTGTTTGCCATGTCCTGGGCCTACGGTGCCTGGCTGGACAGCCTGGGTCTGACGCCCAGCGCCATGATCGGCCACAGCATTGGCGAGTACGCGGCCGCCTGCCGCGCAGGTGTGATGCGCCTGCCCGATGCCATGGCTGCCGTCGTGGCGCGGGGTGAGGCCATGTTCGCGCAAGCGCCCGGTGCGATGTTGGCGGTGCGGGCCAGTGCCGAACAGGTCCAGCCGCTGCTGCCCGCCGAGGTGGACATCGCCGCGCTGAACGCGCCCCAGCTCACCGTGGTGGCGGGGCCCCACGAGGCCATCGACGCACTGGCCGCGACCTTGGCCTCACAGGACATCGGCAGCACCGCACTCAAGGTGTCCCACGCCTTCCACAGCGCCGCCATGGACGGGGCCTTGCCTCTGGTCCAGGCCGCCTTGTCGCGCTGCGCCCTGCAGCCCCCCCGCACCACGCTCTACTCCTGTGTGAGCGGCGAACGCCTGGGCGCCGAAGCCACCGATCCCGCCTACTGGGCGCGCCAGGTGCGTGCGCCGGTTGCGTTCAGCCGCGCCGTGCAGGCCGAGCTCGCCCAGGGAGAGGCCGTGTTCGTGGAAGTGGGTCCCAGCCAGGCCCTGGCGGCACTGCTGCGTCAGCACCGTACGCCCCAGGGGGCCGCGCCCCGCGTCGTGTCACTGGCGGGCGGCGCACGCTCGGCCTCCGAGCCCAGCCGTCATGCCCTGATGGCCGTGGCCCAGCTCTGGAACCTGGGCGCCGACCTGGCCTGGCCCGTGCCCGCCTCCGCCCCTCGCCTGCACCTGCCTGGCTACCCATTCGAAGGCCCACGTCACTGGTTCGAGCGCCGCACGCCCGCGCCCACCGCCACGTCGGCCGCCCACTTGTCCGCCTCCACCCCGGTGGTGACGGCTTCCTTGCCCCTTGCGCCCCCACCCGTCATGAGCCGCCTACCTCGCCTTGAACAGGAACTCACCCGGATCCTCACCGATGTCGCCGGCATCCCCGCCGACGAGGTGACGCGCGACGCCACCTTCATGGACCAGGGACTGGACTCCCTCTCCCTGACCCAAGCCACGCTGGCCCTGGAAAAGGTGTTTGGCCTGAAGCTGCGCTTCCGCCGTCTGCTGGAGGACCTCGACACCCTGGGCAAGCTGGCCGCCTTCCTGGACGCCGAACTGCCATCCGACCGCTTTGCTCCGGCGCCGGCCACCGGCCCGGCCGCCCCCGTTGCGCCACAGGCATCACCGCCCGCAGCCGCTGTCATGGCCATGTCTCCGGCCTTCCCTGTTCTCAACCAGCCGGCACTCGCCTCCGGGGATGCCGTGCACCAGCTGATCCAGCAGCAGATGCAACTGATGGCGCAGCAGCTGGCCCTTTTGTCCGGCCAGCCATTGGCCACGACCGCCCCCGCCCAGCTGCCCACCACAGTGGTCTCTGCCGAACCAAGCAGCGCCACCCGCAGCACCATCTCGACCTCGCCAGCCGCCGCCGGCAGCCCAGTGGTGCCTGTTGAAACGACGGCGCAGCCGACCAAGATGGCGCTGGTCGAAAAGCCCTTCGGCGCCTCGGCCCGCATCGTGTTGCAGGCCAACAAGGACTTCACCCCCGCCCAGCAGGCCTGGGTCGACGATTTCATCCAGCGCTACAACCAGCGCACCGGGCGCTCCAAGGCCTTCAGCCAGCAGCACCGCAAGCTGATGTCCGACCCGCGTGTGGTGACCGGCTTCAACCCACTCTGGAAGGATCTGGTCTACCCCATCGTGGCCGATCGCTCCGAAGGCGCCCGCGTCTGGGACATCGATGGCAACGCCTACATCGACCTCCTATCCTGCTTCGGCGCCAACTTCCTGGGCTACAAGCCCGCCGACGTGACCCAGGCCATGATCGAGCAGCTGCAACGCGGCATCGAAGTCGGGCCTCAGCACCCCCTGGCCGCTGACGTGGCGCAACTCATCAGCGAATTCACCGGCATGGAGCGGGTGGCCTTTTGCAACACCGGCTCCGAAGCGGTGATGGGCGCCATGCGCATGGCCCGAACCGTCACGGGTCGCCAGAAAATCGCCATCTTCAACAACAGCTACCACGGCATCTTCGACGAGGTGGTGGTGCGCGGCACCAAACAGTTGCGCTCGCTGTCGGCCGCGCCGGGCATCCTGGCCAACGCGGTGGAAAACATCCTCGTGCTGGACTACGACAGCCCTGCTTCGCTGGAGGTGCTGCGCGGCTGCGCCCACGAACTGGCGGCCATCATGATCGAGCCGATCCAGAACAAGTACCCCACGCTGCAGCCGCGTGCCTTCGTGCAGCAGTTGCGCGAGATCGCCACCCAGGGCGGTGCGGCCCTGATCTTCGACGAGGTCGTGACCGGCTTCCGCGTGGCACCGGGCGGCGCCCAGGCCTTCTACGGGGTCCGCGCCGACATCGCCACCTACGGCAAGATCATCGGCGGCGGCCTGCCCTTTGCCGCCATCGCCGGTGGCACGCTCTGGATGGACGCGCTCGACGGCGGCCACTGGCAGTTCGGCGACGACTCCTACCCCGAAGCGGGCGTGACCTACTTTGCTGGCACCTTCGTGCGCCACCCCCTGGCCCTGGCGGCGGCCCATGCCACGCTGCTGCACATCAAGCGCGGCGGCCAGGCGCTGTACGACACGGTCAACGCGCGCACGCAGCGCATGGTCGATCGCATCAACGCGGCTTTCGCCGCCTGTGGCGCACCCGCCAAGGCGGTGCACTGCGCGTCCTTGTGGCGTCTGAGCTGGGACGACAATGTCCGCCACATCAGCCTCTTCTATTACCTCGCCCGTTTCCGCGGCCTGCACCTCTATGAGCAGTTCGGCCACTTCGTGACCGAGGCCATGTCCGACGCCGACACCGACCAGATCGCCGACACCTTCATCGGCGTGATGACAGAGCTGATTGGACTGGGCCTGATCGAGCCGCGCGGTGGACACGATGGCGGCGGTGGTGGCGGCACAGGTCTGCCCGGCAACGCGGCCCCACAGGGCGGCACCCGTCCGGCGGTGGTCCATGGCCAGGTCAGCGAGACTCGCCCGGCACCCACTGCCGGGCCCCTGCATCCAGGCCAGACCGAACGCTGGCTGGCTGCGTCCTTTGACGCCGGAGCCTGTCGCGCCCTCAACGAGGCCTTCTGCCTCAGCCTCTCCGGCCCGGTGAACCACACCGCCCTGCATCATGCCCTGACCGACGTGCTGGCCCGCCACGACGCCTTCCGCATCGCCTTCGACACGGCAGAACCCCTGCAACGCGTCCAGGCCACAGCCCAGGTCGACATCCAGGAACTCGACCTGCGCCAGGAGACCGACGCGGATCTGGCCCTCGAGCACTTCTGCCGCGAAGCCAACCGCCGCGATTTCGCGCTGGACCGCGCGCCCCTGGCCGCCGCCAGCCTGCTGCGCCTGGCAGACGGCCGCTCGGTGGTGCACCTGGTGGCCAGCCACCTGGTTTTCGATGGCTGGGCCGCCAGCGTCTTCAACGCCGACCTGGCCCAGGCCTACCAGGCCCGCTGCGCAGGCGCCGCCCCGCAGTGGCCACCCGCCGAATCCCCCCTGAGCTTTGCCCAGGCCGAGGCCGAACGCTTCGAAGCCGCCGAAGGACAGGAAAGCCTGGCCTACTGGACGCAACAGCTTCGCAACCCGCCGGCCCCGCTCAGCCTGGGTGACCTGAGCCCCGGCGGCCCTCGCCAGTTCAAGGCCGACACCGTCCGCGCCACGCTCGACGCCTCACTCACGGCTGCCTTGCGCCAGCGCGCTCGCCAGTCGGGCGCCACGGTCTTCCAGATGCTGCTCACGGCGGTGACCATCCTGCTGCGCCAGCAAGGCGGCCAGCGCGAGTTCGTGGTCAGCGTGCCTTACGCCTCGCAGGCCCTGGCCCTGCACGGCCCGCTCCTGGCCGATGGCGTGCTCGACCTGCCCCTGCGCCTGCATGCCGACGCGGGCGACACCGCCCAGGACGTGCTGGCCCGCGTGCGCCGCCAGGTGATGGACGCCATGGACCAGCCCGTGGTCACCCAAGGCACCGTGGCCCGCGCCCTGGGCATCCGCAGCGCCGGCGACCGCCCCCCCTTCTCCTCCATCATCTTCAACCTGAACCCCAAGGTGCCCCTGCCCTACGATGCGGCCCTTCAGGCCAACATGATCGAAGGGCATCGCCAGTTCCTGCTGAGCGAGCTGCTGTTCAACTTCTACGACCAGGGCGAGGTCATCACACTTGACCTTCACCACAGCGCAGAACACTTCAGCCTGGCCAAGGCCCAGTCCCTGACACAGGCCTTGATCGCGCAATGCCGCCTCCTGGTCGAATGCCTGGACGAGCCCATTGCCCTCACCCCCCCCGAGGCGATCGACCTCGTGGACCCTCGCATCCGAGCCTGGAATGCCGCCACCGTGATGCCACGCCATGCGCCGGGCCGGGTCGACCAATGGATCAGCGCCCAGGCCGCGCGCACGCCCGACGCCATCGCCCTCGTGGCACAAGGGCAGCGTCGCACCTACGCCGAGATGGCCCGCCGCGCCGCGCAATTCGCCCAGGTCCTGCATGCACGGGGCGTGAAGCAAGGGGATCTGGTGGGCGTGAGCATGGGCCGCGGCATCGAACTCGTGCCGGCCCTGCTGGGCATCTTCCAGGTGGGCGCCGCCTACGTCCCGCTCGACCCCAACTTCCCTGCCGAGCGCCTGCGCCAGATGGCCGAAGACGCGGAACTGAGCGCCGTCATCACCGAAGCCGCCCATGCGGGGCTGACCGGCCTGCCGCGCGCAGCCCAGGTCCGCATCGACGACGACCGAGCCCTCATCGACCAGGCCAGCACCGCCCCGCTGCCCGATGGCGCGCGCGACGACAGCGACGCCCCCTCCTACGTCATCTACACCTCGGGCTCTACCGGCAAACCCAAAGGCGTGGTGCTGCGTCAGTCGGGCCTTGCCAACCTGATGACCAGCATGCTGCGCGAGCCCGGCATCACCGCCCAGGACCGCCTGCTCGCCGTGATCACCCTGTCTTTCGACATGGCCGTGCCAGAGCTCTTCCTGCCGCTCACGGTGGGCGCCCGCGTGGTGATCGCCCAGCGAGACGACACCATGGACGGCGAAGTGCTGTCCGCCCTGATCGCCAGCGAAGGCATCAACGTGATGCAGGCCACGCCGACCACCTGGCACATCCTGGCCGATGCCGGATGGCAACCACCGAAGGGCTTCAAAGGCATGACCGGCGGCGAACCCCTGTCGCCCGCCCTGGCGCGCCACCTCCTTGAGGCCGGCGTCGAACTCTGGAACCTCTATGGCCCGACCGAAACCACGGTCTACGCCACCGGGGGGCAGGTCACCAACCCGAGCCGCATCACCATCGGCCGACCGGTGGACAACACCCAGGCCTGGATCCTCGACGAGCACCTGCAACCCTGCGCCGTCGGTCAGGAGGGCGAGCTCTGCATTGGCGGCCACAGCCTGGCCGTCGGTTACCTGAAGCGGCCGGAGCTCACCGCCGAGAAGTTCATCGACCACCCCCTGGTCACAGAACCCGGCGGCAAGCTCTACCGCACCGGCGATCTGGCGCGCTGGGCGCCCGATGGGGAGATCGAGCACCTGGGCCGCATGGACTACCAGATCAAGATCCGGGGCTACCGCATCGAACTGGGTGAGATCGAAGCCCAACTGGCGGCCCAGCCCGGCATCTCCCGCACCGTGGTGATGGCCCGTGAAGACACGCCCGGCGACATCCGCCTGGTTGCCTACGTCGTGCCCCAGGTTGGCCACCAACCCGACGGCACGGCCCTGCGTGCCACCCTGCGCACGGTGCTGCCGGACTACATGGTGCCGCAGGCCGTCGTGGTGCTCGAGACCATGCCCCTGCTGCCCAACGGCAAGACCAACCGCAAGGCCCTGCCAGCCCCCGCGGCCGAGGCTCTGCCCCTGGCGCCCACCGGCACCCCACCGGCCAGCGCGCTGGAGCGCTCCGTGGCCCAGGCCATGCAGACCGTGCTGAAAACCGGCCCCCTGAGCCTGGAGGACGACTTCTTCGGCATGGGCGGGCACTCCCTGCTGGCCGCCCGCCTCATCGCCCTGCTCAACAAGGAATGCGGCGTTCACCTCCAACTGCGCGCCCTGTTCGAGTCTCCCACCGTGGGCAAGCTGGCCGCCAGCATCGCCCGCCAGCAAGGCGCCGATGCACCGCCCCTGCGTGCCCCACTGGTGCGCCGCGCCGACCGCCGCCAGGCACCGCTGACCGTGATGCAGCAACGCGTGGTCTTCATGGAAGAGATGCAGCCAGGCCGCGTCGTCTACCACGCCCCCTCGGCCCATCGCCTGCGTGGCCCGATGAACCTGGCCGCGTTCAACCAGGCCTACAGGCACATGGCCCAGCGCCAGGAGGCCTTCCACACCACGATCGAGCGCCATGGCGGCGAGCTCGTGCAACGCATGCACCCCGAGCGCGTCCTGCCCGACCTGCCCCTGCTGGACCTCGGCCACCTGCCCCAGGCGGAGCGTGAAGCGGCCATGCTGGCGCACATGAACGCCCTCGTGGCCGAGACCTTTGCGCTCGACCAGGCCCCGCTCATCCGCAGCCACCTCTACAGGCTGGCCGAGGACGAGCACGGCTTCTTCCTCATGGCCCACCACATCGTGTGGGACGGCGCCTCCTTCGACGTGCTCTACCGCGAGCTCTCTGCCCACTACGACGCCTTCGCCAAAGGACAGCCTTCGCCCCTGCCCGAACTGGCCTTCACCCATGGCGACTTCTGCGCCTGGCACCGCGACTGGATGGGCAGCGAAGAAATCGCCCAGCAACTGCGCTTCTGGGAAAAACAGAACCAGAGCCATCCGCCGCAGCGCCCCGCCATCGCTGACCGTGTGCGTCCGGCTCAGCCCACGGGCGAAGGTGCCACCGCCTTCCTGAGCTTCGAGGGCAGCGATCTCGAGGCCATCCGCGCCCTGGCCCGCCGCACCGGCAGCCCGGTCAGCGTGGTGTTCATGGCGGCCTACGTGGCCCTGATGTCCGAATGGCTGTGCGACCCGGCGCCAGGCATCGGCCTGCCCGTGCGCGGACGCCCCCAGCCCGAGCTCGAACAGGTCATGGGCTTTTTCAACAACATGCTGCCGCTGCGCCTGAGCGTCCCCAGCGAAGCCAGCGGGCTCGAGGCTGTGCGCGCCGTACGCCAGCAGATCACCGACGCCCTGGCCAACCAGGATGTGCCTTTCGAGCTGATCGCCCAACACCTCAGGCTCAAGAGCGGTCGCCTCTACCAAGTGCTCTTCAATTACCAGGACGTGCGCGAGCGCATCCTGCAATGGGGCCCACTGCAGCATGAGCGCATCAACCTCGACCGCTACGGTGCCACCGAGGACCTGAACTTCTGGCTGGTGGAAGAGGCTGACCGCATCGCGGGCGGCTTCCAGCACGACACCGACGTGATCCTGCCCGCCACCGCCGCAGCCCTGTGCGACCGCTACAGCACCCTCGTGCGCCGCCTCGCCGGCCAGCCCGACCTGCCCTTGTGGCAGGCCATGGCCCCATCGGCTACCGAGCAGGCCCTTCTGGCACGATTTTCTCGCACCCACCTCGATACCGCCCTGCCATCACCTGAGGCCGATCCGCTGGGCGCCTTGCAAACCCTGGCGACCCGGAGCCCGGACACGGTCGTGTGGCGCAGTGGTGAGCGCACCCTGGTGGCCGCGGAACTTCAACACCGTGTGACGGCGTTCGCCCACACCCTGAGCGCCGCCCTCGGCAACCAGGCGATGCCGCAATCCACCGGCCACGTCGCCGTGGCGCTGACCGATCCGGTGGGCCAGCTCGTGGCCTGCCTGGCGACCCTTCAACGCGGGCTGCGCTGCCAACCCCTGCCCGCATCCTGGCCTGAGCTCGCGATGCAGCATGGCCACTGCGTCGCGCTGGTCACCGACACCACCCGCCAGGCGCCACAGGGCGTCACCTTGTTGGCGGGGCACCAGGTGCCAGGCTACCCCCTGCAAGCGACGGTGGCCGCCTCGGCTGCCCCCGAACCCACGCTTCGCCAGGCACCACCGCCCTTGTCGCCCGCGCAGAGCCAGGCCCTGGCGACCCGCCTCCTCCAGCTCACCGGTCTGAAGTCAGGCGGGGGCGTGCTGGCGGTCGACGACGGCAACCGCGGCCTCCTGTTCGCGCTGGCCCTCAGCGGCCTTGCCGCGGGCGCGGAGCTCACCCTGCTGCCCGGCCTTGGCGACGGACAGACATCGACCCTGGCTGCGCCCCAATCCACTGCCGGCGTGCAAGTGGCCAGCCTGGGGGCACAGTCCGGAGCCACGGCACTGGCGGCCCCCCTCTCCCCACAGACCATCCTGATCGCCGAAGTGGGCACCACCGATCCGGCGGCCGTGCAGGCCTGGCTCGCTGGCGGCCTGAAGGTGCTCTCGGTGTTCTGCGCGCAAGGCATTGGCGCCCCCCTTGCTGCAGGCTGGGTCACCGAGCAGGCCGACACCGGCACCTGCGGTCAACCCCTCCTCGACGCCTTCACCCTCCAAAACCAGGCCGGACGCACCCTGGGTCTCAACGCACCCGGCACTGTGCACCTCGGCGCAGATGCACTCGCCTGGCCCTGTGGCGATGCCCTGCGCTGGCGAGCCGATGGGGTGCTGCAGTGGTCCGATGCCCCCAGGGCACCGCTCCCGCTCGTCCGTCGCCCCGTGGTGGAATCGGCGCAGGTCAGCGCCCCAAGCGTCACGCCGCTGCCCGCTTCCGGCACGGCCACGGCCACCCGCACCCAGATTCCCCCCCTGGACGCCGACGCCGCCGTCGCGGCCATGGCCGCCATCTGGGCCAACCTGCTTCAGGTGACCGACATCGGCCCTCAGGACAACTTCTTCGAGCTCGGCGGC
>NZ_JAIZVX010000125.1 GCF_021768455.1 Aquabacterium sp. | reverse complement strand
ATGCTGCGCGGCCAGCCGCACCGCATCGGCCACATCGGCTGAGGACGAAAGCCTGCGCTTCGCGGCCTGGCTGGCCCGATTCCGCACCACGGCGCTGGCCGCCGGCATCACCGAGGCCACCTTGCGCGAGGCCCTCGACCCCGCACGCCTGCAGCCCCGCAGCATCGAACTCGACCGCAGCCAGCCCGAGTTCACCCGCGCCATCTGGGACTACCTTGACCGTGCCGTCTCGCCAACCCGCGTGAGCACGGGCCAGGCCCGCCTCGCCGAAGTCCGCCCCGAGGCCGACCGCGCCAGCGCGCGCTACGGCGTCCCCGCCCCGGTGCTGGCCGCCATCTGGGGCATGGAAAGCAACTACGGCAGCCACTACGGGGACGTGCCCGTGATCGACGCCCTGGCCACCCTCGCCTTCGAAGGCCGGCGCGCCGCCTGGGCTCAGGGCGAACTGCTGGCCGCCCTGCGCATCGTGCAGCAAGGCGACATCGACCGCGCCCACATGATCGGCTCCTGGGCCGGCGCCATGGGCCAGACCCAGTTCATGCCCTCGGCCTTCCTGGCCCGCGCCGTGGACGCCGATGGCGACGGCCGCCGCGACATCTGGCGCAGCATGCCCGACGTGCTCGCCTCCACCGCCCACTTCCTGCAGGAAGCTGGCTGGGTGCCTGGCGAAGCCTGTGCGCCAGAACTGCGTCTGCCCGAAGGCTTTGACCCCGCCCGGGCCGACCCAGGCCTCCGCCAGCACAGCGCACAATGGGCCGACGAAGGCCTGCGCCTGGCCGACGGCCGCGCACTGCCCACCATGGCCGAAGCCAGCGTGCTGCAACCTGCGGGTCTGCGCGGACCGGCCTTCCTGGTGGGGCGCAACTTCCGCGCCGTGCTGCGCTACAACAACGCCACCAGCTACGGACTCGGCGTGTGCCTGCTCGCCCAGCAGATCGACGGTGGCGCCCCGGTGCAGGCCGCCTGGCCGCGCGACCAGCGCCCTCTGAACCGCAGCGAGGTCAAGGCCCTGCAGTCCGCCCTCAACGATCAGGGCTTCCCCACCGGCCAGGCCGACGGCCTGCTCGGCCCCGCCACACGCGCCGCGCTGCGCGACTACCAGCGCAGCGTGGGCTTGCCTGCAGACGGGTTTGCCACGGTGGAGGTGCTGATGCGGTTGAGGCCTTGACCGGTGCGCAGCGGTCGCCACCCCGTGATCGCCAGCCGTGCCATGTGCTCGATGCCAGACATGGCGCACAGCAACAACAAAGCCCAGTCTCACGATCTGGGCTTTGCCATGGATTTCATTGGTAGGCCGTGTTGGACTTGAACCAACGACCAAAGGATTATGAGTTGGCGGGCAACGGTGTGTACCTAGGGAAGTGTACCGGAAGCAACCGTAGCCTAGAAGAGCTGAAAGTACTTTGGTGACAGCAACTTAGCGTAGTTTGCCGGAATCGGTCAAAGCTAATGGCTGTACCGCTGGTGTACCTGGAAAGGCGCCATGCCAGGCTGTACTGGACGCGCACTGGACTGAGTCCCTTTAGTACTTCGGGCCAGTGGAACTTGCCAGAGAATCAAGCCGTTGGGTCCACTCATTTAAGAAGATGTCTTCGCTACGACTAGCCCAATCCTCTCGGAGAAATCTGGCTACGTGGTCACCAAGCAGTTGAAATACGCAACCAAGCTGTTGCTGCAATTTGCAGCAGTTGTCAACCACTGGTTAACAACTGCTTCCTAGCCGTTCGCACTCTGCGACCTTGATCTTAAGGAACCTAGTCCTGATGGCGGGCGCTGCCACAACTGACTAGCCTCGCAAGCGACGAAACATACAAAGCAACGTCAAGGAAATTCTTCAAGACGATTTTTCGCGAGCAAAAATAATTGCGCACGAATACTCCTGCCGTGCTGCTTTGAAGAAACAAGCTGGCAAATGTCTGAGTGAGAAAAATCATCCGCCTTGCCAGTGTCGTAAACACCTGCACCACGCTTGGGATCGGGCTCGGACGTCATGATAGCCCTCACCTCAGAGGCCTTAATTGTCGTGAACCCAATTAGGATGCGCGGACCTGTGCTGGGTGGGCATTTATTAACTTCATTAACTCGATTTAAGGCGATCTGCTTTACTGCATCGAGTGTGGTCGCCCCAAGCCGATGGCAGGATGCTCCTCTGCTTGAGGCATCATCGAAAAAATTGGGGGTGATCGTTTGGGTCACTTTATCGAAGTGCGTGGGGTCAAGGACTTGCCTACACAGCACCTCATGATCTTCAACAGGCGCAGGCGAGTAAGCAGAAGCCGTTTCACTCTCCCAGGCCACCTGTTCGGCCATTGAGATCAACTGTAGTTTCTTGCAATATTCCTGATCGCCCTTGCTGGACTCAAAGAATTCCCTGCAATTCATGCCCAGGCTCAAGCTTACGCTGCCTCTTTTGCTGGCGAGTCAAATGGACCAAGGCGATCCCAAAACCACGACTGTTCCAGGATCATCAAATCACGCAGATTTTCGAAACGTTCAACACCATGTTGATCTCTGGAGAAAAACGTGACTTCTCCATTGGGGTCAAAACCAACTTCTGCGTACCCCCCAGCAAGATCCCAATAGAGCCCAATCTCACCTGATGCTGAAATCATCGGGCGAGGAAGCGGCAATCTTGCAGGTATTGCATCGATCATATTGAGCGCAACATCCAAAATCTCATGCGGTGGCGGCATCGTTCCTGGACCGTTCCAGCCATCCGTAAGGTCAGAATATGCGCCGACCTCGCGTTTCAGCATCTCCCTGTGACTTACAGAGAGAAATTTAGGCGAACTACCAATTTTAATCAGATATTCTGCAGCGGGCTGGGCAACATTGCCAGGCAACAGGAAGACTGTGTCCGTCGCAATAAATTCCTTCTTTATTGCTTCTGGTTGGCAATCAAAAATTTGTTTGCGAGTGGCAGGAGCAGCGACCAACATTGCGGCAGCTAAGGTAAAGGTTGAAATGGGATCCACAATTACTCCTTGCCTGCGTTAAGTTTTATTTTTTCCTGTAATTCAGGACTTAGCAAGGCAGACAAAATGGCCTTGTTCTTCGCGTGCAATTCGTTGAGCACCATCGAGATATTTTCCTTGTGCACATCCAAAACCTTGTACAAGATTTTCCCGAATGTGGCCTTGTGTGAGGTCAATATCTGAATTTGATGAACACCATTAATCATGGTGCGCCCAATATTTACATTATTCAGTCGCGTATAATTCAGCGGCTCCGACTCCTCCTCAACATAGCCATGATGCGAGTGCCAGAGCGGAATTTTTGGATCTAAAGCATTTGAAACAAGAAATGGAGTTTGCTCAGCAAAAACCTCCATCACATTCAAATCGGCTGGATCCGCCTTCCAGATAAATACATCAGATATTTGCAAGCCGATGCTAATTACACCCTTTTGCGCATTGATACTTTCCATTAAAACGGACAAATATCGCTCAACATCCGCCTTGAATCTATCCCATCTCGTATAATCATTAATAACAACGATTATGTTTTCACGAGAAACAATAATTGATCTGCTTGATTGCCCTGTGCCGGGTTGAGCTGTCGCTGAGAGGCGCTCCAAGACGAACCCGCCAGCATCCACAGTGGTCGCACCAGTCGACAGAGGCTGCCCAGGTTGGCTAGTCATGCTAACCATGGCTCGTTGCTGGTCCGTGATGCTCGGAAAATCTGCTCTCAGATGCTGTACGGCTGCAGCGCGCAGCCTCCCTACCTCCCCGACATCCAACTCCGTCGAGAAGTCGATTGCAAACGCCGCCGTTTGGATAGCGTGTTGCCCTGCAAAAGGGTGCAGATGGTCTAAGCTCATTTAATCAGTCTAACATCGCAGCATGTGACGGATAGCGTAAAGATGTGGCTCAAGTGTGGCAATTACTCGTGCTAGCTTTTGCCTTCACAGCGTGACTTTTTCGCTTTCTGAAAGCAGGCATCAACGAAGTGCTTGCACGTGGCGTTTACGTCGGACTACCGTACACCCACAAGCCTCGCCTGCTGTGGATCGTAGAACACCTCAGTGATCGACCCATCGCGAAGTCGCTGAACCGCCTCATCAATCACATGGAGCGGCACCATGAACCACTCCTTTGGCTTGACTGGGTTCCCGAAGCGATCATCAATGGTCAGGTCAAGCTGCGCTGCGCCGAACAGCCGGTGGAAGATGCTTTCGAGCCTAGTTCGGTTCAAGTTGTGCAGCTTGTAGGTCGCAACCACCTCGACGCCAGATAGAAGGTAGGTTGCATCCTTTTCTGCGCCTGAAATGCGCGTCTCGACCGATCCACCAGTGACCCCGATCTTGTGGATCAGCTCGCGATGCTCGGCCACAAACGGATGGGTCGACTTGCTTCGCAGGACATAGATCGTTCCGCTTTCGATGTCGCCTTCCTCAGGCGCCGCACCAAACAGCGGGCCTGCATCCGGATCGGAGATCAGACGGGCTGCCTCATCCCGATGCAGCGAACGCTGCAACGAGCGCATCAACACACTGGCTTCGGTGCCGTTGTCAAACACCACTCGCAAGCGGCTGTCGCGGCGTCCGTATTCAGTGGTGAACTCCTCGCCCTCTTCGGCGATGTAGGCAATCTGGCCGCCAATGATGAAGTAGGCCCCTTGCACTATGTCGTCCAATGCCTTCTCTTTGGATTGGAACGTGCGTGCTTGCCGGGCACCAGACTTGAGCTCCCCCTGTACGACATCGAACAAAGGCTTGAACTGATCAAAGTCTTCGCACTTGGTGCGGTTGGCAACTTCTTCGGCTGCCCGCTTTTCGGCGGCCGAACGAACGTGCTTCAACACCGTGATGTCGTCCTCATCGACGCGAGGGGTGTCCACGCCCAGTTCTGCCAACAAGGCATCTTCATCCAGGTCATCGAGACTTTGGGATGCCACTGCCGCCGCGTTCAACAGTCCAGGCGAGTCAAGCTCAGCCAGCAGGGCATGGGCCTCCGGGAGCTTCCTGATTTGCTCAAGGCGCACCGCGTATAGCCGTTCAAAGATGTCATGACCGTCACCATGTTGCGGTGCCCGTCCGTGAGTTTGATGAAAGCGCAGGATGTCCTCGAAACCAGCAATGATGCGTTCCTCGCGCGGTGTGCGGGTGGATGTCTTGATGGGCGCAACCTCGACACCCAACGCATCCAGCAGTTCGTCGTCGTCCATTTCAGCCATTGCTGGGGCCTCCTTGAGCCTGCGCAGCCTTGGCCTGGGCACGATACCGAGCCAATGCGGCCACCCCTTCGGCCATGCGCTTCTCCCACGCATCAGCAGAATTGATGTCGGGCAAGCGTCCCCGCTCTTGCTTGAACAGCAGAGCGCGTTTGGCCAACTCGCGTGCCTCTTCCTCAGGGATACTCACCTTCTTGGCGGCAATGCTGGCTTGCACTTGGCGCAGTGAGGCCTCATTCATGGCCTTGGCCAAAACGGCATAGGCCGCTTCAAATGGATTGATGCGATCGATCAAGTCGATGTCTAAGTCCCGGACATTGACGAACTTTCGAACACCGTCGATCAGGGCTGTGTTGCCCTGCGCCGTGCTGCCATTCGCATCAGCCTCCGCGAGGGCAAGCTTGGCCTGTTGCGTGACGTTCATGGCGGCAATGGCGTGTTGGCGAATCGCTTCCTGATCGGCCTCGGTCAGATCTGGATAGCGCTCTCGCACAATCTTGCCCATGCGCAGCTGGGTCAGCTCTTCAGGCAAGGTGTTCTCCTGGTCAAACAAGCCCCTCTCCAGCGTTGTCTTGTCTTGCAGGAAACTGGTGACGACCTCGTTCAAGTCCTCCTTGCAGATCCGAGTTGCTTCGGGTGTTGCTGGCTTGGCGAGGCCGTTGATTTCAACGTGGTACTGGCCCGTGGCTTCGTTCACCCCAACATTGCTGCCGCCTGCTTGATACCCCTCGCCGCCGTTGTAGACAAAGCCCTCTTGAGGGCCTGCATCCTTTGGCGTGAACTCATAGCGAGGTGCCAATACCTGCTCCATCAAGAGGCTGGCGGAAATGGCCTTGAGCATGTCGTTCACAGCTTCGGCCACCGCACCTTGGTCTGCCGTGGGCTCAGCGATCAAGTTGGTGAACCGTGAACGCTCTTTGCCTTTGGCATCGCGAGTGGCGCGTCCAATGATTTGGACAATCTCAGTCAAGCTGCTGCGATAGCCGACCGTAAGCGCGTGCTCGCACCAGATCCAATCGAACCCTTCCTTGGCCATGCCCAGCGCGATGATGACATCCACATGGTCGCGGTCATCCTTGTGTGCTGGGTCCTTCAGGGCATTCAGAACCTGTGAGCGGCGCGACTGGTCACTGTCATCGACCAGGTCAGCAACCTTCAGCAAACGGCCATCGGCGGCCGCAACCTGATGAAAGCCGGTGGCCGGATCAACGCCTTTCCACTCGCCAAGCCCATGCATGATCTCGTCGACTTCGCGCTGCTTGTCCTTCAGGCTCTCGCGTGCGTTCACGTTTGGAATGTGAACGATCGTTTTCAGCGCTGGGTCCAACACCTTGTGAATAGCGTCGACATAGGGCCCGGTGTAGAAGAAGTACCCGATGTCCAGCGACTTCAGCCAGTGGTAGCCGTTGAGCTGCTCGTAGTAGGTGTAGGTGACCGTCTCAAATTTGCTTTCGTCAGCCGGAGCAAGCACCGCCTCACTATCGCCCCGGAAATATGAGCCGGTCATCGCGACCAGGTGAACCTTGTCACGCGTGATGAAGGCACCCAGTTGTACTCCGAGCTTGTTGTCAGGATTGCTGGAAACGTGGTGGAACTCATCGACGGCGATCAATCGATCGTCAAATGCCTGAATGCCCAATTCGTCAACCGCAAATCGGAAGGTGGCGTGGGTGCACACCAGCGCCTGGTCGTTGCTGGCCAAGAACTGGCGTACCGCATCCACCTTGGATTTGGCCGTGCGCGGCTCATCGCCACCGGGCGCATTGCAAAGGTTCCATTGCGGTGCCACATGCCAATCCCAATAAAAACCGGATTGGCTCAGCGGCTCATCGGCAAAGCTACCGCCAATGGAGCGCTCTGGCACAACCACGATGGCTTGCTTCAGCCCCTGGTTGTTGAGCTTGTCCAAGGCGATGAACATCAACGCGCGTGACTTGCCTGATGCTGGTGGCGACTTGATGAGCAAATACTGTTCGCCGCGCTTGGCATAGGCCCGTTCCTGCATGGCGCGCATACCCAGCTCGTTGGCCTTGCTGGATGCGCCCGTTCGTGCTGTACTGATCGACACCGAGGGAACGGTATAGGTATTCGTTGGATTCGTGGCGTGATCGTTCATGATGCTTTATTCCTCCCTTTAGCCGCGACGCTGGTAGGCTTGGCTTTTTCTGCTGATGTCATTTTTGCGTATAGCTCAAAAAGCTTTTCCAGTCTCTCAGTGTCGTTCTTGAAACGACGTCCGATGTAGACTCTTTCAATCACTTCGTCGCTACGCTCGTGGGCATGAAGCAAGTTGCCCGGCATAGATTCCGGGTTGTATAGGTCTGCAATCGTGGCAGGGTAATGTGCCTCACGTGCCAAAAGGATATCTTCGGCGCATTGGTTTAATTCAGCCTTGTTTTGATCCGTCAATGAGGGCACAGGAAAAGTATTCCAACCCAGAGTGTTGGAGTATGAGAAATCGGTGCGCATTCGAACGCAGACGTTGCTGATCCAAACTCGATGAAGGCGTGAAGCGATTAGCGCCAAGTTCCATAGCGGAGCGTCATAGAGCGCATACGCTTTGTTGTTCATGACAGCACGATCGGAAATCAAACCAACTGGCAAATATGGGCGACGCTCTGATGAGATCGCTGGAACAATGATAGTTGATTGCCTACCGCATCTCATTAGTTTGAGTTGATGTGAGCGCTTTGCCAATGCTTGGGCACCCTTATCAGGGCTAGCGAGCCGTACGCTTCGCACTGCCTCAATTCGAGTGTTCAACGCCGGAATCGATTGCGCCTCTGCCAAGTGGTGATCCTCAATCCAGAGGCAGAATCTGGAGCCCCCGTTAATGAAGTCGTCAGATCCATAAATGGGCCTGATGAAGCGCTCTCGTTGATCATCAGTAAGTCCGATAGTGCTTAAATCGTCCCGAGACATCAAAAGATTCCCCCCATCGCTTGGCTTGTTTCCAAATTCCATAACACTCAAGCCAGACAGCGAATCTCTTCTTTTCTCAACAATAACCCGAGGACCCAAAGTCAAGTAGGGGGTGATTGATGCCCCTTCACGCAGAACAACAGCGCCATCGTCTTGGTGATCAAATAATCGACGAGGCGCGCTTGCTGGCATTCCGATGCCCACAACGGCAACTGTCACACCAGCATTGTTGCTGGCTAGGTTCGCCCATTTGAATGAGGTGTATGCAAACCTGATGTCGCAACCAGAATTAAATATAATCGGCCAAAGAATTGGCACCGACTGGCCTTGGCATATAGAGTTTGTGCTCACGAACGCGGCAACGCCTTGTCCTTTGGCAATCCAGTCGGCTGCCTTGATGAACCAACCAGCGACATAGTCAAGAAAGCCCGTTGAAGTGGTACGGCCGTTCACAACCGCTCGCAGGTCAGCCTTTTGATCGGCACTTTGCCAAGTGTTTCCTAGGTAGGGGGGATTCCCGCAGATATAGGTCTCACCACCCTCGTTCTCAAAGTCAATCTGTGCTTGGTCAAGTGGTGTTTCGAACAGGTCATCGGCCACTAGCTTGACTCCTACGCCTGTCGGTGGGCAGATACTTAACCAGTCGAGTCGCAGCGCGTTGCCACTCACAATCCAGTTCTGCGCATCAAGTGGCAGAAACTCCGCCAAAGCATCCTTCTGCCCTCGATAAAGCACGTCGCACTGGAACTCAGCAATGATCAGAGCCAAGCGGGCAATTTCCGCGGGGAAGTCGCGTAGCTCAATCCCGCGAAAATTTGTCAGCGGGATCACGCTGCTCAAGTGGGGCTCACCCCGTCTGCGGTTGATCTCTGCCTCGATCTCTCGCATCTGCTTGTAGGCAATCACCAAGAAGTTGCCGGATCCACAGGCCGGGTCGAACACCCGAATACGTGCCATCCGCTTTCGCAGGTTGAGTAGCTTTCGCTCGTTGTCACCAGCCTCATCCAGGGCTGATTTGATGTCATCCAAAAACAGCGGATTTAGCACCTTGAGGATGTTAGGCACGCTCGTGTAGTGCATGCCCAGGGAGCCGCGCTCTTCGTCGTCTGCCACAGCCTGGATCATGCTGCCGAAGATGTCGGGATTGATCTCACGCCAGTTCAAGGCCCCCGCGTGCAGCAGATAGGTTCGCGCCATGCGTGTGAAGCGGGGCACTTCGGTGCTGCCAGAGAACAGGCCACCGTTGACGTACGGGAAGGCGTTCGCCCATGCGGGCAGCCGTGGCTCAGCAGACGCTCGGTCGCTGACCTTGATGTTCATGGCCCGGAAGATTTCTGACAGCACCTCATGTGTGTTGCTGCCACCTCGGTCGCTCATCCTGTCGACCGTTTGGGTCAACAAGCCGGTGTCACTGAAGATGCTGGTGTCTTCTGCAAAGAAGCAGAACACAAGACGCGCCATGAAGTGGTTCATGTCGCTGCGACGTTCGTCCTTGGCCCAATCAGGGTTCTCGCGCAACAGTTCAACGTAAAGCTTGTTCAGCCGAGCAGTGGCCCGAACGTCGATGGGGTTGTCTTTGATCTCCTTGATGGTGGAGATGCCTGCCAGTGGCAACAAGAAGCCGAAGTGATTCGGAAAGTCCGTGTAGTCGCAGGCGATGGTCTCGCCGCTGGTCAGCTCTTCCGCCTCCAGTGCCTGCCCGTCGGTGGCCAGGATGAACTTGGCTTTGGCCTTCGTTGTGGCGGCGCTGGCGCGCAAGGCTGCGAGTGTCTCGCCAACGTTGCCAGCTTTGCAAACTGCGATGTGGATGTTGTTGCGCAGCAGTACGCCGCCAGGCAGATCTGAGGCGTTGTTGTTGCCCGTGCGCAAGCGCTTGAGCGTGGTTTCCTTATTGCCAAAGGCTGCAAGAAAGGCGTATGGAAACTCAGTCGCGTCGAAGGGGTGAAGGGCCAGGTCAGAGATGGCCTGCTCGATTTCTACAGCATTCATGGGATATGGCCTGTTCAGGCTCCAGGCCAGAGGCGAGCAAAGTCAAACGAAAGTTGACGGTGGTGCCGGATGGATAGCAAATACGCAGTCAGTTTGACCTCGTCCACGGCATACAAAATCAGATAGTCGCTGTGCAGATACACACGAAGGGCGTCGGCCGCGCCTGGCGGAAGCTGCGCCAACTGCGTCAACGCCTCGGCAGACTGGGGTGGTTGATCCAGGTAGCGCTTACCAATGAGCGGGAAGCGCGCCAGGTTGGGGGCAACCGTGCCGCGCAGGCCTGCCAGCAGGTCGTCGAAAGCAAGGGCGGCCTCTGCCTCTTCGAGAAAGGTCTGGATGGACGCTAACTGCGCCAGAAAGCTGGCCGTGAGCTCGACCCGGTAAAGCTGCTCAGCCACGTTGCTTGGACTTAGGTTTATCGCTAGAAGAAGACTTGGTGGCTCGGGCTGACTGCAAGCCCGCCAAGGCGGCATCGGCGTCCTGCGTGCGGCCAGCCAGCACATCGGCCAGGCCACGACGCGCATCGTCGATCAGCAGCAGATGGATGCGCTCACGCTCCAGGCGGTGGTAGTAGTCCAGGCGGTCTGCGTCGATCAAAGCCACGTAGCTTTCACCGTTCTTGGTGATGATCTTCTCGGCACCGGCCTTTACCTGGTCGGCCAATTCGGACAGGTGCGCGCGCGCCTGGGTAAACGGTACGACATCGCTGGCTGAAATGGACATGACCGACTCCTGGGGGCTGACAGAATTCGGTGCAGTTTACTGGACGGGCGCTACCGTTGGGCCTGAGAGCGCTCGATGCGCAGTTCGTCCAACATGCCAGATTGCCTGGTGAGCACCACATCCAGCTCCATGCCCAGAATGGCCAGCACGGCCAGCAGCTTTCGTGTGCCCAACTCCACTAGGCGGCCTCGCTCGAACCTGGACAGCGACTCGGCCGTGATGCCAGCCTGTGCGGCCACAGTTTGTTGACGAAGGCCAAGGGCACGCCGGCGCTGCGCGACGGCTTGGCCAAGCTCTTGGAGGGTCTGCATTTGAGATCTGTGTCAAGACTGTTTTAAGAACGCGGCCACCTTGATAAATAAGTCAATTTTGGCGCCGGCCATCTTGGGTCTTCCGGGCTTGGGGCGGCTTTGGCTGGGCAACCACCTCAGCCAGGCTGCGCCGACGCAGCAACTCAGCCCGCATCCAAGCCGATGCCTCCTGCATCTCTCGACGCAAGTCAACGACCTCATCTTCACTGAGCATCCGTGGGCGACCATGATCCAGAGGCATGACATTGCTCCCGACCTTTTAGCGGCAAAAGTTTTAGCGGCTAAAACGCCGCGTACTTGCGGCACGGTATCAAACCGCTGACGAGGCAACCACCGCTCTTGCGCTTCATGGCTTCGCCCTGGGGCGAACAACCGCCTTGGCAATGCCGTGAAGCTCTCCCTGTGTGGCCTCGATCTTCCAAAGCACGGCCCGAATGGTGGCGTCACTGAGGCCTGCCATCCGCTGGTCGCCTGAAAGCCAAAGTTTCAACAGGCCGCCCAGGCGCCCAAGGTCACCGTTGACGCGCATCAACTCACCCACCATCTGGTGGTCCAGGATGCCTTTGACCTGGTAGCCCATGCCGACACGGCGCAGATAGCAGGCCATAGACAGCCCGGTGGACCGCGCCTGTTGCTCAATGACATGGCGCTCACTTGGCAGGCAGTAGACCTTGATCGGTGGGCTGCCCTTGCGCGTGGCCGCATCACCGGCCTGTTCTGGCGTCCCCATCAGACCTCCAAACGGCGGTAGCCGTACGCCTCGCAGAGCAGGATGCCCATTGAGCACGAAGTGCGAATACGGGCCAGTGAAGTGAGACCAACCGCTTGCGGTGGGCCCACTTCACATATCCTGCCCCGGACTCGGCCTTGCTTTTCGCAAGGCCCTCGCGTTGCCGAAGCTTGTTCGGCGCTTGCTTTGAACGTTCGAACGAAAGTTGAACGGCCGTCGAAAGCAAGGAAAGCTTTTTGAACGCCAGGGGTGGGGAAAATGAGGCTGCAAGCAAGGCGCGGCAAAGCTTCAAAACGAGGACTCACAACAAGGCTCCCTTGTTGGGCGCGGAGCCAAAGTCCAGTTGACCTGTCGTGCCCTTTGCGCCTTTCTTGGCGGTGCGCTTTGCTGATTGCGGCACGGCCTTGCCAAGCAACAGCCTGTTCACGTACAGCCTGAACGATTGATAGCTGAACACAACAGCTCCCTCCTCGTTCAAGGTTTCATAGATGGCCAGCACCGACCAGCCGTCATCAAGGGCGCCTTGGATGTCGGTACGCAAAGCCAAGACCAAAGCCCGGTTGCTTTTGGGGCTTGGCGCGGGCTTTTCGCCAGTACGTGTCCGCGCCGATCCAAATCTGAGCCACCGTGCCGATCCAATATTGAGCCAGGGCTGGTAGCCGACCAAAGGGTGGTCAGCTGTGGATAAGTGTAGA
>NZ_JAIZVX010000018.1 GCF_021768455.1 Aquabacterium sp. | reverse complement strand
TTTCCCGCCCCTGCAACGACTGACGTCTCAACCCACTTCCTCCGTGTCAACCCGAAAGGACCTCACCATGCTCAAGACCCTGTTGATCTCCGCCCTGACCTTGGTCGCCTCCCAGGCCTTTGCGCTGAACATCACGCCCTACAGCGCTGAAGCGCTCAAGAGCGCGCAGAGCGCTGGCAAGCCTGTGGCGCTGCACTTCCACGCCACATGGTGTGGCACTTGTCGAGCGCAGGAGCGTGCGTTCCTCAGCATGAAAGATGCCCCCGAGCTCAAAGATGTCACGCTGTACGTGGTCGACTACGACAAGGAAAAGGCGCTGCGCAAGGCTCTGAACGTGCGCAGCCAGTCCACGGTCATCGTCTACAAGGGTGACAAGCAAACAGCCTTGCTCGCTGGCGACACGGAGGCCGGCTCGCTTCAGCGCGCGCTCAAGTCGGCCCTTTGACCTCAACGAGTTGATCCACGCCTGGAGCCTGACCGCCATGTCCATCGCCCTGTCCTTGCCACAGCTGGGCTTGAGCCTGGCTGCTGGCAGCCTGACCACCTTGTCGCCCTGTGTGTTGCCCTTGCTGCCACTGGTGGTCGGGGGTGCTGTTCAACGCAACCGGCTTGCGCCTGTGGCGATGGGGCTGGGCATGGCCATGGCGTTCGCGCTCATCGGCTTGCTGGTGGGCACCCTGGGCCCTGCGATCGGCCTGGGCGCCGACCACGTTCGGGTGTTTGGCGCGCTCATGCTGATCCTGCTGGCCGGTGTGTTCTGGATCCCGTCGTGGAGCGAGCGCTTCTCCCAATGGGCCATGCCCCTGGCCACGTCGGCTCAGAACGCCAGCGCCGGTCTGGACGCGGGCTCCTTGAAGGGCGCCTTCCTGCTTGGTGGGGTGCTGGGCCTGGTCTGGAGCCCGTGCTCCGGCCCCTTGCTGGCCTCGGCCCTGGCCTTGGTCGTCAGCGAAGGCGGGGCCCTGCCGGGAGCGATCATCCTGGGGGTGTTCGGCCTCGGGGCAGCCTTGCCTTTGGTGGCTGTGGCTTACGCCTCGCGCTCAGGCTTCGAACGCTGGCGCGACCGGGCGCTCGGCAGCATGGACAAAGTCAAGAAGGGCTTTGCCCTGCTGCTGGCCCTGGCGGGCGTGGCCATCCTGATGGGGTGGGACAAGGCGCTGGAGTCCTGGGCCTTGGATCACTTGCCCGACGCCTGGCTGCACCTGAGCAACGCCATCTGAGGACGGTCGGATCAGGCGTGCGCGATCAACTGCTCACCATGCGGGTGATCAACAAGCAGCTTCCAGGCGCCCGAAGCCGCTCGCTTCAGGACAGCAACCGATAACCCATTTTCCTCGATCGCCTGGCCATCAGGAGCCGTGGCGACCATGGTCCAAGGTGCGATGTGCAAAGCGACATCGCCTGAGATCAACACCTCGTGTCCGCTGTAGGTGAAGCGCGGCTTGATCTCAAAAGCCATGCGAAAGCCCTCCGCAATGGCCCCGTGGCCCCGGGCGGTCATGCCAGGCTGGAACGCCACCGTCGCGTCCGTGTCGTAATGGCCGAGCACCGCCTGCAGGTCGCACTGCTGGAAGGCCTGGGTCAGCGATTCAACGGTGGCGATCACGTCGCGTTCGATGAGGGTGTCTTGTGTCATGGTGAACTCCTTTGGTGTGAATGAATGGGGTTGGATGTCGGGCGCAGCGTGGCGCCACAGGCAGAATCTCCTCCCATCCCTGACAGAAACTGACACCAGACATGACCCGTGCGATGCGCTTGATGGACCTGGCCGACCGCTTGCGAGGTGAGGCCGGCGTGTCGGTGCGTCACCTGGCCGATGAGCTGGGCGTCAGCGAGCGAACCCTGATGCGCGACCTCGCTGCATTGCGAGAGCGAGGCCTGCCCATCTCCGGGCAGGCTGGCCGCGGTGGCGGCGTGAGGTTGGAGGGTGAGCGTGGCCTGACCGCCGTTCACCTGTCGCTGTCGGAGGTGATGGCGCTTTGGATGGCCGCCAGGCTGGCGCGTGAAGCGAGCGTGCTGCCCTGGAGCGATGCCGCCACGACCGCCTTGCACAAGCTGTTGGCCAGCCTGCCGAACGCGCGGGCAGTGCCCCTGCGCGCACTCCTGCGGCGGGTCTTCGTCGGCAAACCGGCCAGCGCCACATTGGCGCAGTCGGCCGGTGCCGCTCCGCCTGAGTTGCTGACCTTGTTCGAAGCCGCGTTCACGGGCGGCAACGGCCTGGGCTTTCGCTACACCGATGCGCAGAGACGGTGCACGGATCGCGAGATCGAACCGCACGGCCTGTTGGTTGAGCCGCCGGTCTGGTACATCCTTGCTCGCGATGTTCAGAAGGACGCCTTGCGCACCTTCCGCATGGACCGCATCAGCTCGCCCGTCTTGTTGCCTGACGTTCGCTTCAGACCCAGCCTGAAGGTCGCGCTGCAGCAATTGCCGGATGAGCAGCACATCGTCTGCGCTGACACCGGCAGGCGAGTCAAGCATGGGCCAGTAACCTGATCAGCCTGGGCTTGACGCCTTGCTCGGATGACGCCTGGGCTTGCGGTGGGTGTATGGGCGCCGCTCAATCTGGCCGATCACAGACGTCCGATACCACTCAGGCATGTCTTCGAAGTCCTTGATCAGGTGGTTGTACCTGACGGCCTTGGCCTGCCATGCGGCCTCGATGCGCGAGGCCGGGTCCTGCATCAGCCAAGCGGTTTGCAGCAGGATCTGGTGCCTGGTCGCCAAGTCCGAGCCTTCCAGCGACAAGCGCCGTTCGTGTGTGAAAGCAATGGCGTCTGCACCGATCTCTGCGGCGGTGAGTGCGTTCAAGCCGGCGCCGCGCTTGCTGAACATCATCGAGGCCAGGTAGCGATAGACCGACAGCAAATCGGGATCGACATCGATTTCGTCATCTGTCGCTGAATCGAGTCGTTGGATGACCTCGCACAACCATCTCAGGGCATCGGGGCACTGAAAGGATTTGGGCGGCACACCGATCGCAGCCCCCAGGTCGAATCCGCAGGCATGGCAGTGGCGCATGGACGGCAGGCGATCGTGCTCTGCCTTGCCCATCTCGATGCGGTGGAATGCGATCGCGTGTTGGCAGGCAGGGCATCGATCCAGCATCGCAACTTGATGCTCGGTGCAGACGGTTTTGAAACTGATCCGCCAACTGCGGCGAAAGTAGGGTGGATTGCTTTCAGCAAGGCACAGGGGGCAAAACTGCATGCCAAAGCCCTCCCGCTTGCGGTGGTACATCTGCAGCGTCTGGATCCAGGGCAAATGGCCTGATGTCTTGAATGCCCTGAACAGGGTTCCCTCGAACCCCCGCAACGTCGTGAGCCTCGCGCGGTCCAGGTGGGTGCCCGTTGATGCAGCCAACTCCTCGACCAACCAAGCTGGGCCCAGCCGATCGATGTCCCTGTTCCAGACTTGCCGCTGGTTGCCAAAGATCAGGTTGCAGAAGGTCTGAACCTTCTGCCCATGACCGTGAGCCAGCCGCATCAACCACGACGACAACAGCTCGTCCGGCAGGGGCTTGTATCGGATGGGCCAAAGCGTTCGCGTGAGGCCCCGCATGGTGTTGTCTCACAGGATCGGGCGGTGCTTGCGCCGGGCGGATGGAGGTATCCAGTCCAGGGCGTCGATCTGCTTGCGCGTGATCTGCTTCTTGCCACTTTTGATGGCTTCGATGGCCGCCGTTTTGCACAGGTCGCAGATGTTGCCGAGAGAGCCCTCCGCCATGGCCGTCAGTCTGGAGGTCATGTCCTCATCGCACAGCCAGGACGCTTCTGCCAGAGGAAGCTGCCGTTCGATGCTGCGCAGCAAGCGTTGGGCCTTCATGCCTTCCCACCGAGATGTCAAGGCCAGCGGTGGGAATCGGCTGGCCATTTGAGGATCCAGGTTCATGGCGTTGTACGCATCGTCGATGCCCGCAGCAACGATCGACACTTGGGTCTCATTACCGAGGCTCTTGATGGCGTTGCGGAACTCCCGCTGCCGGGCCATGCTGCCCGCGACCAGGTGATGGATTTCATCGATGATGAGCATCTTCACCGACAGCTCTCGAAACAGCTGTTTGATCTGAAAGTACTTCTGGTGGGGTGAGGCCGTGTGCCTCACGTGGGCGAACATGGCATCCAGGATTCGGCTGTAGAAGTCGCTGATGTCTGGCTTCGGAGGGGCCTCCACCATGACCACCGGGCAGACCGTGGCCTCCCTTTCGGGGGCCTGGTTTGGCAAGTGATTTGACACAAACTTGTGGAGGATGGACGTCTTGCCGCTGAACGATGGGCCGACCAGCAGCAGGTTCGGCATCCGAGGCACGGTTGGATGATGAAGCATCGCATCCATCCGCTTCAGCGCTGCCATCGCGTCTTCGAGCCCTAGCCAGGCGCCTTTCTGGATGTGCTCGATGCGGATGTCGTCGGGCTCGGACAGGAGCGGAACGACCGATGGGGAAAGATGATCGTGCATGTTTCCCCCTTAGTCATCGGTGAAGGGGAGGATGAGTTCCCGCTTGGCAGCGTAGCCATCCTCGTGTGGCGCTGCGGCCTGATTCGCATCTGCGGGCACCTGTGCCTCAAAGGCTTGTGGTAATTCCTTGTGCTTTTGAGCTCGGACTTTGGTGTGTTCAGCCAGCTTCTGCAGCGTGCGACGTGCGGCCTTGGTCTTTTCTGCGCTTTCGTTGGCTTGTTCGCGCTGGAGGTTGATGAGGCGGAAGACCTCGCGCTCGTTCTTCGTCGAGATGCCTTGCTCCTTGCAAAGCTTGACCGCAGCCCGCCATTCCCAGATGCTGGCTGGCGGGTGGCTGCTGTCCTTGTACGGGATGGCGATGTACTTGCGCGTCTCTTCATCGAAGAAGTAGATGTGGCTGATGTCTCTCGGGTCTCGACGAAAGCGGTATGTTGGTGCCGCTTTGTTGCGCCCTGAGACGGTCAGCCCGATCCGGCTGCGCAGGACGTCGTGAAAGTAGAGGAGGTCCATCGACACGCCATAGGCCTGGATCGTTCGTTCTTCAAAAGGCATGAAGTCGATGCGAACGAGCTCGTCGTCCACGAACCTTGGCGGGATGCCGCGCCCCGGACGACTGTCCGTTCCGAAGATGCCCTGTCGCCATTTCTCGTTTGGCGATGTGCCCAGGGCGCTGTGAGGCTCCAGGTGGTAGGCAGCGAAAGTCAGGGCCAGCCATCGCTCAAGTTCAGCCAGCGTCATGCACGCGCGGCCCTCCGAGTCGTACTCTCCACGTTGATCCGGGTTGGCGAACGTTGCCCCCGGGGCGACTTTGAGGGCCTCGCTGAGTGTTCCCATCAGGCGCTCGATGTGACCTCCGTAGTTGGGCTTCTTGACGGGCCTGAACTCCAGGTCGAACTGATACTCCCTGCTTGCCAGTTGAAGCATGTTGCCCCGGAACTCTTTGGCGTTGTCCATGTGAAGCCGCTCAGGCGTGCCGTAGTAGGGCCACTCAATGCCATCGTTGGGTGCGATGCTTTGCAGCCACTTCTCTTTGGGCAGGATGCAGTTGCCCATGCACAGGCCCGCAGACATGGTCGACGGGGCATCCAAAGAGACATAGGTGCCAAGCGCGACGCGGCTGAAGCAGTCGATGGCCACCGTGATCCAGGCTCGGTTGATCGGTTTGCGGTACTTCTCGTCAACGATGATGACCGGCAGTGGCGTGTGATCCATCTGAACCACAGCCAGAGGCCAGTCGGCACGGGGCACACTGCCATCAATCGGGTCGAACCGCTGCGTCGCTGCGTATGCCCCCCTGCGCTTGCTGATCCGTTCACGTTGATCGATCCACTGTAGGTGGCGAAGAACCGTGGTGCGAGCGGGCAAGGGCAGGCCTGCATTGCTGCAGTTCCGCCGAATCTCCTTGATGAGCGCAGCGTCAGATGGCTGTTGGTTGGTGAGGTGGAAGTTCTTGATCCTGTCGTTGACGATGGCTGCAACCGCGTCAGGCAGCCGGCTTTTTCCTCTTCCACCAATTCGCCTTGGGTGAAGGAGGCTGGAAAGCAGTCGCCCGCTCTCCAGGTATTGCTTTCTGAGCTTGTAGAACTTCGCGCGTGAAACCGCCACAGACTGGGCGAGGCGTTCGTACGAAGCGGACCCATGGTTGGCCACCAGACTTTGTTCGATCGCGTCGCGAAGAACCTCAGCCTGAGCCCAGTCGCCCTCATCGACTTCCTGCAGGTCGCGATCCTGTTGAGGTTGGGACGCTGCCGTGGCGGGTCTTGGTGGCTCCATCTTTGAGACATCGATGATCAAAGACTCGCCTGTCGTCACGTGCCTGACCATCATCTGGGTCACGCTCAGCGTGTGCGTGATGACGTAGCGCTGATCGTTCTGCTCGATGACCGCGCCCTTGCGCAGGTCCATCACGAATTTGTTCGTGCGTGCCGTCTTCATTTGCAGGCTCCTCGGACAACCTTGGTCGCCAGGTTCAGGGGGGCGTCCAAATCAACCTTGATGTGCTTGTGGGCGATCAGGGTCCACGCTGTGCTGGTCAGCGCGAGCGGCTCTTCCCCGGATACCGAGCAGGCCTTGTTCAACAACTCCCCGATTGTTTTGTCGCCGCCCGCTCGAAGGCAGTCCTTGATCACCTGTGCATGGCGCTCATGGATGGGGTTTCTTCGATAGCCCTTCAGGTAGAACAGGTTGGACAGACGAGGGGTGCGGATGTCCTTCTCCGTGACGATGACAAAGCGCCAGTTGCGCTCCGCGGCGTACCGTTCGGCAGCTTCGAATTTGGCTTTGTACTTCTCCTCGTTCTTCGCGAGGTCTGAGGTGTGCTTCACCTCAACCAGCAGCACTTCTGGTGCGGCTCCGGGAGCGATGGGGTGGTGGCGGACCAAGACATCAGGCACGTAGCCTTGTGGCACGCCGGGCACTGGCACCCGCACAGGCTGCTCTTCAATCGATGCGACGCGGTCGTCGAACTCCAACAGCAGCATGTACTCGCGCTCAAGGAGTGACTCAAAGGCGACCGAGCGGTCGGCCTTGGTTGTGGCGAAGGCACCGGTGACCTTCAGGTGGTTTCGGGGGATCTTTCGGACGGGCATGACCTGTCGCTCCTGGTAGGGAAGTGAATGGGTCGAGCGCCTTGGTGGCTCTCGGCGTGCATCACGGCCATGGGGCGTGGTCAGGGTCATCCGCGAGGCGGCGGTACTGCGATCGGTTTCAAAGCCGATCCGACCCTGTGTTGCTCAGCCCTGCGCTCAGGGCTTTCGCAGAAGCCAGCGCACGGGCGCCAGCATCCGATCGAATCCTTGCCAGAACCCTGTCAAGAAGGGTTGGCGGAGAGACTGCCAAAACTGTGTCTTGGTGACTGACATGGTACGCAGCTCCTGCAAGTGGCGGTGGTCGACACGACAGTACTTCTCGCGCATGTGTGAATTAGTGTACATACTGTGGCGTGCTTGTCAAAGGGCTGCGACGTCTGCTCCCGAGTACCGATCAGGAGGCGTGTGATGAGCGAACCATTGGATTTGTCGATTGCGCTGAGGAAGCTGCACGAGCTCGCTTTGGCCGAGGGTGACCTGGGATACGCGTACTGGTATGCCGTGGCGCGGTTGCTGAAGGATGCGCAGCAAATGACCGAGCGGGTTCGCGATCTGGAGACGCAGGTTGCGCAGATGTCTGCGCGCGGTTGCAATGCGAAGGGCCAGCCTGATGCTCCTCGTGAAACAACCTGAAACGTGCCCGCCACCATGCACACATAGAGTGAGGCGATGTCACAAGCCTTCATCACACTCGGGGACACCACCAGCCATGGTGGCACCGTCATCTCGGCCGACATGACATGGACGGTCAACGGTCGTCCTGTGGCGCGCGTCGGCGACAAGGTGGTTTGCCGAAAGTGTCGGGGAACCTTCTCCATCGCCACTGGTGCACCCGACATGACGGGCATGGGTCAGGCGCTGGCCCGCCACGGTGACAAGACCGAATGCGGCGCAACCTTGATCGCAAGTCAGGTCCTGGCGACTTGGGGTGCAGATGGCGGCGGAGGCGGCAGCGAAAGCGCGGCGACAGAATCAACTGCGCCATCACTTGCCACGCTGGCCTCTGGCGCGCCGATCGCCGCGCAGGCGCCGTCCATCTGCCTGGAGTGCCTGAAGAAGGCTGCACAGCAAGGCGCCACGATGGTCGTTCGAGACTGAGCAGCGAGCCGGCCGTGGACAGATACCTTGAGGCGCTTGAACGCGTGCGCCGCACCAACCCGTTCGCCCACCTTTTTGCGCTGGTGGACGGCTTACAGCACGAGGCTGCGTTTGGCCAGGTTTTGACGGCGGAGCAAGGCGTGGCCCTCTTCCTGGGTACGCCAGATGAGCCGCTTGCCCACGCCGGGCCCTGGCTCATTGACGTTCAAGCGCAGCATGATCTTTGCAGTGCCTTGGCCGATGCAGAGTTGGTGGCGCCTGTGTGCAGTTGGCTGATCACCGCCGTTCCTTTCCCAGGCCTGGTGCAGTTGCTTCAGAACAAGCTTGACATGCGGCTCCCTGATGGGAAGGTCGCGTTGATCAGGTATCACGACCCACGTGTGCTGCGGCGACTGGCGTTGACGTTGAGGCCGGATCAACGGGAAACGTTTTTTGAACACATCGACGAATGGCATTTCATGGTCGATGGACAGGCTTTCCATGTGGGGAGAGGGCAGTGATTGAACTGGATGCAACTCAACTGGCGCAGCTTCATGCTGGCGAGCAGGAAGACTTCGTGCGTCGTGTGCACGTCGATTTGGTTCGCAAGTTTCCAGAGATTGCGAGCAAGCCAGGTCTTGCTGAGCGACTACAGGAAGCGAACCGGCACGCGCTCGAGCTGGGCTTGTCCGAATCTGGCGTGCGCACGCAGTTTCTTCACCAGGCTGCGTGGGCACCAGGCTTCTATCTCGCGCCGGCCGTCAATGCGTGGTTGAGCAAGCCAGGCGTGCCTGCCGAGCAGCGGTGGAAAGACTTCATGGCGCTACTCGGGCACAAGCTGGGGCTGCACGAGCAATCTGATGAGGAGGAAAGCTGATGGCTGCTCTTGGTTTGCCGCTGCTGGAATCTGCGGTCAACGCGCTGTTGGTGGCCTTGGGTGTCACCACGGCTGCGGGCACTGCTGTGGTGGTATCGGAGGAGGTCAAGAAGCGGCAGCGCGAAGCGGCTGACGCCAAGGCGGACCCTGTGGCACAAACGGCACCCAAGGCTGAAACCAAGTCGTGCCAGAAGTGCCCGCCAGACTGTGGAAAGCTGGTTGAGCGCAACTGGAACATGAGTGAGAACTCGCGCGCATATCAGGCCAAGGTCACCGGCTTTGCCCCGAGCACAGAATGGCAGTTCTCAGGACTCGACTTTGACGGGTTCAAGTCAGCAGAATGCCTGCTTGTGGAAGCGAAAGCAGAGTACGACCAATTCCTGGAGCAGCACCCCAGCGGCGGCATTGCTCCGAAGGCTTGGTACGGGTCATTCGAGACGAAGATGCTTCCGCAAGCGCGGGCACAGGCCATGGCCGCACTGCAAGGTGCGCCGGCGCGCCTGCACTGGTACTTTCAAACCCCACTGGCGTATCAGTACATGGCGCCCGCGCTGCGCCGCATGATTCCGCTCCAGCCCATCTATCAGCCGTGACCCATGTTCAATATCGAAGCGCTCTTTCATCCGCCCAAGGACACCGGTCTCTTGGATGCCGCACAAGCCTTGCAGTCTTTGGAGGGGGTGGCGGGTTTTCTCGCTGCGCAGCACCCTGATTTCAATGAGTGGCTTTTGCAGGGCGACTCCCTGGAAGACGCATCGCGCTTCTCGGCGTTCAGCGCAGGCATGAATGGCCGCGACGCGGCGCTGGCCATCATCAATCAGCGGTTCAGATCTGCCCCTGTCATCGGGCTGTGGAACGGCATGGAGGAGTCCAGCAAGGGGGCGACGATGACGCTCTCGGTTTCGACGGGCCCTTATGCCAGTGAGATGACGCTCCACTTTGGCGAGCTCGCGAACGAGTGCCGATTGGGCAACTACCGGCAAGTGGCCGCCACCCTGGCCCTGCTGGCTCAGACCTACAAGCCCGTGTGCGCCTATGTCTACGAGCCGACCACCTACAAACTGGTCTACGACGACCGGGTCGGTGTCGGCTGGATGATCTACTTGCCGGTCAAGCTCAGCATCAAAGACGTACCGGAGGCTCGTGCGGTCATCCCGGTTGCGCAGGATGGCGGGGCGGAGGGGACCATCCTGGTTTCGGTGATCGATGCGGTTTTTAACGAAAAGAACCGCGAGCACACCGACATCGCGCATGCGATTGAAACTCGGCTGGTTGACTTGGAGTTGTTGCCGACGTTTGTGCAGCTGCTGAGGCCTGCGGGACATTGAGAACTGACGGCGGGGAATGGGTGCAACACCTATGGCCCGCATTTGGGTAGGTCGGGGATGCAGGCGGTCTTAGGCGAGTCCTCCGACTGATCTCTCCTGCCTGGTCTGCATAGCGGATACCGTCGGCTACAGGTAGCGCACATTCAGTGATGCCGTTCAGCGCGAACTCTCTCTGCTTCGCTGCGTGGTCTCAATCCTCCGAAGGTCGTGTCGACGCTTGTCCGGTCGCCTCCAGATGAGGCCGAGTTGAAAGATCGTAGCCGCCTCAATATCCTTCGCGCTTATGTCTCGCGAGCGGTCAAAAGCACCAAGAGTGCGCGTTTCGCCGCCACATCAAGCTTCATTGCCCTATCGATAATATCGATATCTAGCTTGGATGCCGTTCGCCTAGGCCGCCGATCCTCCAAGAAGGGGCCGTCCCTGCCGGTCAGTAGCCAGTGGAGGTTGACTTCACAGCCCGTCTCTTGCGCGAACTTTGTCGCGAACGCGCTTAGCCGTGCGGCATCCGGAAGCGTCTTGCCTTTCTTCACAGACTGCAGCGTGGCTGGAGTAGCGTAGCCCATCGCGCGTGACGCGTCCGACAGCGTCATGTTGAGGTCGTCTGTCAGCAGCGACAATAGGCGCCTCGAAATTTGTTGGGCCGCGTCGGCGGGCCTTTGCGTTCTGCTCATATTGTTGATATTATCAAACAATGGATCGAAACGACAAGTTCAACGACGCGCTAGGGCAGCACATGACGCCCGCGATGATCGCCAAACTCGTGGCACGAGCTGTCCCGTCGAGCGTACGGGTGGCGGTCGACTTGGCTGTTGGTGACGGCGCGCTGCTTCGCGCGCTTCAAGCGCGAAAGAGTCCCGCCACACTGTTGGGCGTCGACTGCGATTCACACCGCATCCAACAAGCCCGTTCGGCTGGCGTTCCGATGCGGTTACGGCATGCCGATGGTCTTGAATTTCCGCTGCCGCGTTGGAAGCACCTGCAGCGCAGTCAGTTCGCAATCCTGGGCAATCCTCCCTTCCTACCTGCTGACCCCAATGGCGAGCATGCGCGCTGGCAGGAAATTGCGTTCCCCGATGTGCGGTCTCGCCATGGTCTGCGGCGACTGGAAGTGTCGTTTCTCGCGCGCGCGCTGGTGGAGGCGCGTCAGCGCGGAGGTTTCGTTGCGATGTTGATGCCCTCGCCGATTGCGGCTGGGCTTCTATACGAGCCGTATCGCCGCAGTCTTCTGAGCAACTTCCGCGTGCAGCGCGTCGTGACCATCGACGACACGCGTTACCGCGACACCGAAGCCTCGACGGTTCTGTTGGTAATCGATGCGTCGCGGGTAGGAAGTCGCCATGTCACGATTGATCGCTTCAGCCCGACCGATGGGCTAACCCGCGTCTACCGTGGCCCAATTGAGCCCGGTCAACGCCTTGATGCTGGTTTTTGGGGTGCCATCGAGCTGCATCGCATTGGCGCGCCCACGCTCGAACAGATGGGCGTGGACGTGACGCGGGGTCGATACTGTAAGGCCGACGCCGATCGTCGACAGCATCGCGTACTGCACACGACAGACTTGTCCCGGCACCAGGGCTCGACGATTCACCTGCCGGATCGGATCAGCCGGAGCTTCTGTGACGACGTCCTCGCGGAGACCGGAGACATTCTGTTGAGCCGCACGGGCTCGCGCGTGCGCTGGGAGCCCGTGATCGTAGCTGGCGGCATTGCGCCCATTACCGATCACGTTCTCCGCATCCGAGCTCCTGCGTCCGTGCGCGACAGGGTCGCCCGCTCTTTCCAGCATCCCGCTTTTCCGATGTGGTTGGAGAGCGTGACCAAGGGCGTCTGCGCTTCTGTCATCACCAAGCGCGAGCTCCTGCAAATGCCAGTTTTCTCGAACTGAACTGCCGGGCAGTTTGTACGCCTCAGAACTGGACGCGGTACATGTGCCATCGCCGAACTTCGGACGAGCGGCCTTTGCTGCGCCCCGGGTGGTCGTAGATCAGCGAGGAGGCTTGAAAGCTCGAGCGCCCGACCAGGAACAGCGCGCAGGCAATGCCGTGCGGCTTGGTGCCGAATGGCGCCACCACAGTGTGTGGCTGATCCGCTCGTCCTTCTTGGTGGATGGCTTCTAACAGGTCGTAGGCGCCGCTAACGCTTGACGCAGCGCAGTAGCGGACAGACTCGAATTCGCGCTGCACCAGCGTGTCGATGTTGTTGGCCATCGCATTCATCTCCCAGCCGGGAGCATACCCTGGCACGCCGAAGACTGCGTAGCGCTTCCAACCAACGATCGCATCGTTCTGCTCGCAAGCGCCGGCCAGTCGCGAGGCTTCGTAGCCAAGGAATGCAACCAAGCGGGCGTCGTGTTTGGATAGCTCAGGCGGTGTGGTGAATCCGCGCACCGACTCAAGTTGGCGGCTTTCGCTCAGCGAATACTCCCTGGCCCACGACGAGTTGAGGTAACGATCCTTGGTGTACTCAAACGGTTCGACGTACAGGCAATCCACGCCGTCGAGGCCGGCCGCCTTGGCGTGTTTGAGCAGCTGCAGGACTTCGACGAACCCCAGGGATGTGGTCTCAAGGAGTACCTTGCCAGCGCGCCGCATTTGCTCCATGACAGCGGGGTTGCCGACAAGATTGCCATCAACGCACAGCCGATCCGGCTGCTCGGTGAGGTACTGCATCAGCATAGTAGACGAAGACGTTGCCTTCGCCATCTCGATGGCGGCGCGCGACCTCTGGTCGAGCTCACCCCCGTGATAGGCAAGCTTCCACTGCATACCGCCGAAGTCGTGTTCGCGCCCGACTGAAGAAAGCGTTTTGATCTTCATGGTGGTCAGGCTTGTGAAAACAGCGAGTACTGATCGCCGTCACCATCCAGCTTCCAAGCCTTCTGATAGGACTTGACCAGTGCATTCATCTCTTCGTGGCGCCCCGTCATCAGGGTCTCAACAGCAGACGCGGGAAGCTCCAGCTTGCGCCCCTTGTTGAACGAGATTCCGAAATACGGCGCATAGATCGGGTTGAAAATGTAGTCCATGGTCTCCAGTCGTGCGCCCTTGACCTTGGTCTCGGGTGCGACGAAGAGTACCGACCACTTCAAGCACTCGGACAGCAGCTTCTGTGCGTCAGGTTTCAGATCCCCGCCACTGATGGCGAAATGCGTTCGCTCGGCTTCACTCTGCGAAGGGCGAGCATGCGAGAGCCGGAAGACCTGCCCAAGTGTATTGACCACATGAAAGAGCCGATTGCCAAAGTCGCCCGAGCCTTGCGTCTCCTTCACAAACAAGGCACTGGCGTCGCGAGCAGCCATAGCCTGGTTTTTGATGTCAACAGACTGAACTTGGCCGTCGATCACATCCGTGCCTTGCAGCGACAGATGACACAACTCCAGGAAGTGCCGTGTGTTGCCCTTGGAAAGTTTCAAAAATGCATCGAAGCCGGCATAGAGCACGCACGGCGTGGGCAACGGAAGAAATAGCAGGTACATGGAAGCACTGAAGTAGTTGTGCGTCCAATAGGCCGTGTCGAACTGATTCGTCTTCTTCTCAGCCTTCTTGTCGAGCTCTACAAGTAGATCCTTGGGCTTCTTGCCCTGATGCAACAAGGCTGGCACACAAAGCGCCTCTTGCGCCAAGTCCTCTCGGATGAAGTCATCGGGTTGATACGCCGCGTCTGACAGCTTCAGTCCGGTGGCGATGTTGTCGCGCAGGCGACCCCTTAGGCCCTTGTCCTGCAGAACGTGTCGAGCCGCGTTCTCGTTGCTTAGCCCCGGCAAGATCTTCCGCGCCGCCTCCAGCGTCTCGCGTCGATAGGCTTGATTGTCCAGGCGTGCCTTGATGCCCGTCAACGACAACAACGTTCCGGGCTCGATCGCCTGAGACCCCACGTCGATTCCTTTGCGTCGCAGTCGAGAGCAGAAAAGCTCGGCCGCGAACAGCGGGAAATCGGCCTCAGCCCATTCCTCAATGTCACATGTGCGGAAGTCATCGCGCTCTTGCAACTGCTCCGCGCTGAGCGTTTGTCGCGTAACCATGCCGTTGCGCTTGGTCGCGATGTGGAAGATGAGCGGTGCTTCGGAATGCTTCAGGCGAGTGTTGACGGCACGCATTTGGTACTCAAGGAGGTTCTCGTATTCGTCGATGAAGACGAAGAACACTCGGTCACGCATGAAGTCAAGCTGTTCGAGAACAACGTTAATCAGTTCAAGCAATGCAGGGCGCAGTGGCAAGAACGTGGGGCGCGGCTGATCTCCGTCCTGGTTGTTGAGCCACATGCTGAATCTGTTTCGGGCAGATCGGATGTGCCGGGTCAAAGCCGAGAGCGTCGTCGGCGCCGTCGCGTCGAAGTCCCGCCATGCCGTGAAGTCAAGAGCATCGACACCGGGAAACGATTGGCGTCGCTGCGCGTTCGAACTCAGCAACTGCAATGCACTGAGGAGTTCTGTGGCGATCGACAGACACAAATCATGCTCGAATGCCCGGTGCCAATCGTCCTCTGACAATGCCTCGCCGCGGAACGTTCTCAAGTGCTGGGTGTCCGCGCGCAGATAGAGCCCAATCTGCTTGGGCAGCGTCTCCTGCGTCAATTCTCGATTTGGACTTAGCTGAGTCGCATGCGATAGGTATCGAAGCAGCGTTGTTTTGCCACAGCCGCGGCCACCCTCAAAAATCAATGGCTTCCGGACTTCGTCCAGCGCCAGTCGGTCATAGTAAAGAGGGACGACAAACTCGCCCCACAGGTCGAAGCCAAGTTCCTCGGCCCGATTCTTCGCAAATGCTTGCGCAGCGAGATTGGTCGTGCTCATCGATCCACCAGCGAAGACCATTGGTCTCTTTGATTCCAAAAAATAGGTAGTGTGTTGTTCGGCGTCCCGTGATCGAACGCATAGCACAACGCCTGCTCTTCGAAGCCGAGTGCCGGAACTTTGCCGCGCCCGAATCCGACTTCGCTTGCGATGCGGTCGTAGTCGGCTCGCAGCCGCTCGACGAGCCCATCGACTTTGAAGTTTCGCAAGTTCTCGCCCTTGAAGAAGTGATGATCTGCGCCGAGGATCTCGCCAGCGATGAACTCGACACGCGGATATTTTGTTTGAACGTGTTTGATGCCATCCTCGTGCGCGGCAACGGTCAGATAGATGAATCGGCAGTTCGGATTGGCCGCCATCAGTTGCTCAAGACCAACGAACAAAGCGAAGTCGGAGAACTGCTGACCGCTGCCACAGAAGTCATCCACGAAGATGATCATTTGCAAGTCGGTGATTTGATGCAGGTTCTGTGGCCAGGTCGCCCACTTCTGGTCCAGCCGCAGAAGCTTAAATAGGCGTCGTAGCACGTACGTGCCACTCTTGATAGGAGGGTCCTGCAAGCGAATCACAGGCGAGAGACGAATGCCTGCTTCGTTGCGCCCCCTGAGAGCCTGCACCACGGCCTGATCGCTATCGCCAGCCAGCCCCACGAGCTCAGGCCGACAGAGCGCGCCGTGCAGAATCGCCTCAACCTGGGCGCGGCTGCGGAATATGAATCCATCCAGCAGGCAGGCTCCGAGCAGGGAGGCTTGCCGCGCTTCGAATTGACCGTACCAAGCCTCCAGCCGCGCCTCATCGACGCCTGCCCAGATATGCTGCCTCACAAGTTGTTTGGCTCTGCTCACCGTTCCTTCGATGAACAGGCGCTCGTCTCTTTCCAATCTCGCCCCCCTTGAGCCTATGTCATTTCGACGTTTTGTTTTGCTCCTGCGGATGGGGAGGTTACCCGGGGCTCTATAGGTCCGTCAATCCAAGCTCACTGAGCAGTGGCGAAATACCTGGACGCTGCGTCTCCGATTACCCTTACGGGCCCGGTCACGGTGACCGTTCGCTTCCACTTACATCAGAGATCGGTCTGGCATTCATCGAGAGGCTCAATGGCTCAGTAGTGCGTGATCTGCTTCTGGACGACATGAGGCTGGAACTGCTGCTGAGCTTTGTTGTGCACGAGGATGTGACAGGGAGCCGCTTGCGAGAGGCCTTGCCTGCATAGGTGCCCCAGGGCTTGTTTGGCACGCGCGCGGGCCTTGTGGCCGCCGCAACAGGGGGCGCGGGGCTCTGGTTGATACCTTTTGCTTTGGTCGGCACCGAAACATCTGAGCATGGTTTCAATCGACAGTCCGTGGTGTTCCTTCACTCACAGGGCTGCCATGACCATCACTTGCTTCATTCGTTATCAGATCGACCCATTCCAGCGCCCCGCGTTCACGCGCTATGCAGAGGCATGGGGCCGCATCATCCCTCGCTGCGGCGGCAACCTCATGGGCTATTTCCTACCGCACGAAGGGTCCAATGACGTGGCCTGGGGCTTGGTCGCCTTCGACAGCCTGGCTGCATACGAACGCTATCGCGCGGCGTTGAAAGCCGATGACGAAGGACGCGCCAATTTCGAAATGGCGCAATCCCTTCGGTTCATCCTTCGCGAAGAACGCACCTGGCTGGAAGCGGTGCCGTCCACGCTCAACCAGTCTCGTGAGGTGACGCCATGATCGCCGTCATCTTCGAGCTGGAGCCGCATGCTGGTCAGTTGGCTCGCTATTTCGAATGGGCTGGTGCCTTGCAAGCATCGTTGATGGATGTTGACGGATTCATCTCCATCGAGCGCTTTGAATCTGTTGGCAAACAGGGCCGCTACCTCTCCCTGAGCTTTTGGCGCGACGAGGCCGCGGTCAGCCAATGGCGCAACATGGCAGCACATCGGGCGGCACAAGGCGAAGGCCGATCCCGGATCTTTGCCCACTACCGCTTGCGCGTGGCCGAGGTCATTCGAGATTACGGCTTGTTGGATCGCGCTCAAGCGCCAGACGACTCCGTGCGTGCCTTAGGCTGATGGCATGAAGAGTTCAGCAGCCCACGAACCCCGCATCGCCCGCGTGGCGGCGATGATGTCTGACCCGGCGCGCTCGCTGATGCTGGCTTACTTGCTGTCGGGTGAACTTGCCAGTGCGGGTGAGCTGGCTTTGGCTGCCTCGGTGACGCCTTCCACCGCCAGTGGGCACCTGGCCAAGTTGCTGGAAGCCGGTCTGCTGACCTGCGAGGCGCGCGGGCGCCACCGCTATTACCGTCTGGCCGATGCCGACGTGGCGCATGCGCTGGAAGCGCTGGCCGTGGTGGCCGAGCGATCGACGCACGAGCGCATGTGGGAGCACCCGGCACGAAGTCGCCTGCGGTTTGCTCGGTGCTGCTATGGGCACTTGGCCGGTGAGTTGGGCGTTCAGTTGCTGACGGCCTTGCTGATGCGCAAAGGTTTGAGCGCGGCACCTGATGGTTTTGCCCTGACGCCCCAGGGCTTGGATTGGTTGGCCGAAATGGACTTCGTGCCGCAGTCGGCATCTTCAAAAAGGCGTTTTGCTTATCCTTGCCTCGATTGGTCGCACCGGCGTGAGCACCTGGCAGGTCAGTTGGCTGACGAGCTGTTGGGGCATTTCATTCAGCAGGGGTGGCTCAGGCGCACAGATGGACGTGCGCTGGACCTGACGCCGCGCGGCCTGCAAGTGTTGGTGCCCATGTTGACTTCAAATGAGCGCCAACACGGAGGCTGATTGCGCGGCGTCTGGTCAAAGTTGGGGGCATTGGGGCATGGCTCGCGATCAGCCGGTTGGCCGGATTTTTCTTCCAGTGCGAGACTGTTTTCTCCCACTCCGAGACAAATCGCCCCAACCAGCCCGATTTTTCTCCCATTGAGCGAGACTTTCACAGTGGGCGCCATCCCGGCGAACTGAGCGGCGGACGTCGGGCGTCGTCCGGCTTCAGCCGGCGCTGCCGTAGCGCTGCAGTGCCAGGCGGGTGGCCCAGTTGCTGCCTGACGTGCTGGCGGCAGGGCTGTCCGACGCGCTGACCTGGGCCGCGTCTGCACTGTGCCCGCTGCCCCCGCTGCTGGCGCTGGCCTGCCCCTGGGCGATCTTTCTGGCCGCCGTGACCAGGGCGCCTTGCTGCTGCGTCAGCCCCTGGGCCCACGCGCTGGACTGGGTGCCGGCCTGGGCCAGGCGGCCCTTGTCGGCCAGCTCGGACTCGGCCCGCCGGGCCAGGGTCTTGCCCAGCTGAGACAGCGCGCTGCCCGCCGCAGCCGGGTTGGTCGCCAGGCTTTTCTGCAGCGTGGCGGTGTCCAGCTTGAGCGTGCCATCCGGTTGCCGCATCAGGCCGAGCTGGGTCAGTTGCGAGCGCGTGCTGTCGGCCGACGAGAGGGCCCGGCGGGAGGCCGCGATGGCCTGGCCGGCACGGCCTTCGGTGCCTGCCTTCGCCTGCTGGATGGCCTCGTTGTAGGCGTCCACCAGGCGCGTCACCTTGCTCATCACCTCGGCCGATGCGGTGTCGCCGCTCACGCTGGCCAGCTCCTTGGCGCTGCTGGCCAGGCTGGAGACGGTCGCCTTGTACTGCCCGAGTTGCGAGATGGACGCCGACGCCGTCTGCGATTGCGCCAGCAGGCGTTCGTGGGCCTTGGCCAGGGCCGGGGAGACCTGACCCAGCAGTGCCGTGGTCGGGTTCTGCGTTGTGGCCGTGGCCGCACTGGTCGTGACAGCGCTGGTGGTGAGCGAGCTCAAGGGCAGGGTGCTCATGGCGTCTGGGGGTGGAGGGCGGTCCGGACACTGTGCCGGATGCCTGGCTGGCCGAAGCCCTGAAAAGCCGGGGGAGGCGGCCGTGCACACGGCCTGTCCCGGTGGGGCGCAGACGCCACCTTGATTGTTGAATTGAATTCAATGCTGGATTGAATTCACGGGTGAGCATGCACTCCTGGGCTGAATACAGTGGCGGCCGAGGTGTTCAACCGCTTGCGCGGCAGGGCACCCGAGCCACCGTGTGACCGAGCCCTCCCTGCGCGCTGCGTGCTGGGTCACATGCCCTCCGCTTGCCCAGCCCTGGAGCCCTGCGCCCGGGGCGAGGGCTGTCAGACCAGGCCCCACAGATGGAAACCACCAACAGAGACGACGCCGTGCAACGGCTCACCGACGTGATGTGGAAGTTCACGTCCTACATCGGCAAGCGCCTGCCGACCGACGTGACCCACAAGCTGCACGACCTGCGGTCCAAGGAAACCCACCCCCTGGCCAAAGAGATCTACCAGTCCATGAAGGACAACCAGGAGGCGGCCGACAAGCTCAACCGCCCCAGTTGCCAGGACACCGGCGTGATCCAGTACTTCATCACCGCGGGCGCCCGCTTCCCGCTGCTGGGCGAGCTGGAAGACATCCTGTCCAACGCCACCAAGGAAGCCACCAGGCAAGGCCCGCTGCGCCACAACGCGGTCGAGACCTTCGACGAGAAGAACACCGGCACCAACACCGGCTCCAAGATCCCATGGCTGGACTGGGAGATCGACCCCAAGGGTGACGACTGCATCATCGACGTTTACATGGCCGGTGGCGGCTGCACGCTGCCCGGCGCGGCCAAGGTGCTGATGCCTGGTGAAGGCTACGAAGGCGTGGCCGAGTTCGTGTTCGACGTGATCACGCAGCGCGGCGTCAACGCCTGCCCGCCGATGCTGGTGGGTGTGGGCGTGTCCACCTCGGCCGAAACGGCGGCCCGCCTGTCCAAGAAGGCCATCCTGCGCCCCGTGGACTCGCGTCACCCCAATGCCAACGCGGCCCGCATGGAAGAGCTGCTGGAAGAGGGCCTCAACGAGATCGGCCTGGGCCCGCAAGGCCTGACCGGCAACGCCAGCGTCATGGGCGTGAACATCGAATCGTCGGCGCGCCACCCCTCCACCATCGGCGTGGCCGTGTCCACCGGCTGCTGGGCCCACCGCCGTGGTCGCATCCGCATCAAGCCCGACCTGTCTTACGAGATCATTTCGCACCAAGGAGTCGAGCTGTGAGCGCCAAGAAGATCCTGACCACGCCCATCAAGGACGAAGACCTCGAAGCCCTCAACATCGGCGATGTGGTCTACCTCACCGGCCACCTGGTGACCTGCCGCGACGTGGCGCACCGCCGCCTCATCGAGCTGGGCCGTGAGCTGCCTGTGGACCTCAAGGGCGGCGCCATCTTCCACGCCGGCCCCATCGTCAAGCAAAACGACGACGGCAGCTACGAGATGGTGTCCATCGGCCCGACCACCTCCATGCGCATGGAGAAGTTCGAGAAAGAGTTCATCAAGCAGACCGGCGTCAAGCTGGTGGTGGGCAAGGGCGGCATGGGCGACGAGACCGCCGCCGGCTGCGTCGAGAACAAGGCCGTGCACGCCATCTTCCCCGGTGGCTGTGCCGTGCTGGCCGCCACCAAGGTGGAGAAGATCGAAGGCGCCCACTGGAAGGACCTCGGCATGCCCGAGACCCTGTGGGTCAACAAGGTGAATGAATTTGGTCCTCTGATCATTTCGATCGACACGAAAGGTCGCAACCTGATCGAGGAAAACAAGGCACGCTTCCGTGAGAAGAAGCAGCCCGTGCTTGAGAAGATCAACGCCCAGGTGCGTTTCATCAAGTGACGAGCTGACTCGCCGCACGGCCAGGCTGCAGGGCGCCCCACGAGGGCGCCTTTTTGCGTTCAGGCGTCGTCGCCATCGGCCAGCAAGGGCAGGTTGGTGGCCATGAAGTCGACGAAGGCGCGCACGCGGGTCGACATCTGCTGGCTTTGCGGGTAGACGGCGTAGATGTCTGCGTCCGGCGTGCGGTACTGGGGCAGCACCTGCACCAGCTGGCCGCTCTGCAGGTGCCGGTGCAGGTCCCACTCGGCCCGCATCACGATGCCGTGGCCGGCCAGGGCCCATTTCAGGGCGATCTCGCCGTCGTTGGTGGTCAGGGAGCCGCGGATCTTGATGGCCTCGGTGTCCAGGCTGGCGCCTCGGCCATGGCTCAGCCGCCAGATGCCGTAGGCCTCCTCGCCCTGGCGGATGCCGATGCAGTTGTGGCGGGTGAGGTCGTGGGGGGTGCGGGGTTCGCCGTGCCTGGCAAGGTAGGCCGGCGAGGCGCACAGCAGGCGCTTGTTGCGGGCGATGCGCCGCGCGATGACCCGGCTGTCGGGTGGGGCGCCAAAGCGGATGCAGACGTCGAAGGCGTCGTCGGTCAGCGGTGGCGGGTTGACGGAGAGCTGCAGTTGCACGTCCACCTGCGGGTGGGTCTGCACGAAGGTGGAAATCAGGGGGGCCACATGGCTGCGCCCGAAGCCCAGCGTGGCATTGACGCGCAGCAGGCCCGCGGGTGTGGCCTTGGACTGGCCGAGCAGGGCGCCCATGTCCTCGATGTCCTGCAGGATGCGGCGGGCGTGACCCAGGTAGAGCTCGCCCTCGGGCGTCAGGCTCATGCGCCGCGTGGTGCGGTTGACCAGCGAGATGCCCAGGCGGGTCTCCATCTGCGCCAGGCGCTTGCTCACGGCCGGGGTGGTGATGCCGAGCTCGCGCGCTGCCGCGCTGAGGCTGGGGGCCGAGGCCAGGGCGGAAAAGAAGCTGAGGTCTGCGGGCTGGATGCCGGTGCTCATGGCGGGCTTGCGAGGGTTTTTTCAGGAGGGCGGGCGATTCGGGAAAGCCCTGAAGCCCGATGTCGGGCTGGCGCTCCCTCAGAGGGAAGACGGGTTTTCGATCTTAACCGCAGGTTAAGGATGGATTCACTTTCTGCGTGATTGTGGGGTTTGATGCCTTTCTACATTGAGGCCCTTGACCAGACCCCCATCACGGAGATCCCCCATGAAGACCTATCGCATCGCCACCATCCCCGGAGATGGCATCGGCAAGGAAGTCGTGCCCGCCGGGCAGCAGGTGCTGCAGGCCCTGGCCCAGGCCAACAAGACGTTCGCCTTCGAGTTCGAGCACTTTGACTGGGGCGGTGATCACCATCGCGCCCACGGCGTGATGATGCCGGCCGATGGCCTCGACGCCCTGCGCCACAAGGATGCGATCCTGTTCGGCTCGGCTGGCGACCCCGACATCCCGGACCACATCACCCTGTGGGGCCTGCGCCTGAAAATCTGCCAGGGCTTCGACCAGTACGCCAATGTGCGCCCCACCCGCATCCTGCCCGGCATCGATGCACCGCTGAAACGCTGCCGCCCCGAGGACCTGAACTGGGTCATCGTCCGTGAGAACTCCGAAGGCGAGTACTCCGGTGTGGGGGGCCGGGTGCACCAGGGCCACCCCATCGAAGCCGCTTGCGACGTGTCGATGATGACCCGTGCCGGTGTGGAGCGCGTGATCCGCTTCGCCTTCAAGCTGGCCCAGTCCCGCCCCCGCAAGCAGCTCACCGTCATCACCAAGAGCAACGCCCAGCGCCACGCCATGGTGATGTGGGATGAGGTGGCTCAAGAAGTGAGCCAGGACTTCCCCGACGTGAAGTGGGACAAGGAAATCGTGGACGCCGCCACGGCCCGCATGGTCAACCGCCCGGCCTCGCTGGACACCATCGTGGCCACCAACCTGCACGCCGACATCCTGAGTGACCTGGCCGCCGCCCTGGCCGGCAGCCTGGGCATCGCGCCCACGGCCAACCTCGATCCCGAGCGCCGTTACCCCTCGATGTTCGAGCCCATCCACGGCTCGGCCTTCGACATCATGGGCAAGGGTCTGGCCAACCCGGTGGGCACCTTCTGGAGCTGCGTGCTGATGCTGGAGCACCTGGGTGAGGCCGAGGCCGCCCGCCAGCTGATGGCCGCCGTCGAGCAGGTCACGGCCAACCCCGCGCTGCACACCGGTGACCTGGGGGGCCGTGCCACCACGGCCCAGGTGACCGAGGCCGTCTGCGCCCGCCTGCTGGCCTGAGCCCCGGGGCGCTCATCCACAGGGCCCTGCCCGAGGGCCCTCGCTCCCCACACCCATTTTCTGGAGACTCCACCATGCCTCGCTTTCTTGGCAAGCTTTATGTGCAGGTGATCATCGGCGTGCTCGCCGGTCTGATCCTGGGGGTGATTTACCCCCATTTCGCCACCGACCTCAAACCCCTGGGTGACGCATTCATCCGCCTCATCAAGATGGTGTTTGCGCCGGTCATCTTTGCGATGGTCGTGCTGGGCATTGCCAAGATGGAGAGCATGAAGGAGCTGGGCCGGGTCGGCTCCCGCGCCCTGATCTACTTCGAGGTGCTGTCGACCCTGGCGCTGGCCCTGGGGCTGCTGGTGGTCAATGTGTTCCAGCCTGGTGTCGGCATGAATGTCGACCCGACCGCGCTGGACACCAAAGGCATCGCCAATTACACGGCCGCCGCGGCCAAGCCGGCGACTTTTGTGGACTTCCTGCTCAACATGATCCCCACGAGCATCGTGGAGGCCCTGGCCAAGAACGACATCCTGCAGATCCTGGTGTTTGCGATCTTCTTCGGCGTGGCCCTGTCGCACATGGGCAAGCGTGCCAAGCCGGTGGTCGATGTGCTGGACGCCTTCTGCAACGGCATGTTCGTCATCGTGTCGATGGTGATGCGCTTTGCCCCCATCGCCGCCTTTGGCGCCATCTCGTTCACGGTGGGCAAGTACGGCCTGGGCTCGGTGATGTCGCTGGGCAAGCTGATGGCCTGCATGTACCTCACCTGCTTCGCCTTTGTGGTGCTGGTGCTCGGCCCCATCTGCCGTGCCGCGGGCTTCAGCCTGTGGAAGTTCCTGCGCTACATCCGTGAAGAGCTGTTCACGGTGCTGGGCACCAGCTCGTCGGAGTCGGTGATCCCGCAGCTGATGCGCAAGCTGGAAAACGCCGGGGTTTCCAAGCCGGTGGTGGGCCTGGTGATCCCGTCTGGCGTGACCTTCAACCCCGATGGCCAGTGCATCTACTACACCATGGCCGCCATCTTCATCGCCCAGGCCACCAACACCCCGCTGAGCTTTACCGACCAGCTGGTGGTGCTGGGGGTGCTGATGCTGACCTCCAAGGGCTCGGCCGGTGTGACGGGGTCCGGCTTCATCACCCTGGCGGCCACCCTGGCCTCGCTTGGCACGATCCCGGTGGCCGGCATGGTGCTGCTGCTCGGTGTGGACCGCTTCATGTCGGAGGCCCGCGCCATCACCAACACCATCGGCAATGCGGTGGGTACCATGGCCATCGCACGCTGGGTGGGCGCCCTCGACCGTGAGCACCTGCGCAAGGTGCTCGACGGGGAGGTGGTGAGCGAGGCCCCGCAGCCTGCCGAGCCCGAAGCCACCCAACCCACGCCCATCCTGCGCCACTCGGCTGGCGCCTGAGGTCCCGACGATGACGAACGCCCCGATGCCCAACGCCCTGACCCCCACTGCCAGCCAGGCCCGTGAAGCCCTGCTGCGCATGTTTGCCGCGGCCATCGAAGCGGCCCAGCCCGCCCATTGCATCGCGGCCCACCTGCCGCCCGAGCCCAAGGGGCGGCTCATCGTGATCGGTGCGGGCAAGGCTTCGGCGGAGATGGCCCGCGCCGTCGAGCAACACTGGCGGGGCCCCCTGTCGGGGCTGGTGGTCACGCGTTACGGTTACGCCGTGCCGTGTGAGCACATCGAGATCGTCGAGGCCGCCCACCCGGTGCCCGACGAAGCCGGCCAGCTCGCTGCGCGCCGCATCCTGAGCCTGGTGCAGGGCCTCACGGCCGACGACACCGTGCTCTGCCTGATCTCGGGCGGGGGCTCGGCCTTGCTGCCCCTGCCGCTCGATGGCATCACGCTGGCCTACAAGCAGGCCCTCAACCGGGCCCTGCTGGCCTCTGGGGCCACGATCAGCGAGATGAACTGCGTGCGGCGCCACCTCTCGGCCATCAAGGGCGGGCGGCTGGCGGCGGCCTGCCACCCGGCGCGGGTGCACACCCTGCTGATCTCGGATGTGCCCGGCGACCAGCCCTGCGACGTGGCCTCTGGCCCCACCGTGGGCGACGCCAGCACCTGTGCCGACGCCCTGGCCATCGTGCGGCGCTACGGCATCGCGCTGCCGCCGGCGGTGGCGGCGGTGCTGGAGAGCGGCCAGGGCGAGTCGGTCAAGCCCGACGACCCGCGCCTGGCCCGCTGCGACACCCGCTTCATCGCCACGCCCCAGATGGCGCTGGAGGCCGCTGCCCGGGTGGCCCAGGCCGAAGGCTTCACGCCCTTCATCCTGGGCGACAGCCTGGAGGGCGAGGCCCGCGATGTGGGCAAGGTGCTGGCCGGCATCGCTCTGCAGGTGGCCCGCCGCGATCAGCCTTTTGCCATGCCCTGTGTGCTGCTTTCGGGCGGCGAAACCACGGTGACCGTGCGCGGCGATGGCCGTGGCGGTCGCAATGTGGAGTGCCTGCTGGCCATGGCCCTGGCCCTGCAGGGTGAGCCCGGCGTTCACGCGCTGGCGGGCGACACCGACGGGGTCGATGGCCAGGAGGAGATCGCCGGCGCCTTCATCGCGCCCGACACCCTCGCACGCGCCTGGGCCCTGGGCATCCCGCCCCAGGCCGCGCTGGACCGCAACGACGGCCACGGCTTTTTCCAGGCCCTGGGCGACTCGGTCGTCACCGGGCCGACCCTCACCAACGTGAACGACTTTCGCGCGATCCTGATCACGCGCTGAGCGCAAGGACTTCCCTCATGCACCGCAACCGCAACGCCAAGATCGTGGCGACGCTGGGCCCTGCCAGCTCGACCCGCGAGACCATCGAAGCCCTTTTCCAGGCTGGGGCCGATGTCTTCCGGCTGAACTTCAGCCATGGCAGCCACGCCGACCACAGCCAGCGGCTCGAAACCCTGCGCGCCATCGAGCGCGACGCGGGTCGGCCCGTGGGCGTGCTGCTGGACCTGCAAGGCCCCAAGCTGCGCCTGGGCACCTTTGCCCAGGGCAAGGTCTGCCTGAAAGAAGGCGACACCTTCTGCCTCGACCTGCGCAGCGAGGTGCCCGGTGACCAGGACCGCGCCGCCATGCCCCACCCGGAAATCTTCAAAGCCCTGGTGGTGGGCACCGACCTGCTGGTGGACGACGGCCGCGTGCGCCTGCGCGTGCAGCGCTGTGGCCCCGAGTTCGCCGAGACCCGCGTGATCGCCGGTGGCACCGTTTCCGATCGCAAAGGGGTCAACGTCCCCGGGGTGGTCCTGCCCCTGTCGGCCCTGACCGACAAGGACCGTGCCGACCTGGACCATGGCCTGAGCCTCGGTGTGGACTGGGTCGCGCTCTCCTTTGTGCAGCGCGCCGAAGACATCGCCGAGATCAAGGCCATCGTGCAGGGCCGCGCCCGCATCGTGGCCAAGCTGGAGAAGCCCGCGGCCATCCAGAGCCTGGAGGCGATCGTGGCGGAGAGCGACGCCATCATGGTGGCCCGTGGCGACCTGGGCGTGGAGATGCCGCCCGAGCAGGTGCCGGCCATCCAGAAGCGCATCGTGCGGGCCTGCCGCAAGGCCGGCAAGCCGGTGATCGTGGCCACGCAGATGCTGGAGTCCATGGTCTCGGCGCCGGTGCCCACCCGTGCCGAAGCCTCGGACGTGGCCACGGCCATCTACGACGGTGCCGACGCGGTGATGCTGTCGGCCGAATCGGCCTCCGGGCAGTACCCGGTTGAGGCCGTGCGCATGATGAGCGCGATCATCGCGCAGACCGAGGTGGACCCGCACTACCGCGAGGCCATCCACGCCGAGCAGACCAGCCACAAGCCTGAGCCGGCCGATGCCATCGGGGTGGCGGTACGGGGGGTGTCCGACTTGCTGGAGGTGTCGGCCGTGGTGGCCTACACCAGCTCGGGCTACTCGGCCTTGCGCATGGCGCGCGAGCGCCCGCAGGCCCCCATCCTGGGCATGACGCCTCGCCTGGCCGTGGCACGCCAGCTGGCCCTGGCCTGGGGTGTCTACCCCGTGCTGTGCCACGAGGTGATGGACGTGCTGGAGATGAGCGACTGGGCCTGTCTCACGGCGAAGAAGGAAGGCCTGGGCGTTTCCGGCGACACCCTGGTCATTTCTGCGGGCGTGCCCTTTGGCACCTCGGGCACCACCAACCTGCTGCGCATCGCCCAGATCGACTGAGCCTTCAGGCGTCTGAGCGCGTCCTCACGGTGCCTTACTGGGCCGTGAGGGGCGTGCCGATGGTGGTGCCGCCCACCACGGCCTCTTGCAGGCGCAGGGTGTAGCGGTCCTGCAGGGTGCCGCTGGCGTTGTAGGTGCTGCGCACGATCTGCACCGCACCCACGCCGGCCTGCGACCAGGTCTCTTCGGTGGCCGTGGCGCTTTGCGAGCCCCCTCCGGCCGCGGTCGTGTAGAGCGTGAACACCACCGTCTTGCGCAGGTGCACCACGTGCACGGGCGTCAGGCTGGTCGCGGTCGCGAGGTCTTCCTCGCCCAGGTAGGCGATGCGGACCTCCAGGCGGAAGGCGTCCGAGCGCCCGTCGCCGTCGACGTCGGCACCCCAGCTGCCCTGGCGCACCGAGCGCTGCTCCGAGCCCTCGGGGTAGAACACCACGGGAAAGTCCAGCAGGCTGCCCACCAGGGTCTTGGCGGCCACGGGGGCCTCGCCCAGCGGGTCCGCATCGAAGCTGCCCAGGCTGTTGACGGTGTAGCTGGCCAGCACGCCACCGAGGTCGGCGGAGGACTCTTCGACCGTCACGCTGCCGCTGTCTGCGCTGCCGGTCACCACGGTCTTCACCACGAAGGCGCCGGTGTCGGTGCCACTGGCGTCCAGGCGGGCGTAGGTCCAGCTGTCGCCTGCACCCATGGGGTTGTAGGCCAGGCTCGCCAGGTTCTCGCCAGCGGTGGCGGGCAGGGTGTCTTCCACCAGGGTGGTGGGCAGCGCCGCCTGGGCGGCCGACACGGTTGGCGAGCTGGCAGCGCTGCCGCCCCCGCCACCACAGGCCGACAGCGCCAGGGCGAGCACGATCGCCAGTGTCGCCGCCCAACCTTGTGTGAACCTGTGTGTCGCCATCGCCCGTCCTTTGTCCTTGTCGACACATTTTGGGCGGGCGACGACACGGTCATTGGCGGGAAGAGCGGGGCGCAGCGGGCGCAGATCGGGGGATTCGGCCTCGGTAAAATCGCGGCATGGCCCGCAAAGACAAACACGTCAGCGAAACACCCGCCACGCAGTGGCTCAAGGCGCAGAAAGTGGCCTACACCGAGCACGTCTACGACTACGTCGACCACGGCGGCACGGCCGAGTCGTCCAGGCAGCTGGGCTGGCCCGAGCACCAGGTCATCAAGACCCTGGTGATGCAGGACGAGCGCGCCGAGCCCCTGATCGTGCTGATGCACGGTGACCGCCAGGTCAGCACCAAGAACCTGGCCCGGGCCATTGGCGCCAAGTCGGTCGAGCCCTGCAAGCCCGAGGTGGCCCAGCGCCACAGCGGCTACATGGTGGGCGGCACCTCGCCCTTTGGCACGCGCAAGGCCATGCCGGTCTACGTCGAGGCTTCCGTGCTGGCGCTCGATGCCATCCTGATCAACGGTGGGCGGCGCGGCTACCTGGTGGGCATCGCGCCCGCGGTGCTCAGCGAGGTGCTGGGCGCCAGGCCGGTGGGCTGCGCCCTCTGATCAGGCCCCGGGGGCGCCGGCCTTCGGTGGCGGCAGGCCGGCCTCGGTTGCCCTGGCGAAGGCGATGCAGGCCTGGAAGATGGCAAAGGTGTTGCGCAGCACGTCGTCCAGGGGCTCGTTGCAGCGGTTGGCCACCCATTGCGTGGCGATGCGCGCGTTCGAGCCCACCAGACCCTGGGCCAGCATGGCGATGCTCAGGCCGGATTCCTCCAGTCGCGGGAACATCTGCTGCATGAAGCCGCTGATCAGTAGCGCGAAGTCCTGGTAGACCTTGTCGGCCATGGCCTGGATGCCGCCGCCCACATTGACCGCGTCGATCATGGTGACGCGGGCGCGGCGCGGGTCGTCGCGGATGAACTCCAGAAAGGCCCGCAGCGCGGCCTCTGCCAGCTTGCTGGGCTCGGGCTCGCAGCGCGCCAGGGCCATCACCGTGGTCTGCATCAGCTCTCGGCTGACCTCGCCGTACAGCGCCTGGAACAGCGCCTCCATCCCATCGAAGGACTCGTAGAAGTAGCGCGAGGTGAGCTGCGCCTGCTTGCACACGTCGCGCACGGTGGACTGGTGGTAGCCCTTCTCTCCGAACACCGCCAGGGCCGCTTCGATCAGCTTGGCGCGGCGCTGGCGCTGGCGCTCTTGCGAGTCGATGCCGCCGTAACGACGGCCGCTCGTCCCCTGAGTGGAGGGGGCTTCAGGGTTAACCCGATTTCTGGAAACGGCCATTGTCAAATACGATTTCTGAAATTGATCGTTGTCAAATGCGGTGCAGCCTGAAGAGGCCAGGCCGCCTGGAGTGGTGTAAATGAGCGAGTCTGCAGTCGAGCGTCACAGCGTTCTGGTCATCGGCACCGGGTTCTCCGGTTTGTGCACCGCCATCCGGCTCAAGCAGGAAGGCATCCATGATTTTGTCATCCTCGAGCGGGCCGACGACGTGGGGGGCACCTGGCGCGACAACCACTACCCCGGTTGCGCCTGCGACGTGCAGTCCCACCTCTATTCCTTCTCGTTCGAGCCCAATCCGGACTGGTCACGCCAGTTCGCTCAGCAGCCCGAGATCTGGTCCTACCTTCGCCGTTGTGCTGAAAAGTACGGCATCTTGCCGCATGTGCGCTTCGGCGCCAATGTGACCAGCGCTGTTTTCGATGAAGGCACCTCCACCTGGGTGGTCACCACAGCCGATGGCCGTCGCTTCCGGGCCGGGGTGGTGGTCTCGGGCGCCGGTGCGCTGAGCAATCCCTTCATCCCCAAGACCCCGGGCCTGGAGACCTTCCAGGGTGAGGCCTTCCACTCGGCCAACTGGCGCCACGACATCGACCTGCGCGGCAAGCGCGTCGGCGTGATCGGCTCGGGCGCCAGCGCCATCCAGTTCGTGCCGCAGATCGCGCCCAAGGTCGGTCAGCTCACCTACTTCCAGCGCACGCCGCCGTGGGTCATGCCCAAGCCCGACTGGGTGCGCTCGGCCTGGTCGAAGTCGCTGATGAAGGCCTTCCCGGCGGTGCAGAAGGCTTACCGTGGCCTGCTCTACACCCAGCTCGAGTTGCGCGTGCTGGGCTTCGTGATCACGCCCAAGGTGCTCAAGGTGCTGGAGTGGGTGGGCCGCCGCCACATCCACAAGCACGTGAAGGACCCGGCCAAGCGCAAGGCGCTGACGCCCACCTTCTCGGCCGGCTGCAAGCGCGTGCTGGTCTCCAACGACTACTACCCCGCGCTGGCCCGCGACAACGTCCACATCGTCACCGACGGCATCCGCGAGGTCACGCCCAAGGGCATCGTCACCAGCGATGGCCGCGAGCACAAGGTCGACGTCATCATTTTCGGCACGGGCTTTCGTGTGCAGGAACTGGTGCCGCGCGGCGCCTACGTGGGCACCGGCGGGCAGGACATGGCCGATGTGTGGTCGAAGCGCGGCGGCCCTGAGGCCTACCTGGGCCTGAGCGTCAGCGGCTTTCCCAACCTGTTCTTCCTGATGGGCCCCAACACCGGCCTGGGCCACAGCTCCATGGTCTACATGATCGAGTCGCAGGTGGCCTATGTGCTCGATGCCGTCAAGACCATGCGGGCCCAGGGCGCCAAGGTGGTCGACGTGCGCCCCGAGGTGCAGGAGGCCTTCGTCAGGCAGACGCAGAAGAAGCTGGCCGGCACCGTGTGGGCCTCGGGTTGCAAGAGCTGGTACATCAACGAGTCCGGCAAGAACACCACGCTGTGGCCGGGCTTCACCTTCCGCTACCGCCAGGCCACCAGCGCCTTCTCCCTGGCCGACTACCACGTCAAGGCCCCCACCACCAGCCAGGCAGGCACCGAACGGACGGCGCGCGCAGCATGAAGAACTTCCACAACAAGGTCGCGGCCATCACCGGCGCCGCTTCGGGCATGGGCCGCACGCTGGCCCTCGAACTCGCCTCGCGCGGCTGCCACCTGGCGCTGAGCGACGTCAATGAAAAAGGCCTGGCCGAGACCGCTCAGATGGCGGGCAAGCTGGGCGTGAAGGTCACCACAGCGAAGCTCAATGTGGCCGACCGCGAGGCCATGAACGCCTGGGCCGATCAGGTCGTGCGCGAGCACGGCAAGGTCAACCTCGTGTTCAACAACGCCGGGGTGGCGCTCGGCGCCTTCATCGAAACCGTCAAGCCCGCCGATTTCGAATGGATCATGGGCATCAACTTCTGGGGCGTGGTCTGGGGCACCCAGGCCTTCCTGCCGCACCTGAAGAAGGCCGGCGAGGGCCACATCGTCAACACCTCCAGCCTCTTCGGCCTGCTGTCGCTGCCCACCCAGGGCACTTACAACAGCAGCAAGTTCGCGGTGCGCGGCTTCACCGAAGCCTTGCGCCAGGAGCTGGACATGGACCGGTCCGGCGTGAGCTGCACCTGCGTGCACCCGGGCGGCATCCGGACCAACATCGCCAAAGACGCCCGCATGGATCCGGCCATGGCCGCCAAGACAGGCGGCAACGCCGAACAGGCCCGCGAGCGCTTCGACAAGCTGCTCAACACCACCACGGCCGAGAGCGCCGCGCGCCAGATCCTGCGCGCGGTCGAGACCAACCAGCGCCGCGTGCTGGTGGGGCCGGATGCCAAGTTCCTCGACAAGGTCGTGCGCCTGTTCGGCTCCTGGTACCAGCCCATGACCACCCTGTTTGCCAAGAAGGGCATGTTGGGCTGATGGCCCGGGGCCGCTGCGCCCATTGCGCCCATGGCGCTGAAGGAGTTTTCCCATGTCGGCAGCCCAGATCACCCGCACGGCCTCCGTGGTCCGTGCCCGTCCGGTCATCCGCCATTACCCGCCGCCGGGCGGGGCGCACGAGGCGGTCATGGCCGCCGTGATGCGCATGGCGCTCAAGCTCACGCTCAAGCCGTTCCTGGGGCCGCCCTGGCCCTTTGCCGTGCAGCGTGCGGCCCTGTCCATGGGGTCTGCGCTGATGCCGCAGGATGGCCGTGCGCAGGTGCAGTCGGCCAGGGTTGACGGCATCCCGGTCGAGCGCATCACGCCCCGCGGCGTCTCCCGGCCACGTCACGCCATCCTCTACCTGCATGGCGGTGCCTTCGTGGCCGGCAGCCCGCGCACGCACCGCAGCATCACGCGACGCCTGAGCGCGCTCACCGGCGCCCTGGTGCTGGCGCCCGACTACAGGCTGGCACCTGAGTCGCCCTTTCCGGCCCAGCTGGACGACTGCGTGGCCAGCTACCGCCAGCTGCTGAAAGAGGGCTACAGCGCCGATCGCATCGCCATCGCCGGTGATTCGGCCGGTGGCAACCTCACCTTCATGACGGCCATCGCGGCCATGAAGGCCGGCCTGCCGGCCCCGGCTTCGCTGGTGATGATGTCGCCCGCTTTCAGCCTGCACCCGCTGCCGAACTCCACCCACGCCCAGCGCGTGGGCCGCGACCCCATGATTCGCCTGGCCTGGGCGGCCAGCGTGGAGCCTGCGCTGAACGTCCCGCATGACCACCCGCTCGCCAACCCCATGGAACAGGACCTGTCGGCGCTGCCGCCTTCGCTGATCCAGGTCGGTGAAGACGAGGTGCTGTACGACAACGCGGTGTGGCTGGTCGAGGCCGCCACGGCCGCAGGCCGGCGCGCCGAACTGGAGGTCTACCTGCAGCGCTGGCACGTCTTCCAGGCCCATGCGGCGCTGATGCCCAGCTCGCTCCAGGCGCTGGACCGCCAGGCCGCGTTCATGGTGCAGCACTGGGCGGCCTGAGGGGCCTGAGGGGCCGCACCACCCCGATCCGCCACCCGAGACCGTCGACAAAAAAGGCTCCCCGCAGGGAGCCTTTTTGCATGGGGCGTGGGCCGAGGGGCCAGGCCTGTGGGCCCGGCATCGCATCCCGCTCAGCTGAAGCTGAAGTGCTCCTTGTCCATCTGCATGATGGACGCGGTCGGCGCCAGCATCGAGCGCTTGTGGCCATCCGCGCGGGGCAGCAGGCGTTCGAAGTAGAACTCGGCGGTCTGCACCTTGGCCTTGTAGAAGTCGGCCGATTCCTTGCCGCCCTTGGCCGCCTGCTGGCTGGCCACGATGGCCTGCTTCAGCCAGAAGTGGCCCATCATCACGAAGCCCGAGTACATCAGGTAGTCGTTGCAGGCGGCGCTGACCACGTCGCGGTCCTTGGCGGCGCGCAGCATGATGCGCAGCGTCAGCACCTTCCACTGGATGGCGCGCTTGAAGGCCATGCGGGCCATCTTGCCGATGGGGCCGCCGTCGAGCAGGTGGGGCTTGGCCAGGGCGATCATGTCGTTGGTGAAGGCCTTGATGCACTTGCCACGGGTCTGCAGCAGCACCTTGCGGCCAAGCAGGTCGAGCGCCTGGATGCCGGTCGTGCCTTCGTACAGCGTCGAGATGCGGGCGTCACGGGCGATGTGTTCCATGCCGTGTTCCTTGATGTAGCCGTGGCCCCCAAAGACCTGCATGCCGATGTTGGCGGCCTCCAGGCCCATTTCGGTGATGAAGCCCTTGAGGATGGGCGTGAAGAAGCCCAGCTCGTTGTCGTAGCGCTCGTACTTGGCCTGGTCGCCTTCGGCCACGCCGGCCACCATGTGGTCGGCCAGCTTGGCGGCGTGGTAGATCATGGCGCGGGCGCCTTCGGCAAAGGCGCGTTGCGTGAGCAGCATGCGGCGCACGTCGGCGTGCCAGATCAGGGCGTCGTTGGGGTGGTCGGCGTCTTTCTTGCCGCTGAGCGCGCGCATGGAGCGGCGCTCCTTGGCGTAGGGCAGGGCGCCCTGGTAGGACAGCTCGGCATGGGCCAGACCCTGCACGGCGGTGCCGATGCGGGCGGTGTTCATGAAGGTGAACATGGCTTCCAGGCCCTTGTTGGGCTCGGCGATCATGTAGCCGGTGGCACCGTCGAAGTTCATTACGCAGGTGGCCGAGGCGCGGATGCCCATCTTGTGCTCCAGAGCGCCGGCGCGCACCGGGTTGCGCTCGCCCAGGCTGCCGTCGGGCTGGATCAGGAACTTGGGCACGATGAACAGCGAGATGCCGCGCGTGCCCTTGGGGGCATCGGGCAGGCGGGCCAGCACGATGTGCACGATGTTCTCGGCCAGGTCGTGTTCGCCCGATGAGATGAAGATCTTGGTGCCGTAGAGCTTGTAGCTGCCATCGGGCTGGGGCTCGGCCTTGGTCTTGACCTGGCCCAGGTCGGTGCCGCACTGGGGCTCGGTCAGGCACATGGTGCCCGTCCATTCGCCGCTCACCAGGGGCGGCATGTAGGTGTTCTTCTGCTCGGTGCTGCCGAACTGGAAGATGGTGTTCATGCAGCCCAGACTCAGGCCGGGGTACATGGTGAAGGACCAGTTCGCCGTGCCCATCATTTCGGCCTTGAGCAGGTTGAGCGACATGGGCAGGCCCTGGCCGCCGTACTCCTGCGGGTGGGCCAGGCCTTGCCAGCCACCGGCCACGTACTCGGCGTAGGCTTCCTTGAAGCCCTTGGGGGTGGTGACCTCGCCGTTGGTGAAGGTGCAGCCCTCCTGGTCGCCAGAAAGGTTCAGCGGGGCCAGCACCTCTTCGCAGAAGGTGGCGCAGCCCTCCAGAATGGCCTCGACCATGTCAGGGGTGGCATCGGTGCCGTTGGACAAACTGGCATAGTGGCCGGTGTAGTCGAAGACGTCGTTGAGCAGGAAGCGCATGTCGCGCAATGGGGCCTTGTACTGCGGCATGGGAGGTCACCTCTCGTGTGGGGGCTGCGCAGGGCAGCTGTTCTGATCAAAGGGTGTCGAACGGTCTTTTGAAACGGTCGTTCGAATGGCTTGCATTTATACCGCAAGGCATTGGTTTTGCAAGGCCGGGAAGGCCCTTGAACGGCGGCCATCCCCCTCAGCAAAGGGGGATCGGACGCCTGACGCCAGACTGAATCGGGCTTGTCCCAGGGAGTGCCATGTACGAACTCTTCATCGCCAACAAGAACTATTCCTCCTGGTCGCTGCGGCCCTGGTTGCTGATGCAGGAGCTGGCCATCCCCTTCACCGAGCGCATGCAGCACTTCCTGCATGAAGGCACGTCCGCATCCTTTCGGCGGTTTTCGCCCACCGGGCAAGTGCCGTGTCTGCACGCCGGCGACTTCACCGTGTGGGATTCCCTGGCGATCGTGGAATTCCTGGCCGAGCGACACGGCGGTGTCTGGCCGGCCGACCCGGCGGCCCGCGTGTGGGCACGCTGTGCGGCGGCCGAGATGCATTCGGGCTTCGGCGCCTTGCGCAGCACCTGCGGGATGAACGTGGGCGTGCGCGTGCGGCTGCACACGGTGTCGCCCGCCTTGCAGGCCGACCTGAGCCGGCTCGATGCCCTGTGGAACGAGGGCCTGACCCTGTTCGGCGGGCCTTTCCTCGCCGGACGTGCCTTCACGGCGGTCGATGCTTTTTTTGCGCCGGTGGTGTTCCGCCTGCAGACCTATGGCCTGAGCGTGTCGCCCACGGCGCGGGCCTATGCCGAGCGGGTGCTGGCGCGCCCGGGCATGCAGCGCTGGCAGCGCGAGGCCCTGGCCGAACGCGTGCGCGACGCCGCCCACGAGGCGGAACTGGCTGGCGTGGGGGTGGTCACGCAGGACCTGCGTGCGCCCGTCTGACCGGCTCCGCGGTCCTTCAGCGCCGCTGCAGTTCGCGTTCGATCACCGTGGCCAGGGTGCGCGCTGCCGGGCCGATGCGCTCGGTGGGCACGGCCGCAAAGCCCAGGTTGAGGCCGGGCTGGCGCCGGGCCTGGTCGAGGTAGTACATCGAGAGCGGGCGGCACACCACGCCCTCTGCGAGGGACTGCGCCACCACCATGGTGTCGTCCACCGGCTGCTGGAAGCGGTAGACCAGCTGCAGCCCCGCGTGGCCGGCCGTGGTGGTGACGGTGTCGCCCAGGTGGCGCTGCATGGCGTCGAGCAACACCTCGCGGCGCTCGCCGTAAATGCCGCGCATGCGCTTGATGTGGGCCGTGAAGTGCCCCTCTTCGATGAACTCGGCCAGGGCAGCCTGCTCGGCCAGTCGGCCACCGCGATACAGCTCGGCGTTGCCGATGGTGAAGGCGTCGACCAGGTCGGTGGGCACCACCAGGTAGGCCAGGCGGATGCCGGGGAACATCACCTTGCTCAGCGTGCCCATGTAGATCACGCGCTGGCGTGAGGCCAGGCCAAACAGCGAGGCCAGGGGGCGGTCGGAGAAGTGCAGCTCGTTGTCGTAGTCGTCTTCGATGATCCAGGCGCCGGCCTGGTCGGCCTGCTCCAGCAGCTCGAGCCGGCGCTCCAGCGTGAGCACGGTGCCGGTGGGGTACTGGCTGGAGGGCGAGACGAAGACCAGGCGCGGCGGTTTGGCCCAGTCCTCCGGGGTGGGCGCCATGCCCTTGTCGTCCAGCGGGATGGGGGTGAGCTGCAGGCCCGCGGCCGTGAGCACGTTGCGGGCGCCCCAGTAGCCGGGGTCTTCGATCCAGGCGCGGTCGCCGTGGTCGGCCAGCATGCGGGCGCACAGGTCCAGCGCCTGGTGCGAGCCATTGATGATGATGACCTGCTTGGGGTCGACCGGCATCATCCGCGTCACGCGCAGGTAGTTGGCCAGGGTGACCTTGAGAGGGCCATAACCGGCGTGCGCGTACTGCAGCAGGTGGGCGTGCGAGACATCGAGGTACTTGCCCACCAGGCGGCGCCAGATGTGGAAGGGGAAGAGCTCCACATCGGGCACGCCGGGCGTGAAGGCGCCACGCTGCGCGATCGAGCTGCCGGCGTTGTTGGCAATGGACCCGCCGCGGCGCGAGAGCCCTTCGCGCCGAGCGCCCAGCAGGCGCTTGGGCGCTTCGTGTTTGGGCCGGCGTGTGACCGCGTCCGACACATAGCTGCCATCGCCCACGCGGGCCTCGATGTAGCCCTCGGCGGTGAGCTGTTCGTAGGCGTGCACACCGGTGTTGCGGCCGATGGCCAGGTCTTCGGCCAGCACCCGCGTGGGGGGCAGCTTGGTGCCGGCAGGCAGTTCGCCGTCCAGGATGGCCGAGCGCAGCGCCAGGTAGACGCGGATGCGCAGCTTGACCGAGGCCGATTGGCGCTGCAGGTACTGGTCCAGCAGTTGGGTGATGAGCCGTGGTTCCATGGGGGGGTGGATTGGTTCCCTGGATGCAGGGGGTGGCGGGCCGAGGTGGAGCCATTGTCCACCCCTTGCCCTGGGGTGCCGCGTACTTGTCTCACTTTGGGACGGTAAGTGGTGAAAACCCGGATTGGTTCCTTTTTGTGCCGAAGAATTGGTTTCTCCGCCATCCAATGGCCTGCCTATGATGCACGCACTCGGGGCCCAAACCCTTGTCTTCTTCGGACAGGCCGGGCCCCTCCAACGAACGCACCCGACCCGGGACACCCGCCATGAGCTCGTCCGCCGCTTCCACCCAGCCGCATGTGGCCTTTCGCCATGTTCAGAAAACCTACGACGGTGAAAACCTCATCGTCAAAGACCTGAACCTCGACATCCGCCGTGGTGAGTTCCTGACCCTGCTGGGCCCATCGGGTTCGGGCAAGACCACCTGCCTGATGATGCTGGCCGGTTTCGAGACCCCCACCTCGGGCGAGATCCGCCTGGGCGCGCAGGTCATCAACAAGGTGCCGCCGCACCAGCGCAACATCGGCATGGTCTTCCAGAACTACGCCCTGTTCCCGCACATGACGGTGGCCGAGAACCTGCGCTTCCCACTGGCCATCCGCAAGCTGCCCGCCGCCGAGATCGACGCCAAGGTCAAGAAGGCCCTGGGCATGGTGCGCCTGGAGGCCTTTGCCGGCCGCTACCCGCAGCAGCTGTCGGGCGGCCAGCAGCAGCGCATTGCGCTGGCCCGCGCCCTGGTGTTCAACCCCGAGCTGGTGCTGATGGACGAGCCCCTGGGCGCACTCGACAAGCAGCTGCGCGAGCACATGCAGCTGGAGATCAAGCACATCCACCAGGAGCTGGGCGTGACCGTGGTCTTCGTGACCCACGACCAGGGCGAGGCCCTGACCATGTCCGACCGCATCGCCGTGTTCGACAAGGGTGTGATCCAGCAGATCGACAGCCCCGAGGCCCTCTACGAGCGCCCGGCCAATGCCTTCGTGGCCAGCTTCATCGGCGAAAACAACGCCCTGGCAGGCACGGTCGAGTCGGTGATCGATGGCCGCTGCATGGTGCGCCTGGAAGGGGGCGCGCAGGTCGAGGCCCGCGCCGGCCAGGGCATGAGCCAGGGTGCCCGCACCATGCTTTCTGTGCGCCCGGAGCGTGCCGTGCTGCTGCAGCCCGGAGAGCACGCGGCCAACCAGTTCAGCGGCGCCGTCAAGGAAATCATCTACCTGGGCGACCACGTTCGCCTGCGCCTGGACCTGGCCGGTCAGCACGACTTCACGGTCAAGACCCCGATTTCTCACCTCGACCACAGCCTGAAGGCCGGCGAGC
>NZ_JAIZVX010000124.1 GCF_021768455.1 Aquabacterium sp. | reverse complement strand
TCCTGGCGCAGCTGGCGGCGCAGCTTGGCGGCCTCGAAGCGGCGCAGCTCGTCGGTCGTGACCGGGGTCAGTGCCGGCACGGCCGTGGGCTTGGCCTGTTCGTCCACCGCCACCATGGTGAAGAAGCAGCTGTTGGCGTGGCGCACGACCTGGGTGCGGATGTTCTCGGCGATCACCTTCACGCCGATTTCCATCGAGGAGGTGCCGGTGTAGTTCACCGAGGCCAGGAAGGTGACCAGCTCACCCACGTGGATGGGTTGGCGGAAGGTCACCTGGTCGACCGAAAGCGTGACCACATAGCAGCCTGCGTAGCGGCTGGCGCAGGCGTAGGCCACCTGGTCCAGCAGCTTGAGGATGGCGCCGCCGTGCACATTGCCGGAGAAGTTGGCCATGTCGGGCGTCATGAGCAGGGTCATGCGCAACTGGTGTTTGGGGTCGGCGATGTCCATGGCGGAGAGGTCAAGAGCTGAGGGTGAGGGGCGGGGTGCAAAGGCCGTGCCCGGGTGGGGTCAGGCCGCTTGCGGGTCGAGTACTGTGACGGGCACCCGCTGGGCGAGGGCGCACATGAGTTCATAAGAGATGGTGCCGCAGGCGTGGGCCACCTCGTCGATGTCGAGCCGGGTGGGGGCGCCATCGCGCTGCGGGCCGTGACCCCAGAGCGTGACCTCGCTGCCCAGCTGGGCTTCGGGCGCGGCATCCAGGTCGACGATGAGCATGTCCATCGACACGCGCCCCACCAGGCGGCAGCGGGCGCCATCCACCAGCACCGGGGTGCCGTCTGGCGCGTGGCGCGGGTAGCCGTCGGCATAACCGCAGGCCACCACGCCGATGCGCATCGGTCCGGGGGCGGTGAAGCGGCTGCCGTAGCCCACGCAGTCGCCCGCCTGCAGGTGCTGGATGCCGATGAGGCGCGAGCGCAGCGTCATGCCCGGCTGCAGGCCCCAGTGGTCGGCATCGTGCTCGGGGTAGTCGGGCACGCCGCCGTAGAGCATCACGCCCGGGCGAACCCAGTCGCCTCGCACGGCCGGGTCCTGGGCATGGCGCAGTGTGGCCGCGCTGTTGCAGAGGCTGCGTTCGCCGCTGAGGTCGGCCGTGTGCTGGTGGAAGATGGCCACCTGCTCGGCGATACCTTTAGGGCTGTCGGCGTCCGAGAAGTGCGTGATCAGCGAGACCTCTTCCACCTGGGGCAGGGCGCTCAGGCGGGCCCAGGCATTGCGGAACGCGTGTGGACGGAAGCCCAGCCGGTTCATGCCGGTGTTCATCTTCAGGAACACGCGGTGCGGCCATTCCGTCTTGTGCTGGGCGATCCAGTCGACCTGCTGGTCGTTGTGCACCACGTGCCACAGGCCCAGCCGGGAGCACCATTCCAGATCGCGCTGCTCGAAGATGCCCTCCAGCAGCAGGATGGGCCCGCGCCAGTCGAGCTCGCGCAGGCGTTTGGCCTCTTCGATGTCGAGCAGGGCGAAGCCGTCGGTCGAGCGCAGGCCCTCGAAGGCGCGCACCAGGCCATGTCCGTAGGCATTGGCCTTCACCACCGACCAGACCTGGGCATCCGGTGCGCAGGTCCGCGCGATGCCGAGGTTGTGTTGCAGGGCGTCGAGGTGGATCAGGGCTTCGATGGGGCGTGGCATGGGGGCATTTTGCCAGCCGGGAAAGGGGGCGGTGCCGCATCCCTTGTTCGCGTGCCGGAGTCGATGCGCCGAGGGGACAGGCTCGGGGTGGCCAGTGGGGGCGTGCTATAACCTGCGGCCGTCGACATGGCTGGCCGCGAGGCGGTCGCCTCTGCCCGACGGAGTGCCCGCGCGTTGTGGCCGCCCTCGAACATGGCGTGCGTGGCTTGTGTCTTTGCTCCCTGGAACCGTTCCTCACCGACGCTCGCGCATGAAAAAAGGCTTTTTCACGATCATGGCGGCGCAGTTTTTCAGCTCGCTGGCCGACAACGCCTTGTTCGTCGCAGCGGTGGAATTGCTCAAGTCCAGTGGCGCAGCCGAATGGCAACGCGCGGCCCTGGTGCCGATGTTTGCCCTGTTTTACGTGGTGTTGGCGCCTTTTGTTGGCGCCTTTGCCGACGCCATGCCCAAGGGCAAGGTCATGTTCCTGTCCAACAGCATCAAGGTCGTCGGCTGCCTGATGATGCTGTTCGGCACCCACCCCCTGCTGGCCTACGCCGTGGTGGGCCTGGGCGCCGCGGCCTATTCGCCCGCCAAATACGGCATCCTCACCGAGTTGCTGCCCCCCTCTCAGCTGGTCAAGGCCAATGGCTGGATCGAGGGGCTGACCATCGCCTCCATCATCCTGGGCGTGGTCATGGGAGGCCAGCTCATGGGCCAGCACCTGGCGCCACACCTGTTGGCGCTCGACGTGCCGGGCATCGACACCGGCATCGACACCGCGCCCGAGGCCGCCATCGCCTCGCTGGTCATCCTTTACGTCATCGCGGCCCTGTTCAACCTGCGCATCCCGCGCACCGACACCCCGCTTCAGCCCTTCGGCGACAGCCCGGTTGAACTGGTGAAGGACTTCTTCTCCTGCAACCGCCGCCTCTGGAACGACAAGCTGGGGCAGATTTCCCTGGCCACGACCACGCTGTTCTGGGGCGTTTCGGGCAACCTGCGCTACATCGTGCTGGCCTGGGCTGCCGTGGCCCTGGGTTATGGCACCACCCAGGCCTCGTCCCTGGTGGGCGTGGTGGCCATCGGCACCGCGGTGGGCGCGGTGGTCGCCTCCATGAAGATGAAGCTGGACAAGGCCACGACCGTCATCCCGCTGGGCGTGGCCATGGGCGTGCTGGTGCTGGGCATGAACTTCCTGCGTGACATGGCCCTGGCCGTGCCCTTCTTCATCCTGCTGGGTGGCCTGGGCGGCTTCCTGGTGGTGCCCATGAACGCGCTGTTGCAGCACCGTGGTCACAACCTGATGGGGTCGGGGCGTTCGATCGCGGTGCAGAACTTCAACGAGCAGGCCTGCATCCTGCTGCTCGGCTTTGGCTACAGCGCCCTCACCAAGGGTGGCCTCTCGGCTTACGGCGCGATCACGGCCTTTGGCCTGTTCGTGGCCGGTGCCATGTACCTGATCGGCCGCTGGCACCAGCGCAACCTGGTGAACCACCCGACCGAGGTCAACCGTCTGCTGGAGATCGCCCGCTGCGACGGCGGGCACTGAGCGCGCCTGGCCGGCTGCTCGGGCCGTGCCCGCGGACACGCAGCGTTACAAACCCGTGTCATCGCCGACATGAGGGTGGCCGTTGAGGTCTCAGGCGTTCTGGCAGGCCGACACCACGTCGGCCCCGGTCGCCACGAGGAGACCCCATGGCCCACCTGCGCACTCACCCAACCCTTCGATGGACCTTGTTCACGCTGCTGACCGCGGCAGGCGCTGTGGCGCATGCGGGTGGTCTCGGTGGCGTCAGTGTGGCGGTGGCCATCGGGCCGCAGGCGGTCTGGGCCTCGCCCCAGGTGGTGATCCAGGCTCCCGCGCCGCGCCCGATTTACCAGGCGGCGCCGGTCTATGGGCCGGGTGTGGTGGTCTATGCGCCCGCCCCGGTCTACGCGCCTGCGCCGGCGTATGTGCAGCCGGTGGTGTACGCCCCGCCGCGCCCCTGGTGGGGCTGGGCGCATCACCGTCACGATGCATGGGAGGGGCGCCGCGACGATCGCCACGGTCACCAGGGTGACGAGCGGCGCTGGCATCACGAGCGCTGAATCCGCGCCCGGTCCCCGGGCGCAGACGTGGCGGCCAGCCGGCGGTGTCAGCGTCGGCGGCTGTTGCCGCCTCCCAGCAGCGAGCCCAGCACCCCGCGGATGATCTCTCGGCCCACCGTCGAGCCGATGGTGCGCGCGGCCGATTTGGCCACCGTCTCCAGGATGGAGTCCTTGCGCCCGCTGCCCTTGAGCAGTCCGCCGGCCACGTCACCCAGCCAGCCGCCCGCACCGCCCGTCACCGCGTCGGTGGCGGCATCGGCAGCGCCTCCCTTCATGGCGTCGGCCGCTTCGTCGCGCATCGAGCGGCCGCCTGCAGCCGGTGTGTTGCCAGCGCCTGGCGCGGAGGTGGAGGCGGCGCGGCCCTTGAGCTTCTCGTAGGCCGATTCCCGGTCCACCGTCTTTTCGTACACGCCCGCCACCAGCGAGCCGTCCAGCAAGGCCTTGCGCTGCTCGGGCGTGATCGGGCCGATCTGGCTGCCCGGTGGCAACACGAACACGCGCTCGGTCACGCCGGGGCGGCCTTTGTCGTCCAGCAGGCTGACCAGGGCCTCGCCCACGGCCAGTTCGGTGATGGCGGTCGCGATGTCCAGGCCCGGGTTGGCGCGCATGGTTTCGGCGGCGCTTTTCACGGCCTTCTGGTCGCGCGGGGTGAAGGCGCGCAAGGCGTGCTGGACGCGGTTGCCCAGTTGGCCCAGCACGGTTTCCGGCACGTCCAGCGGGTTCTGGGTCACGAAGTACACGCCCACGCCCTTGGAACGCACCAGGCGCACCACCAGCTCGATGCGCTCGGTCAGCGCGGCGGGGGCATCCTTGAACAGCAGGTGGGCCTCGTCGAAGAAGAAGACCAGCTTGGGCTTGTCCAGGTCGCCCACCTCGGGCAGGCTCTCGAACAGCTCTGAGAGCATCCAAAGCAGGAAGGTGGCGTACAGGCGCGGGGCGTTCATCAGCTTGTCGGCCGCCAGGATGTTGACCACGCCCTTGTCGTCGACCGTCTGCATGAAGTCGCCGATGTTGAGCATGGGCTCGCCAAAGAACTGGTCGCCGCCCTGTTCTTCGATCTGCAGCAGGCCGCGCTGAATGGCGCCCACGCTGGCGGGGCTGATGTTGCCGTATTCGGTCGTGAAGGTGCTGGCGTTTTCGCCCACGTGCTGCAGCATGGCGCGCAGGTCCTTGAGGTCGAGCAGCAGCAGGCCGTGGTCGTCGGCCACCTTGAACACGAGCTGCAGCACGCCTTGCTGGGTGTCGTTCAGGTTCAGCATGCGGCTCAGCAGCAGCGGGCCCATGTCGGACGCGGTGGCGCGCACCGGGTGACCCTGCTCCCCGAACACGTCCCACAGGGTGGTGGGGCAGGCCACGGGCTCGGGGGTGTCGAGGCCGCGTTCGGCCAGGATGGCGGCCAGCTTCGGCGACACGCTGCCGGTTTGCGAGATGCCGGTCAGGTCGCCCTTGATGTCGGCCATGAAGACCGGCACACCCAGGTTGGAGAGCGATTCGGCCAGTTTCTGCAGGGTGATGGTCTTGCCCGTGCCCGTGGCGCCGGTGATCAGGCCATGGCGGTTGGCCAGGGCCGGCAGCAGCCAGGATTCGGCTTTCTGGTGGCGGGCAAGCAGGATCGGATCGGCCATGACGGGGCTCCCTGAGAGAAAAATGTCGCCTTCCGGGGCCGGGAAGCGGGGGCTCGCCCGGCCGAAAGGTAAAATCGAAGTATCACCTAGCTCAACCACAGAGCAGGATCCATGCGCGCACCACCTTCGGGCGGGGCGCGCTGTGTCGTTCGCAACAGACAAATACATCCCGGAGCTCGTCACCATGGCCGGTCATTCCAAGTGGGCCAACATCCAGCATCGCAAAGGTCGCCAAGACGAAAAGCGCGGCCGGATCTGGACCCGCGTCACCCGTGAAATCATCGTTGCTGCCCGTGCGGGCGGGGCCGATGTCGCCATGAACCCGCGTCTGCGCCTGGCCATCGAGAAGGCCAAGGCCGTCAACATGCCGGCCGACAACATCAAGCGCAACGTCGACAAGGCCACCGGCAACCTCGATGGTGTGAACTACGAAGAAATCCGCTACGAGGGCTACGGCATCGGCGGTGCGGCCATCATCGTCGACACCATGACCGACAACCGCGTGCGCACCGTGGCCGAAGTGCGCCACGCCTTCAGCAAGCACGGTGGCAACCTCGGCACCGAGGGCTCGGTGGCTTTCCAGTTCAAGCACGTGGGCCAGTTCCTCTTCGCCCCGGGTGTGGACGAAGACAAGCTGATGGAAGTGGCCCTGGAAGCTGGCGCCGAAGACGTGCTGACGCATGACGATGGCTCCATCGAGGTGCTCAGCGCCGCGGCCGATTTCGAAGCCGTGAAAAACGCGCTCGAAGCCGCTGGCTTCACGGCCGAGCTGGCCGAGGCCACGATGCGCGCCGAGAACAACATCGAGCTGACGGGCGACGACGCCGCCCGCATGCAAAAACTGCTGGACGTGCTGGAAGACCTGGACGATGTCCAGGAGGTCTATCACAACGCCGAATTGAACTGAACCGAGCACACCCCATGAACATCCTCGTCATTGGTTCGGGCGGCCGCGAGCACGCCCTGGCCTGGAAACTGGCCCAGTCCCCCAAGGCCCAGAAGGTCTATGTGGCGCCTGGCAATGGCGGCACGGCGCGCGACCCGCGCCTGGTCAACGTCGCGATCACCGATGTCAAGGCCCTGGCCGACTTTGCCGAAGCCAACAAGATCGCCGTGACGGTGGTGGGCCCCGAGGCGCCTCTGGCGGCCGGTGTGGTCGATGAATTCCGAGCCCGAGGCCTGCGCATCTTTGGCCCCACCCAGAAGGCGGCGCAGCTGGAGAGCTCCAAGGCCTTCGCCAAGGACTTCATGAAGCGCCACGGCATCCCCACGGCCTTCTACGAGACCTTCACCGAGGCCACCGCGGCCCACGCCTACGTGGACAAGCACGGTGCGCCCATCGTGATCAAGGCCGATGGCCTGGCCGCCGGCAAGGGCGTGGTCGTGGCCATGTCGCTGCAGGAAGCGCACGAAGCCATCGACTGGATGTTGCTCGACAACAAGCTGGGCGTGCAGCACAACGCAGGTGGTGCGCGGGTGGTGATCGAAGAGTTCCTGCAGGGTGAAGAAGCCAGCTTCATCGTGCTGGCCGATGGCAAGAACGTGGCCGTGCTGGCCACCAGCCAGGACCACAAGCGCCTGCTCGATGGCGACCTCGGCCCCAACACCGGCGGCATGGGCGCCTACTCGCCGGCCCCGGTGGTCACGCCCAATGTGTACGCCAAGGCCATGCACGAGATCATCCAGCCGACGCTGGCCGGCATGGCCAAGGACGGCATCCCCTTCACCGGCTTCCTCTACGCCGGCCTGATGATCGACGCCAACGGCGCGCCCAAGACGCTGGAATTCAACTGCCGCATGGGTGACCCGGAAACGCAGCCCATCATGATGCGTTTGAAGAGCGACCTGGTCGACGTCTTCCTGCACGCCACCGATGGCACGCTCGACCAGGTCGAGCTGCAGTGGGACCGCCGTGTGGCGCTGGGCGTGGTCATGGCCGCAGGCGGCTACCCGCTCGACCCTAAGAAGGGCGACGCCATCACCGGCCTGCCGGCCGAAGCCGATGACGCGATGGTCTTCCACGCCGGCACCGTGCTCGACGAGCAGGGCGTGGTGCGCACCAGCGGCGGCCGTGTCCTGTGCGTGACGGCCCTGGGCGATTCGGTCAAGCTGGCGCAACAGCGCGCCTACGACCACATGCACGGCATCCAGTTCGATGGCATGCAGGCTCGCCGCGACATCGGCTGGCGCGCCATCAAGGCCCGCTGAGCAGACCGGCCGCCGCACCGCATCGCCCCAGGATCACCGCATGAGCCAGTTGCACACCGACGCCGTCCGCACCTACCTGCTCGACCTGCAGGACCGCATCATCTCGGCTTTCGAAGCCGAAGATGGCAAGCCTTTCGTCAAGGACGCCTGGGTGCGCGGCCCGCAGGAGCGTCTGCAAGGCGACGGTTGCTCTCGCCTGGTCGAAGAGGGGCATGTGCTGGAGCGCGGGGGGTGCAATTTCTCGCATGTGAAGGGGCCGAGCCTGCCGCCTTCGGCCACGCAGCATCGACCCGAACTGGCGGGTTGCCCTTTCGAAGCCATGGGCGTGTCGCTGGTGTTCCACCCACGTAACCCCTACGCACCCACGGTGCACATGAACGTGCGCATGCTGGCCGCCCACAAGCCCGATGGCACGGTGGTGGCCTGGTTCGGTGGCGGCATGGACCTGACCCCGTACTACGGCTTTGAAGAGGACGCACGCCACTTCCACCAGGTTTGCAAGGACGCGCTGGCACCTTTTGGCGACGACAAGCACCCTCGCTTCAAGCAGTGGTGCGACGAGTACTTCTTCCTCAAGCACCGCAACGAGGCCCGTGGCGTGGGCGGCATCTTCTTTGACGACTTCTCCGAGCTCGGCATCGACGGCGGTTTCGCCATGATCCGCTCGGTGGGCGATGCCTTCACCCAGGCCTACCTGCCCATCCTGCAGCGCCGCCGCGACACCCCCTACGGCGAGACCGAGCGCGACTTCCAGGCCTACCGCCGTGGCCGCTATGTCGAGTTCAACCTGGTCTGGGACCGCGGCACGCTGTTCGGGCTGCAGTCCGGTGGCCGCACCGAAAGCATCCTGATGTCGATGCCGCCGATCGTGAAGTGGCGCTACGACTGGCATCCGGAACCCGGCAGCGCCGAGGCCCGGCTCTACACCGATTTCCTGCCCCCGCGGGACTGGGTCTGACCGTTTGAGCGCTGCGCCCGTTTCCCGAGCCACCCCACGCCGCATTGGCCTGATGGGTGGCAGCTTCGACCCTGTGCACAACGCCCACGTGGCGCTGGCCGAGGCCGCGCTGCAGCACCTCCAGCTCGACGAGGTGCGCTGGATCCCGGTCGGCCAGGCCTGGCAGAAGGCGAGGGCGTTGGCGCCGGCGGTGCACCGCATCGCCATGGTTGAAGCGGCGGTGGCCCATGAGCCGCGCTTCGTGGTCGATGCCATCGAGGTGAACCGCGCCGGTCCTTCCTACACGCTGGACACGGTCCGAACCCTGCAGGAGGTCGAGGCGGATGCCGCGGGCGCCCTGACCGAATGGGTGCTCGTCATCGGCCAGGACCAGTATGCCAACCTGCCCAGCTGGCACGGCTGGGCCGAGTTGCTGCAGCGCGTCACGCTGGCCGTTGCCTGCCGTGGCGACCAGGCCATCGCACCGCCGCAGGCCTTGCTGAACCACCCCCACACCGTCGTGAGGCTGCCCATGCCGCCCATGGCCGTGTCGTCCACAGACATCCGCGCCCGGCTTGGCCGAGGCGAGGAGCCTGCTTCCCTGGCGCCTTCGCTGGTATCTCCCGGCGTGGCGCGCTATATTGCCCACCATCAACTCTACGCCCCTGGCGCCCCCCGCTGAATGGACATCCGTAAACTGCAACGCGCCATCGTCGATGGCCTGGAAGATGTCAAAGCCCAAGACATCGTCGTCTTCAACACCGAGCACCTCTCGGCCCTGTTCGAGCGCGTGATCATCGCCTCGGGGACGTCGAACCGCCAGACCAAGGCCCTGGCTTCCAGCGTCCGCGAGGCGGTCAAGGCGGCAGGCTTCCCGGTGCCCCGCACCGAAGGCCAGGACAACGGCGAATGGATCATCGTGGACTGCGGCGCCGCCGTGCTGCATGTGATGCAGCCGGCCATCCGCCAGTACTACCAGCTCGAAGAGATCTGGGGCGACAAGCCGGTGGCGATCAAGCTCAAGGCCGCCAAGGCGGGTCTGGTCAAGGCCGAAGAAGCCGATGACGACGAGCCCGTGAAGCCGAAGAAGGCGGCAGGCAAGACCACCGCGGCGAAGAAGGCTGCGACCACCGCCCCGACCAAGAAGGTTGCAGCCAAGAAGGCCGCCAAGACCGTGAAGGCCGAGCCTGTGGAAGCCAAGGCGCCTGCCCGCAAGGCCGCTGCGAAAAAGGTCGCGGCCAAAAAGGTGGCAGCCAAGAAGGCCGTTGCGGTGAAGACCGTGGCCGTCAAGAAAGTGGCCGCCAAGAAGGTGGCAGCCAAGAAGGCCGCACCGATCCAGAAGATCGTGGTCAACGCCCCGGCTCGCAAGCCTGCGGCGAAGAAGGTGGCGGCCAAGAAGGCTGCACCGGCCAAGCCTGTGGTGCGCAAGGTCGCTGGCAAGAAGGTGGCTGCCACCAAGGTCGCGGCCAAGAAGGCCCCTGCCCGCAAGACGGCACGTTGATCGGCCGCGGCTGGAAGAGGGCGTGAGGCCATGAAGTTCACGGTGGTCACCATCGGCCACCGCCTGCCGGACTGGGCGAACGAAGCGTGCGAGGATTACCTCAAGCGTTTCCCGCCAGACTGGAAGGTGGAGGTCAAGGCCCTCAAGGCCGAGCCGCGCGAAGGCAAGCCCGTGGCCGTCATCATGCAGGCCGAAGCGGCGCGCATGGAGGCGGCCATCGAGCGCGGTACGCGCCGCGTCATCCTTGATGAACGGGGTACGCGCCTGACCAGCGTGCAACTGGCCGAGCGCACCGAGGCCTGGCAGCACGATGGCCGCGACGTGGTCTTCATCATCGGCGGTGCCGATGGCATCGACCCGGCGTTCAAGAAGACGGCAGACGAGGCCATCCGCCTGTCCGACATGACCCTGCCGCATGCGCTGGCCCGGGTCTTCCTGCTGGAACAGGTCTACCGGGCCTGGTCGTTGCTGCACAACCATCCTTATCACCGTGCCTGATCTTCTGGGGCGCTCGCCCTTGTTGCGAGCCTGGGGCGTGATCGCCCTGTGGGTGCTGGCTTATGCCGTGCTCAAGGTTGTCCAGCCCGATGGCATGGACATCGACAGCGCCGAGCAGGTCTACTTTGCGCAGTCGTGGCAGATGGGTTATGGCCTGCGTCAGCCGCCGCTCTACACCTGGCTGCTGCTGGCACTCAAGCCTGCGGGTGCCAGCTGGGAGCTGACGCTGGAATGCGCACGCTACCTGGTCTTGTTGACCTGGCTGGGGGGTGTGCAGGGCCTGGCGCGCGCACTGGGTGCGAACCCGGCCACGCAGGCCCGTGTGCTGCTGGCCCACCTGGGGCTGATGCTGGCCATGTGGCGGGTGCATGACAGCCTGACGCACACGGTGCTGGCCGGCGCCATCACCCTGTGGGGCAGCGTGGCCGTGGCCAAGGCCCTGGCGGCGCCGCGCTGGTGGCCTGCTGTCGGGCTGCTGGCGGCCGCGGCCTGTCTGGCCAAACTCAATGCGGTGCTCTGGTGTGGCAGCAGTTTGCTGGCCGCACTGGGGGTGCTGGCCTGGCAAGGCCGTTCGCGTGGCCTGGGCGTGTGGCCTCTCTGGCGAGCCCACCTTGGCGGCCTGCTGCTGGCGCTGGGCCTGTGCCTGCTGTGCCTTGCTCCCTACGCGCAGTGGTGGTGGGTGCAACGCGATGGGCCCTTGTCGCTGGCCCACCAGATCGTGGTCAGCGATGGCCATGTGGCCTGGTGGCGGCCGGGTGTGGATGTCGTGCTGGGCAGCGTGGAATACCTGCTTCTGGTGCCCCTGTGGCTGGGCCTGCTGGCCTGGTTCAAGGGGCGCAGGGCTGCGGCCTCGCCGGCGCCGAGCCTGGCCATGCGCTGGGTGGGCTGGCAGGTGCTGTGTGGCCTGGTGCTGCTGGTGGTGCTGGTGTCGGCGATGAAGGGCTCGCATTTCACGCCACGCTGGCTGTGGCCGGTGGTGCCGGGTTTCACCGTCTGGCTGTGCGTCTGGGCGCTGGGGCGTGCGGCCGTCTTGCCCGCGGTCTGGGCCCGTCGCTTTGACATGCTGATCTGGGGCGGCGTGGCCTTGGCGCTGATGCTGGCCCTGGTGCGCTGGTGGGAGCCCACCCGCACAGCCCAGCATTGCCGCAACTGCTGGACCGATCGGCCTTCCGAAGCCATGTCGGTGGCGCTGCACGCGCGCTTTGGCGCCGGGCCCTTGCGCCTGGTCACGGGGGACGATCACCTTGCCGGCATCCTGGCCGACGCCCGGCCGCAAGACCGGACCTGGACCGCCGTTTCGCCCGACCTGCCACCGCCCTTGGGCTTCGCCGCGGCCCAGGCCCCCTGCGTGGCCGTCTGGCTCGACATGGACCAGCCCCAGGCCGCGCCCGCCGAGCTCCAGGCCATGCTGGCCCTGGGGCCTGTGGGTGAGGTCTGGCGCCAGCAATGGCCTCTGGCCCGTGCCCCCCAGCGCACCCAGTGGTTGCAGGCGGTCATGATGCGCGACGAGGTCTGCGCCCGCGCGCCGCGCTAGCATCCAGGCTGGCCCGCTTTCTTCTGCACACCATGTCCCTTGATCTCGCTGCGTCCGCTGGCGCCTGGCTTTACCTGGCATCGCAAAGTCCGCGTCGGCGCCAGCTGCTGGACCAGCTGGGTGTGCGGCACGAACTGCTCTTGCCCGACCCCGATGAGGACGCCGAGGCCCTGGAGGCCGAGCGCCCGGGCGAGGCCCCGGAGGACTACGTCCAGCGCGTGACCCTGGCGAAATGGGAGGCTGCCTGCCAGCGTCGCCTGCGCCGGGCTGCGGAAGGCCCGGGCTGGCCCGAGGCGCCCATCCTGTGTGCCGACACCACCGTGGCCCTGGGAGACGCCATCCTGGGCAAGCCGGCCGACGCCGCCGATGCCGCCCGCATCCTGGGCTGTCTCTCAGGACGCGCCCACCGTGTGCTCACGGCCGTGGTCGTGGGGGGCGTGGTTCGCCTCAGCACCTCCCATGTGCAGTGGCGCCGTCTGGACACAGCGGAAATCGACCGCTACGTTGCCAGCGGTGAGCCCTTTGGCAAGGCGGGCGCTTACGCCATCCAGGGCCGCTCCGGGGCCTGGACCGAGCGCATCGAAGGCAGCTACAGCGGCATCATGGGCTTGCCCTTGTATGAAACGGCCGAGCTCCTGCGCCCCTTGGGCTGGCGCTTCTGAAGGGTCACCCCATCCCACCA
>NZ_JAIZVX010000123.1 GCF_021768455.1 Aquabacterium sp. | reverse complement strand
CAGACCCAGGCTGCGCAGCTGGCCGCTTTCATGAGCGAGCAGGTCGGCGCCATCGCCAACGACTACCACCAGCGCCTCGAATCGCTGGAGCAGCAATTGGCCGGCCGCATTGCCGGCGTGGCGCTGGAGTTGGCTCGCCAGGTGGTGCGCGCCGAACTGAGCCAGCGGCCCGAGGTGGTGCTGGAGGTGGCGGAAGAGGCCCTGGGCGTGCTGCTGAGCTCGGCCCGCCAGGTGGCCGTGCGCCTCAACCCCGATGACCACGCCCTGGCCCAGGGGCAGCTGGCCGAGTTGCTCGGTGCCCGCGGCGCGCGCCTGGTGCCCGATCCGCAGGTGACGCGCGGCGGCTGCATCGTGGAATCCGACATCGCCGTGGTCGACGCCACGGTCGAGGCCCGCTGGGACCGCGCCGCCGCCGGCCTGGGCCACCAGGCCCCCTGGAACGGCGGCAAGGAAGCCCTGGGCGATACCGAGGTGCACCTGCCCGAGGGCGAGGACGAGCTGGACAACTGGCCTGGCGACAGCGGCAACGCACCCGCCCGGCCTGAAGAGGGTGACGCATGAACATGCCGCTGCGTGGCAACCAGGGTGTGGCCCTGGACCGCTGGAACCGCTTCCTCGACGACCTGGACGCCTGCGCCAGCACGCCCATGCCGCTGGAGAACCAGGGCAAGCTGGTGCGCGTGGCCGGCCTGGTGCTGGAGGCCGCTGGCCTGCGCCTGCCGGTGGGCGCCGTGTGCGAGATCCACTCCGAAACCCGGCTGGAATCCACCCCCGCCCTGGCCGAGGTGGTCGGCTTTGCCGGCGATCGGGCATACCTCATGCCCACGGCCGAGGTGCACGGGCTCTCGAGCGGCGCACGTGTGGTGCCGCGCACCATCCCGATCAACCCGCCGGTGCTGGGGCGCCCCAACCACCCCTGGCGCCGCAGCGAAGACCGCACCCGCCACCTGCCCATTGGCAGTGGCCTGCTGGGCCGTGTTGTCAATGCCCAGGGCGAGCCGCTGGACCGCAAAGGCCCCCTCAAACACGTGCGCAGCGAGCCCCTGGCACGCCGCCCCATCAACGCCATGGAGCGCGACCCGGTGCGCCTGCCGCTGGACACCGGCGTGCGCGCCATCAACGCCATGCTCACCGTGGGGCGCGGCCAGCGCATCGGTCTGTTTGCCGGCTCCGGTGTGGGCAAATCGGTGCTGCTGGGCATGATGGCCCGCTACACCCAGGCCGACGTCATCGTCGTGGGCCTGATCGGCGAACGGGGCCGCGAAGTGAAGGAATTCATCGAAGACATCCTGGGCGAAGAGGGCCTGGCCCGCTCGGTGGTGGTGGCCGCCCCGGCCGATGCCCCGCCGCTGACCCGCATGCAGGGCGCCAATTACGCCACCGCTGTGGCCGAGCATTTCCGCGACCAGGGCCTGCACGTGCTGCTGCTCATGGACTCGCTCACCCGTTATGCCATGGCCCAGCGCGAGATCGCCCTGGCCATTGGCGAGCCGCCCGCCACCAAGGGCTACCCGCCATCGTGCTTTGCCAAGCTGCCCCAGTTGGTCGAGCGCAGCGGCAACGGCCTCAACGGCCATGGCTCGATCACGGCCTTCTACACCGTGCTGTCAGAGGGCGACGACCAGCAGGACCCGATCGCCGACGCGGCCCGCGCCATCCTGGACGGCCACATCGTGCTCTCGCGCGAGCTGGCCGAAGCGGGGCACTTCCCGGCCATCGACATCGAGCGATCGGCCTCCCGCGTCATGCACAACGTGGCCGACCCTGCCCACATCGACGATGCCCGACGCTTCCGCCAGCTGTGGTCGAAGTACAGCAAGGCGCGCGACCTGATCCAGCTGGGCGCCTACGTGCCCGGCGGCGACCACGACCTGGACCAGGCCGTGCGCGTGCACCCCGCCATGGTGCGCATGCTGCAGCAAGGCATGCACACCCCCGCCTACATCGACGACAGCGTGGGACAGCTCCACCAGATCGTCGGCCACTGAACGCCTGAAAGCACAGCCCCATGAGCGCAATCCAGTCTCTGTTGATGGTGTTGGAATCAGCGGAGAAGGCCCGAGACGATGCGCAAAGCGCCCTCGAGGCCGCCCGCCAGGCCCATGAATCGGCCCGACAGCAGGCCCAGTCCCTGGGGGATTGGCGCCGTGACTACCAGAACCGCTGGCAGCAGCAATTTCGCCAGACGGGAGGCATGGAAATCATGCGGTGTTATCAGGACTTCATGCTGCGATTGGCCGATGCCGTTTCAGACCAAGATCGCAAGGTGGAGCAGGCGAAGGCGCACATGGAGCGCCTGCGGCTCCAGTTGATCGAGCGCGAACGCAAGGTGGCCGCGGTGGCGCAACTCATCGATCGACGCCAGGTGGAGGCGCTGCAGCGCCAGAACCGCCAGGAGCAGAAAGCCACCGACGAGATCGCAGCCCGCGCTGCATTGAACACCTCCGGCTTCGGGGCGGGTGGCTCGCCGATGGCGTCGCGCTCGCTCTGACCGCCGCAGACACCGCACAGGAAAGGCCTCGGACCATGAGCACCCCGATCAAACCCAGTGGCATCGGCAGCGTCAACGGCATCACCGCGTCGGCCGCCGTGAACAGCTTGAACGGCAGCAACGGGCAGGGTGGCACCGCCGCCCTGCAAGACCTGATGAGCCGGCTTGGCGCCCAGGGCGCAGGCCAGGGTTCGCAGCAGGCCTTCTCACAATGGCTGAACCAGCACGCGGCCGCCCACGACGAGCCCGCCGCCCAGCCCAAGCCTGCCAGCCCGGCCCGCCCTGCGACACCGCCCAGGCCGACGCAGGCGGCCAACCCGGCCACCACCCGCCTGAGCACCGAGCAGCTGCAGGCCATGCAGAGCCAGGCCCGGCTGGTGCAACAAGCCCAGCAGGCACAGCAGGCCAACCGCCCGGATAAGACCGCGCCCAAGCCCCAGGCCAAACCCGCAGCCAAGGAAGGCGCACCCCGCGCCGACGAGGCCCAGGCCGATGACCGCGCCGATGAAGCCGATCAGACCGACACCGCCCCCGCGGCAGACGCGGCCGCTGTGGTGCGCGAGCTCACGCCGCCCGCCCACGTTCAGGCCCACGACACGGCCGGCATGATGGCCTGGTTGGCCCAGCTCAGCCAGTCGGAAGCCCTCCAGGGCCAGGAGGGCGACGCTGCGCTGGATGCCGGTTCAGGTGGTGTAACCGGCCAGGGTGGCCAAAACGGCCTCGGTGGGGACGGTGCCAGCCAGCCAGGGCAGGGCGCTCTGGACCCCAGCCAGCTCTCGGCCACCATCTCGCTCGACAGCCCCGCCTGGCGCAGCGCCAGCGGCTCGGCATCGCTGCAGGCCGAGGTCATGCTGGCCCCTGTGGGGGCCTCGGGCGAGGGCCGGGCCGACACCACGGCCTTTGCCAGCCTGCTCTCGGGTGGCCTGCAAGGCCCCACCGGTGGCGCCCAGCGCAGCGGCGAAGCCAGTGCCCTGCGCCACGAGCGTGCCACCCTAGAAACACCCTTTGGCGGCACCGATTTCGCCCAGGCCCTGGCCGAGAAGGTCAGCATGTGGGTCAGCACTGCGCCCACCGACGGCCCCATGACCGCCGAACTTCACCTCAACCCGGCCGAGATGGGCCCCATCAACGTGAAGATTTCACTGGATGGGCAATCGGCGCAGGTGGATTTTGCCGCGGCGGCCTTAGAAACACGTCAGGCGATCGAAGCCAGCATGCCTTTGCTCTCGACCGCGCTCGACAGCATCGGCCTGAGCCTGAGCGGCAGCGACGTGTCCTCCCAGACACCCCAGCAGCAATCCTTCGCCCAGCAGATGGCCCGCGAGGCCGAGCGCACACAGGGCGGGGCAGGCCGTGAACGTGGCGACAGCGACGCCCAGCCCCTCGACACCGGCTTGCGTCCGGTGCGCGCCCCGCGTCCGGGGCGTCTGGGAGGGCTGGACCTCTACGCCTGAGCGTTGGCGGCCCGCCACCCAGAATCAACCGTGTTTCCCACGGTTTATCGGTTCTTCGCGAACCGGCTGACTTCGGAGAATCCTTTCATGCCTCGGAATCCTTTTGTTGAAGGGCCGAGGCGGGAACCCCAGGAGATTTGCGAATGTCAGCAGCCCCCGCTCCGGCCCCGGCCGAAGGCGATGCCCCCAAGAAGGGCAACAAGAAACTGATCATCATCATCGCGGCCGTGGCCGTGTTGCTGCTGGGCGGTGGTGGTGCGGCCTTCTTCATCATGAAGAAGAAAGCGGCCGAGGCCGAAGCGGCTGCGGCGGCCGAGGGCGAGGACGGTGGCGAAGACCACGCCCCCAAGAAGCCGGCCAAGGAGGCCAAGAAGCCCGAGCATGGCAAGGACGCTCACGAAGGCCCGCCGACCTTCGTTCCGCTCGACCCCTTCATCGTCAACCTGGCCGACAAGGATGCCGAGCGCTATGCCCAGGTCGGCATCAGTCTGCAGGTCGATGACCACAAGCTTGCCGAGGAAATGAAGGCCTACATGCCCGCCATCCGCAACGGCGTGCTGATGATCCTCTCGCACAAATCCTCGGAAGAACTGCTGACCACCGAAGGCAAGCAGAAGCTGGCCGAAGAGATCCGCCGCGAGGCCGGCCGCGCCCTGGGCTACGACATCGAAGAGCCGGAGGAGGACGAGCCGGAAGACGAGAACGCGCCCAAGAAGAAAAAGAAGAAAAAGAAGAAGGTGGAGTCCTACAACCCCATCGTGCAGGTCGCGTACTCCTCTTTCATCATCCAGTGAGCGTGGCGCCCCTCCCGCTCGTCCCGCCATGTCCGGTCTTTGAAGTCAGCCGATCATGAACCAGCAAATCCTCTCGCAAGACGAAGTCGATGCCCTCTTGCAAGGCATCACCGGCGAAAGCCAGAAGCTGGAGCAGGAAGAGGCGCCCAAGGAAGGCATCCGCGACTACAACCTGGCGCAGCAGGAGCGCATCGTGCGTGGGCGCATGCCCACCATGGAGATCATCAACGAGCGCTTCGCCCGCAACATCCGGGTGGGGCTGTTCAACCTGATCCGCAAGTCGCCCGAGGTGTCGGTGGGCGGCATCAAGGTGCAGAAATACAGCGCCTTCCTGCGCGACATCGTGGTGCCCACGAACTTCAACATCGTGCAGATCCGGCCGCTGCGGGGCTCGGGCCTGATCGTCTGCGATCCCACGCTGGTGTTCGCCGTGATCGACTCGCTCTTCGGCGGGGCCGGCAAGTTCCACACCCGCATCGAAGGCCGTGATTTCTCCGCCACCGAGCAGCGCATCATCCTGCGCCTGGTCGAGGTCATCACCGCCGAGTACAAAAAGTCCTGGCAGGGCATCTACCCGGTCGAGCTGGACTACCAGCGCTCCGAGATGCAGCCCCAGTTCGCCACCGTGGCCACGCCCAGCGAGATCGTGGTGTGCTGCTCCTTCACCCTCGAAATCGGCGACACCAGCGGCACCATCCACATCTGCATCCCCTATGCGACGCTGGAGCCCATCCGCGACATCCTGTTCTCGTCCATCCAGGGCGACTCGGCCGAACCCGACCGCCGCTGGGTGAAGCTGCTGACCCAGCAGATCCAGTCTGCCCAGGTCGACCTCGTGGCCGAACTCGCACATGCCCCTGCGACCGTGGAGCAGCTGCTGGCGCTCAAGCCCGGGGACTTCATCGAGCTGGACCTGGAGAAGATCATCCAGGCCAAGGTCGATGGGGTGCCCGTCTTCGATTGCTACTACGGCACCTCCAACGGCAAGTATTCCCTCCGCATTGAAAAGCTTTTGACGGCCGGCAACCACAGCTGGCTTGGAGAACACCATGTCTGATCCCGCAGAGTTTCCGCCCGCCGGTGGTGACGCCGAACAGGACGCGATGGCCGCGGAATGGGAAGCCGCCCTGGCACAGCAGTCCACGGCCTCTGCCAGCACCGATGACGCCTTTGCCGCTGCCGCCGGCGCATCTGCCGGCTCGGCCAGCGAGGTCACCAGCGCCGCGCCTCAGATGACCCCGGCCGCCTTCGCCAACTTCAATGCCGCACCCCCGGCCGGCAACCCCGCCGGCAACGACATCAACATGATCCTGGACATCCCCGTCCAGCTCACGGTGGAACTCGGCCGCACCCGCATCCCCATCAAGAACATCCTGCAACTGGCTCAGGGCTCGGTCGTGGAGCTCGATGCCCTGGCCGGCGAACCCATGGACGTCCTGGTCAACGGCTTCCTCATCGCCCAGGGCGAGGTGGTGGTGGTCAACGACAAGTTCGGCATCCGCCTGACCGACATCGTGACCCCTTCCGAACGCATGCGCCGCCTCAGCCGCGGTGGCTGAGCGCAGGCTCCGAGATCAAGACGAAAGCCCTCTGATGCCCTCCAGTGGATTGATGGTGTTCTGGTTCGTGCTGGTGGTGGCCTTCATCCCCATCTGCCTTTGGGTGCTCAAGCGCTCTGGCCTGGCCACGGGCGCCGCACCGGGCGCAGCCGCCCTGATCAAGCCCGTGGGCCAGTTCAACATCGGCCCGGGGCAGCGCCTGCTCACCGTGGAAGTGGGCGAGGGCGAGGCCCGAACCTGGCTGGTGCTGGGCGTCACGGCCCAGCAGATCACCACCCTGCACACCATGGCACCCCAGCCTGGCGTGACCCCGCCACAGGGCATGCCGGGCCTGCACGCCCTGCCCGGCGGCACGGCCTTCGCCCAACTGCTGCGTCGCGCCCACAAGGGGACGTCTGGTGGCGCTGGGGGTGTGGATGGCGGCCCGCACGGAGGTGCCGCATGAAGACCCGGTTCCGCCAACTCGGCCCCTGGGCCCTTGGGCTGGCTGCCGGCCTGCTGTGGGCTGGCCTGGCCCAGGCACAAGCGCAGGCCGTGCCGCCTTCTGCCACCGCGACCCTGCCTTTGCTGGTGGGGCAGGGCGGTGGCGGCACCAGCTATTCGGTGCCCATCCAGACCCTGCTGTTCTTCACGGCGCTCAGCTTCCTGCCGGCCATCCTGCTGATGATGACGGGCTTCACCCGCATCGCCATCGTCCTCAGCCTGATGCGCCAGGCCATCGGCACCCAGGCCGCGCCCCCCAACCAGGTCGTGGTGGGCCTGTCGCTCTTCCTCACGCTCTTCGTGATGGGCCCGACGCTGGACAAGGTCTACAAGGACGCCTACGAGCCCTTCTCGACCGGCCAGATCAGCTTCAACGAGGCGCTGGAAAAAGGCCAGGGCCCCATGCGCAGCTTCATGCTCAAGCAGACCCGCCAATCCGACCTGGGCCTCTTCGTCAAGCTCGCCCGCCTCGAAGGCGATGTGAAACCCGAAACCGTGCCCCTGCGCGTGCTGGTGCCGGCCTTCGTTACCAGCGAGCTGAAATCGGCTTTTCAGATCGGCTTCCTGATCTTCATCCCCTTCCTGGTGATCGACATGATCGTGGCCAGCGTGCTCATGAGCCTGGGGATGATGATGCTCTCGCCCGTGATGGTGGCGTTGCCCTTCAAGCTCATGCTCTTCGTGCTGGCCGATGGCTGGAACCTGCTGCTCGGCTCCCTGGCCGCCAGCTTCGTGCAGTGAGCCCAACCCTTCTCGAACAAGGCACCCCATGGACCCCCAACAAGTCCTCACCATCAGCCGCGACGGCCTGCTCACCCTGCTCACCGTGATGGCACCCCTGGTGCTGGTGGTGCTGGCGGTGGGCCTGGTGGTCAGCATCTTCCAGGCCGCCACGCAGATCAACGAACAGACCCTGTCTTTCGTGCCCAAACTGCTGGCCGCCTTTGCCACCCTCGGTGTGGCCGGCCCCTGGATGCTCAGCACCCTGGTGAACTACATCCAGCAGGTGCTGCAGATGATCCCGACCGTGGTGGGCTGAGGTGGTCACCTTCAGCGAAGCCCAGGTGCTGGCGTGGATTTCGCCCTGGCTCTGGGCCTTTTTCCGCGTGCTGGGCCTCTTCACCTCGGCGCCGGTGCTGTCGATGCGGGTGATCCCGCGCCGGGTGCGCATGGGCCTGGCCCTGCTGGTGGTCGTGGCCGCCGAGCCCAGCCTGCCGCCCTCTCTGGGGGCCATCACCATCAACTCGCCAGACGCCTTCATGGTCATGGTGCAGCAGGTGCTGATCGGGCTCACGGTGGGCTTCGCGGCCCGCGTGGTGTTCGCGGCCATCGAGTTCGCCGGCGAGATCGTCGGCCTGCAGATGGGCCTGAACTTTGCCAGCTTCTTCGACCCGATGAGTGGCGGCCAGGTCACGGCCGTGAGCCGCTTTTATGGCACCACAGCGGCCTGGCTGTTCATCGTCATGAACGGGCACCTTCTGCTCACCGCCGCGGTGTTGCAGAGCTTCGAGGCTTTCCCGGTCTCGCCCGATCCGCTGTCGGTGGTGCGGGTGCTGCAGCCCCAGGTCTGGGGTGCCGAGTTGTTCAAGCTGGGGTTGTGGGTGTCGCTGCCCGTGGTGGGCATGCTGCTGCTGGTCAACCTGGTGATGGGGCTCGTCTCACGGGTCGCGCCCCAGATGCACATCTTCAGCATCGGCTTCCCGGTCACGCTGGGCGTGGGCCTCACCGGCCTGTGGCTCACCCTGCCCATGATGCAGCAGCCGCTGACCATGGCGCTGGAGCGCATGCTCGGTCAGTTCCGCTGAGCGCCAGTCGGCGCGCTGTCAGACCGCATGAAAAAAGCGCCTCAAGGGCGCTTTGCTGCCTGTCATGCGACCGGGTCGCAGTGAGACGGTCTGGGCGGCTCAGCCCGCGACCGAGCCTTTGCGGCGGGTCATCAGGCCGATGCCCACCAGACCCACCCCCATCAGGGCAAAGGTGGCGGGTTCGGGCACGGGTTGCAGGCTGAACTTGAGCACGTAGTTGCCGCCGTTGCTGCCGGTGGCCGTGCCGGTGACCAGGGCCGAGTAGTTGCCCGGCTCGAAGCTGCCAGACAGGTAGAGGGACTTGTTCGGGTCAAAACCGTTGATCACCAGCGGCAGCACGCCGGGCTCCCACAACGAGACCGTGCCCTTGACCGTCGGGTAGAGCACCGCGGTGTATTCCGTTTCGGTGTCGTTGTTGACCAGGGTGAGGGTCACGCCCTTCGTGTTGTCGGCGGCGGAGACGAACCAGGCATCCTGTTGCGGGAACAGCCAGAGGTAGCCTTCGTAGACCGAGCTCAGGGTGAAGTTGAAGCTGTCGGTGAAATCGCCGGGGGTGACGAAGTTTTCGAAGCGGGTGTAGGGCTCGGTGGTGGGCACCGACACCGAATACGAGGTGGCGTGGGCGGCCGACATCACGGCAGTGGCCGTGAGCAAGGTGGCGATGGCGCGGGCAACAATCATGGCTGGATCCCAAATTTGTGCCGCTTTTCACGGCAAGAATGCCCAAGCGTACAACAGTTGTGGTGTTTTCCCCAGGGTAAGCACCCGGTTTTACACCTCGGTTTTCAGTGCTTTGGCCCGATTGCCTTTTTTGAGTCGCCTGCTCTCATGTCTTCTCGTGTGAATCGTCGTTCGTTCTTGCGTGTGATCCGTGCCGGGCTGGCCGGTCTGGCTGGCGGCCTGACCGCCTTGCCCAGGTGGGCAGCGGCGCGGCAACGCCCCGCCGCGGTGGCCGACGAGGGCCATCCCGAGCCGGTCTGGCGTCCCGACCACACCGTCATCGTCGTCCTCGAGAACCTCTCGGCCTTTGACGCCACCGAGGCCCAGCGCCGCGAGCGCAATGCGCCGGTTTACGGCTCGGATTCCGACTGGCGCTACCTCAACGAGCTGGCCAGTCAAGGTGCGCGCTTCACCGATGCCCACTTCGCCCGCACGCCTTACGGATCGAGCCTCCCCACGCGCTCCAGCCAACCCAATTACCTCTATCTGTTTTCGGGGCACCACCAGGGCGTGCTGCCCGCCTGGTTTGAAGACAGCCGTTCGCCCTACCGTGGGCAAGCGCTGTTCGACCGCCAAGGCACGCCGCTGCCCGCGCCGCGCCAGACCCAGGTCGGCGTGGCCAACAACAACCTGCCCGATGCCTGGCTGCCGCTGACTTCGCCCAACCTGGGCGCGGCCCTGATGCAGTCGGGACGCAGCTTTGCCAGCTTCTGCGAGTCCCTGCCTTATCCCAGCTGGAACTGTGGCACCGACGACAGCCTGGCCCCCTGCAGCGCCGGCCATGCCCTGAGCGACGACTACCGCCGCAAGCACAACCCGGCCATCAACTGGACCGACCAGATCGCCCCCACCAGCCCCCGAGGCCTGCAGGGCGACCTGGCCCGCCACGTGATGCCCGTGAGCGTGAACCTGGGCTTTGAACCCACCCGCGATCCGCTGCTGAAAAAGGCCTTCCGTGGCTTCAACCGCGACGCCCAAGGCAAGCCCCTGGGCTTCGACCAGTTGCCCCACGTCAGCATCGTGGTGCCCAACGAGCAGCACGACGCCCACAGCAACACCGCCCAAGTGGCCGACGACTGGTTGCGCACGCACATCGGGCCCTATGCCGCCTGGGCCAAGGCCCACAACAGCCTGCTCATCGTCACCTTTGACGAAGACGGCAGCACCGACACACGCCGTGGCGATGGCTACGTGACCGGCACCCACCGGATCCCGACCCTGTTCTTCGGCGCGGGTGTGAGGCCAGGGGATGTGGCGCAGCGTGTGGACCACCTCAACGTCTTGGCCACGGTGTTGTGGCTGAACGGGGCGCTGTCGCGGTTCAAGGCCGATTTCCAGGCTTTCCATGGCGTGGTGCCGGGGTCGGGCAGCGAGGCCGAGGCCGAATGGCGCAACCTGAAGCCCATCACAACGGTCTTTGAGGCGCCGAAAACCTGGGTCCGGCCGTGAAGCCGGGCCGATGTTCGTAGAATCCGCCCTCATGTCCTCCAAGCCGAACGCCCCCTCCAAATCCCAGCCCAGCGCCGCTTACGGCGAGGCGTCCATCCGCGTGCTCAAGGGCCTGGAGCCCGTCAAGCAGCGCCCGGGCATGTACACCCGGACGGACAACCCCCTGCACATCATCCAGGAGGTGATCGACAACGCCGCCGACGAGGCCCTCGCAGGGTTTGGCCAGCGCATCGCCGTCACGCTGCACACCGATGGTTCGGTGAGCGTGGAAGACGATGGCCGCGGCATCCCCTTCGGCCTGCACCCCGAAGAGGGCGTGAGCGTGGTCGAGATCGTGTTCACCCGCCTGCATGCCGGTGGCAAGTTCGACAAGGGATCGGGCGGTGCCTACAGCTTCTCGGGGGGGCTGCATGGCGTGGGCGTGAGCGTGACCAACGCGCTGTCCACCCGCCTGCAGGTGACGGTGTGCCGTGAAAAGCAGGTCGCTCAGCTGGCCTTCAGCGGTGGCGACGTGATCGAGCCCGTGAGCGTGCGCCCGGCCACGGCCAGCGATCGCAAGAACGGCACCAGCGTGCGCGCCTGGCCGGACCCGAAATACTTCGAGAGCGCCGAACTGCCCAAGGCCGAGCTGGTGCACATGCTGCGCAGCAAGGCCGTGCTGATGCCGGGCGTGACCATCACGCTCACGCATGAAAAAAGCGGCGAGGTGCAGACCTGGCTCTACAAGGGCGGCCTGCGCGACTACCTCACCCAGACGCTGGCGCACGAGCCCCTGATCCCGCTGTTCGAAGGCGCGCAGTTCGCCTCGGGTTCGGACGACACCTTTGCCGAAGGCGAGGGCGCGTCCTGGTGCGTGGCCTTCACCGAAGAAGGCTCGCCCATGCGCGAGAGCTACGTCAACCTGATCCCCACGGTGGCGGGCGGCACGCACGAATCCGGCCTGAAAGACGGCCTGTTCAATGCCGTCAAAGGCTTCATCGAGATGCACGCGCTCAGCCCCAAGGGCGTCAAGCTCATGCCGGACGACGTGTTCAGCCGCGCCAGCTTCGTGCTGAGCGCCAAGGTGCTGGACCCGCAATTCCAGGGGCAGACCAAGGAGCGCCTCAACAGCCGCGACGCCGTGCGCCTGGTGGGCACCTTCGTCAAGCCGGCGCTGGAACTCTGGCTCAGTCAGCATGTGGAGTACGGCAAGAAGCTGGCCGAGCTGGTGATCAAGCAGGCGCAAGCCCGCCAGCGTGCCGGCCAGAAGGTCGAAAAGAAAAAGGGTTCGGGCGTGGCCGTGCTGCCTGGGAAGCTGACCGATTGCGAAAGCCGCGACCTGAGCCTCAACGAGGTTTTCCTGGTCGAAGGCGACTCGGCCGGTGGCAGCGCCAAGATGGGCCGCAACAAGGAGACGCAGGCCATCCTGCCCCTGCGCGGCAAGGTGTTGAACGCCTGGGAGGTCGAGCGCGACCTGCTCTTCAAGAACAACGAGATCCACGACATCTCGGTGGCCATCGGGGTCGACCCGCACGGCCCCAACGACTCGCCCGACCTGAGCGGCCTGCGTTATGGCAAGGTCTGCATCCTGTCGGACGCCGACGTCGACGGCTCGCACATCCAGGTGCTGCTGCTGACGCTGTTCTTCCGCCACTTCCCCAAGCTGATTGAAGCCGGGCACATCTACATCGCCCGCCCGCCGCTGTTCCGGGTCGATGCGCCCGCCCGCGGCAAGAAGCCCGCGGCCAAGCTGTATGCGCTGGACGAAGGCGAACTCAGCGCCATCCTCGACAAGCTGCGCAAGGAAGGTTGCCGCGAAGGTGCCTGGTCCATCAGCCGCTTCAAGGGCCTGGGCGAGATGAACGCCGAGCAACTGTGGGACACCACGCTCAACCCCGACACTCGCCGCCTGCTGCCTGTGGCCTATGGCGAACCCGGTTTCGGTGAAACGGAAGGCTCCTTCAACAAGCTCATGGGCAAGGGCGAAGCCGCCTCTCGCCGTGAACTGATGGAGTTGCATGGCGACGAGGTCGAGGTCGACATTTGACCGTCCGTCTTGGCAAAGGTCGTGTGCGCGCCTGGGATGGCCGCACGCGGTCGCTCATGCTTGGAATGGCCTTGCCCGGCGTCGCCGTGAGGGCAAGAGGCCGGCCTGATCCCAGGGCTCAGCGCCGCGTCAGAGGCACCGCCAGTTCGTGCATGCCGTTGGGGTGGGGCACCTG